>NZ_LMLV01000003.1:0-179522 GCF_001422685.1 Paenibacillus sp. Leaf72 | reverse complement strand
GGGAAAAGCCAGGTTCGCCCCGTTCGCCGGCAAGCGCCGATCATGCTCCAGCACGAAATATTCCATCCCTGCCTCCAGCTCATGCGAGTGCCATTCCCCTTCTTCTCCCCACTCTCTACGCATGCTCATGCACCGGCTCCTTTACCCAGCAAATCATTTGCCGCTGCTCCTCCGTCAGCTCCACCCGCAGCGCATCCCGCTCCAGCATCCGGCTGCCCGTTAAATCTGCTCCAGTGAAATCCACCTCAAGCAGCTCGGCTCCCGTAAAATCTGCCGCGATTTTCGCACCCCGAAAACTCGCATACGTCAGATCTGCCCCTTGGAACTGCACGCCGTTCATCCCGAACACCAGACCATGTGCTTCTGCCACATAGTCCCGATTGCCGAGGACGCCATCGAACCGCGCATAGGTCAGGTCGCAATGGCGAAAATCGGCATCATATAAGAGGCAATCTTGAAAATCCGCCTGATCGCACACACACCGCTCGAATCTTGTGCCCAGCATCCGGCTGTTCGCAAGCGTGCTGCCCGTCAGCGTCACCTCTTCAAATCTCGTATAATTCACATCGATTCCTTCGTACTCCCCNGAATCTTGTGCCCAGCATCCGGCTGTTCGCAAGCGTGCTGCCCGTCAGCGTCACCTCTTCAAATCTCGTATAATTCACATCGATTCCTTCGTACTCCCCTCGCATTAGGTTCACGCCCGCGATATGCTCATAGATATAGTCCTGATCCAGCTTGTTTTCCAGCCAGCCCTTGCACGTAATCGACGTCCGCTGACGCTCCTTCACGCAATAGACCGACTCGCTAACCTCTTGATCCCGGTATTCGCCTACGCGCACCTCAAATGAATCATCCTTCTCGATCTCCTGAAAAGAAGCCAGCTCCCGAATCGCATCCATCGCATACCGCGCTGCATGCACCATATACACATGAAACGGATACAGCTGCTCCTTCATCCAAACCTCAAACGAATGGCGCTCAATCCGGTTCATATACCGTTTACGCCGCTCCTCGCAGCCTTGATCCCAAGCCTCTGCGAAGCCATAAATCCACCCCGCCTCATAGCGAAAAGAAGTCAGCCCCACCTTGCCATCCGTCTCNGGAGATGCAGCAGCCAGCATGGCAGGCTGGGCCATATACCGTTTACGCCGCTCCTCGCAGCCTTGATCCCAAGCCTCTGCGAAGCCATAAATCCACCCCGCCTCATAGCGAAAAGAAGTCAGCCCCACCTTGCCATCCGTCTCCCTGTCGCTCGCTTCGAGCATATAGACCGGATGCCCTTCGCTCAGACTTGTCCGCAGCAAGGAGATGTGGATATAGGCGCATTTCTGCAAAAGCCCTTCCTGCTGACGAGCCAGCACCGCTTGGCAAAATCGGTCAAACAGCGCGGTGAACTCTGCCGCGATCAACGCTTTATTTTTCACATAATAATGATGCAACGCCCGAATTTGCGCATTGCGCTGCGGGATAACATCCTCTTCTAAAAAATGCTGCCACACTTCCATATCGTGCATCGCTTGTTCTCCTATCTATGGTGTTCATTCCCTACTGATTCATCAGCACTTCAATCCCTTTAATGACGACCTGGCCTTGGTCAATCGTAATTCCTCCGTTGCCATCCTTCGTGGACATTTCGATCTGGTTCGCCACCATCATGATCGATTCGCCAACCATCTCTATCTGCTTGCTCGCTTGCAGCATAATTTTATTTTCACAGTTCAAAATGATCGTGCCTGCGCTTGTCAGCGTAATCGTGGCACCTCCGGTCGCGCCCGTGATGGTGATTTTATCTTCCTCGAACGTGATCTTTTGCCCTGTTGGCGTCAGCAAAAACTTCGTATTCGGATTCGCCATCAAATCGTCCTTCAAATCCTTATCGTAATTAATGACCGGCTGCAGCTGCTCCTGCTGTACGACCGTCGTCGTTACATTTTGGCTTTTCCCGCCTGTTGATCCAGCCGATCCGGACGCCCCGCCACTTCCTGACCCAGACGAAACCGCCGCACTCATCGCTTCCTCCGGCACCTTCTTCCGCACCGAGCTAAGCGCAATCCCTTCGGCCTCCTTCGCATTCGGAAAATAAATCCGCACGCTGTCGCCTTTCTCCGGCATGCAGTACCAGCCTGTCTGATCATCCGACGCATACATCGTGGAATAAGGGAATGGGCTGGCAATGGCAAGTCTCCAGTTCTGATCGTAATCAAGCTGTACCTTCACCTCGTCGCGCACAACCTCCATCACTTTCCCCGAAATCGACGCGCCAATCAGCTTGGCATTATGCCGCTTGCGGCGATAAGCCGCGCTCTTCAAGCAAAGCGTATACCGATGGCTGAGCAGCCCCTGCTGCATTTCCGTGCGCACCTCAAATACATGAAGCTTATGCCCTTTGAACGTCACTTTATCGCCCAGCTCAAGCACCCGATTGTTCAGCACGATTTCGTAGCAAATATAGTCCTGCTCGCTAAGGCCGGACTTTTCCATTGACGCTTCTTGTTTATAAGCAACCAAGTCCTTGTACATCCGGTAGTGCGTCGCCTCTATCTTGCCAGCGTCCCGATTGTCTGGAATACCTATATACACGCGGATGCAATCCTCGGTCGTAACTGGAACAAGCACCGAATGATAGCGGGAAGCGAGACGCTTCAAAAACTGCCAGTCGGTTTCCTGATATTGCAGCGTATAGGCACCGAGCTTTTTATTTTCATCGAACGTATTGAACGTTTGTCCTTTGGGATAATAGCTGCTGATTTGCTGCATGAGATCAGGGAGGAGCATCGCTTGATTTTGAAAGGAGCGGGTTTGCGGCTTGAGATCCATCGCGTGTGTATGCGACACGGCTTCCGCCTCCAGCCAATAAACGTGGTTTTCTACGCGAACGTGGAGCTTCATGATCATGCCATGAAACAGCCGATGCTGCTTCCCGCTTTTTTCGGTATAAAGAAGCTCGATAGGGGTTTGATCATCCGCCATTCGAACATAATAATCCTCCTTTTCCTCCGGAATGATGCCCGTAAACGTCAATTTGGCGTGATCATGAACTTTCTTGACGAGCAGCACATGATGCAATCTCATGTCAAAAGGAAGTATTCGCAATTCTTCATAGCTAACGGAAAATAAGGCCATTATGTCATCTCCTTCAATCTGCCTAAGCTCCAGCTGTACCATAAAGTTATAGTACAGGGAATAATGTTACAGTCTAAATGATATATAACAGGACTAATTTACATACTTATACTATAATAATAAAATATATATCGACTTTTTAAGTTTGTTTATTAATAGAACAACCTTAATTTCAATAAAAAGGCATCAAAAAAATAAGCCCCCTTCATACACGAATGGTGTATAAAGGAAGCTTATTTAGTAGGCGGCAGCGGCTTGTGCATACATACTGGCTGTTGTCCGTTTTGCCGCTATATTGCTGTTATTGTGATGCTCATTCACTTTAATTTTGCTACTACTACAGCTACTGCTACTGCTACATCTGCTAGTTCCTATTCCTGCTCCACTGGCGTCACTGCATAATGCAGCTCCTGCTCCAGCTCGGCAGCATAAGCTGCGCTCGTCTCTTCCGACCAGCCGAACAGCGCGGCCATCTCGGCATGCACCGCTTCCTTCCACTGCAGAACGCGAGCGCGGTCAAACAGCAGATTGCCTGTACGGCGAATCCAGAAATCCGCCGGTTTTGTCGTCAGCTCATATTCCAGAGCGTACATCAGCTCAATGCGCAGGCTGAGCGGAAGCTCTTGGCCGCTAGCTGTTGCCTGGCCTTTGTATTGCGGGATAAGGCCAATGACTCGGTCCACATTGGTGCCAAAATGGCGGGCAAGCCGCTCAGCCTCTGCACGAGACAGCCCCGCACGAACGCCTTCCTCCGTTTTCTTGGCAACGAAGGCTGGGAAATGGGAGGAGCCGCCGAAGTCGCCGCCCGACAAAGGCAGATTTTTCGTGCCGCTTGGGCGAATGCCGCTGCGCCCTTCCGCTGTAAGCTGCGTGCTTACCGTGTTCACGACGCTTTCCGCCATTTTGCGATAGCCCGTCAGCTTGCCGCCTGCAATCGAGATCAGCCCAGACCCCGCGACGAATACCTCATCCTTACGCGATATTTCCGAAGGGTCTTTGCCTTCTTGGTGAATGAGCGGACGGAGGCCAGCCCAGCTCGATTCCACGTCGGAGGCTTTCAGCTTGATCGAAGGGAACATGAAATTCGCCGCCTGCAAAATATAGTCCAGATCCTGCTTCGTCATGCGCGGATGCGCCTTATCTGCCTTATAGTTCGTATCGGTCGTGCCGATATACGTTTTGCCGTCACGCGGAATCGCGAACACCATACGTCCGTCTGGCGTATCGAAATAGACCGCTTGGTGCAGCGGGAAGCGCGATTGGTCAAATACCAAATGCACCCCTTTAGTCAAATGAACCGTTTTGCCCTGCTTCGAGCCATCCTGCTCGCGCAGTGTATCGACCCATGGACCTGTCGCATTGACAACCTTAACGGCACGCACCTTGCTCTCGGCTCCAGACAGCAGATCGCGCACATTAGCGCCAACAACTCTGCCATCCTCATAAATGAACGATTCCACCTTCACATAAGGGATCGCCAGAGCGCCCATATCTACAGCCTTCTTCATCACTTCAATCGTCAGACGCGCATCATCGGTGCGGTATTCCACATAATAGCCGCCGCCCTTCATGCCTTCGCGCTTCAGCAGCGGCTCTCTGCTCATCGTCTCGTCTACGCTGAACATTTTCCGGCGCTCGCCGCGTTTAACGCCAGCCAGAAAATCATACACGCGCAGGCCGAGCGAGGTCGAGAATTTGCCGAAGGTGCCGCCTGTGTAAAAAGGCAGCAGCATCCACTCGGGCGTCGTCACATGCGGCCCGTTCTCATATACAATCGCACGCTCTTTGCCAACTTCCGCTACAACGCCGATTTCCAGCTGCTTCAAATAACGCAGACCGCCGTGAACAAGCTTCGTTGAACGGCTCGATGTCCCTGCCGCAAAATCCTGCATATCTACAAGCGCTGTCTTGATACCGCGCGTCTGGGCATCAAGCGCAATGCCTGCTCCCGTAATGCCGCCGCCGATAACGAGCAAATCGAAGGTTTCCTCGCCTAGACTGCGATAAAGCTGTTCCCTATTTAATGCGCTAAAAGCACCTTGTTTTGCCGATCCTGTCTGTCTGCTCATCGTCTATTCCACCTTTTCAGCTAGTCCTTATGCAATATCCTGAAAAAAAAGAAAACGAAAAAACCGCAAACACCTTAAGCTGCGCAATATCTAGCGCAATGCAAAAGGTTTCTGCGGTGTCTCCGTTTCTCCGACCGAATATTAACTTATGCCCACATTATATCATAACGGGGCCTGCTCGTAAACAGGCTGAAGAGGGGTAACCGCAAGGGAAGCCAAACCATTCATGCAGCGATGAGCCTTTTTCACCCTGTTATTATACGTCCGAGCAGCTGCTCCTAATCGTCAAAGCCGTCGGAATCACGACCTTTTTCGGAATCGATCGCTTCGTGGTCAAGCGTTCCGCGAGCAGCTCCACCGCTGTCTCGCCCATATATTCCATATGCACCTTGACCGTCGTCAGCGGCGGCTGGACAAATTCCGAGATCGGAATATCATTGAAGCCGACGAGCGACACCGCGCCCGGCACCTCAATTCCCGCCTCATGCAGGGCCCGCAAAACGCCTACGGCCATGGAATCATTTTCGATAAAAAAGGCTGTCGGCAGCTCCCCACTCTCAATCGCACGGGACATCTGCACATAACCATCCTCGGCAAACAAATTTTCACCAGTGAAAATAAATTGGGGATGAAAAATATCTTTGTTTTTCAAATAGTCCCGCAGCGTCACTTCGCGTTCATCGCGTACCCGCTTATTATTAACGATATTATGCCCGCCAATGTATCCGATTCGCTGATGGCCCAAATGGACAAGATAATCCAGCAACTCGGTCACCGATTTGCGCAAATCAATAATGACCGAGTCAAAGCGCTGATCATCCGGCGAAGAGTCAACGAATACGATTTTGTCCATAGAAGCGGGGAACATGTCGAGATCTTCCTTCTCAAAACGTCCAATCGCAATCATGCCGTCCAATTCGCCGACCCATTCGCTATAATATGAGCGCTCCTGCCGGAACAGCTTGACGACTTCCATCTGACGCTGAAAGCATTCCCGCTCCACGCCGAGCCGCACCGCCATATAATAAGGATCAAGCATCTCTTCCTGATCGGAATACCAGTTCACGATGCCGATTCGTGTCATTTCTTTCGCTGCTGTGCCATTGCGCTCGCGCAGCGTTTTATAATTCAGCTCCTGCGCAATTTCAAAAATCCGCTTGCGTGTATCGTCTCCAACCGACAGCGAAGGGTCATAATTCAACACCCGCGATACCGTTGCGATTGAGACGCTCGCCAGCTGTGCAATATCTTTAATGGTTGCCACTTCATCATACCCTTTCCTGCCCCAAGATCCAGTGAATGTACATCCGCTGCACCATCAGGCTTTACCGCCACCTAACTAACAGGGATTTATTACAATACTAGCATATGGACACAGGTCATGTCCGCGAAAAAACTTGATTTGCACCATCTGCTCCTCGGGCCAATCCTCAGTAAATTAGTCTGCCCCGACCAACCTAATAAGCTCCTCCTTACGGAAATTCAGCTCAGGCGGCTTATTCCTTGACGGAGCTTCCGAGTTCCTTGAATGAAATATTCTCATAACAATCAAAAATAAAGATATTTCCGAAACATAGGCTATACTAAATAAGGTACAAGTCTATACATTTCATAATGGGAAGGAAGCTGAACAATGGCGAAGCTCACTGCTTATTTTTTCTCTGAGGATGCTAAGGCACAGGCTGATTTTTATATTCAGGCGCTTGGAGGGGAAATCATCTCCATTATGAAATTCGGGGATTTGCCGAATACGCAAGAGGATGCAAAGGATAGAATCCTTCATCTTGAGATGAAGGCCGCTGGTGTTCATTTCATGTTATGCGATGCTGTGTACCAGAAGCTGACCCATGGAAGTGCCATTAATCTAAGCTTGGAATTCGAAGGCGAAGCGGAAGCTCATGAGGCTTTCAGTAAGCTGTCAGAGGGCGGAACGGTGAAAAAAGAGCTGAGTCCGGAATTTTGGGGTTCGCTGTTCGGACAGCTGGAAGACAAATTCGGCATTCCGTGGATGATTACGACGGCTGCGAAGACGAGTCAAGCTTAACTCCACGTACACATAACTTAAGCATACAAGAACAAGCCCCTCTCGCTTCATGCGAAAGGGGCTTGCTTACATGCTATTTTTTCGAATAAATTATTCCTTCTTATATCCTTCATCCACCAGATCAAGGCGTCCTGTCTCCGGATCAATAACGAAGCCGTGCACAGGAATATGCGCAGGCATCAGCGGATGGTTGCGAATAATGCCGATGCTGTCCATGACGCCTTCCTCTACCTTATCGAACCCCTTCAAGAAACGGTCCATCTTAATGCCGGAGCTCTCAAGCGTCTCGATAACGACTTCGGAAATGCCGTTTTCCTTGAATTTATTGACCATGCCCTGCGTATCCAAATTGTTCATGCCACAGCCGTGATGCCCAATAACGAGCACTTCTTCTACACCCAGCTCATAGACAGCGACCAAAATACTGCGCATCGCACTACCAAACGGCTGAGTCAAAATCGCGCCGGCGTTTTTAATGATTTTGGCGTCGCCATTGCGCAAATTCAGCGCTTGCGGCAGCAGCTCAACAAGACGAGTATCCATACACGTCAAAATCGCCAGCTTTTTCGCTGGGAACTTGTCGGTCAGAAACTGTTCATAACGTTTTTCCTCAACAAATTTCTCATTATATGACAATAAATCATTTACAATACTCATCCTTCATTTCCCCCTCTGCTATTGCCAGACAACCCTTTATCCCATAGATAAAAGCCTGTCTCTATATAAAAAAAGAAGAGCCGCAGCTCTCCCTTCATTATCATTCCTGCACAGCCGATGCCATCTACGTAAGCTTAGCTCACACAGGATCAGAAAAGCTAAACTTACTTTAGCATAAGTCGTACATGATGAGCAATAGCAACAATCAGGTTATAGTTCGACTACCGCTTTAATGACCTTCGACTCCGGCTTCAGCCACTCGTCGAATACATCAAGCATGCCTTCAAAGGACGAGCGATGCGTAATTAATCGGTCTACGTTAACGCTGCCGCTGGATACCGCTTCAATGACGATATCGAAATCCTCACGCGTTGCATTGCGGCTTCCCATTAGCGTCAGCTCGCGTTTGTGAAACTCGGGATCATGAAAGGCAATATCCGCCTTCACGAGTCCAACATAGACCAGCTTGCCGCCATGCGCTGTCAGGGCGAAGGCATCCGTCATCGAACGGGCATTGCCCGTTGCGTCAAATACGACGGTTGGAAATTCTCCCGCTGTCAGCTCAGCGATCCGCTCTTTCGGCTGCTGCAAGGCATGAACCGTTTCATCAACACCAGCCCAATCCTTGCAAAAAGCAAGCCGCTCCTCATTAATATCCATCGCAATAACACGCGCTCCCCGGTGCTTGGCAAACGCCATGACGCCAAGCCCGATCGGCCCTGCTCCGATGACGAGCACGGTCTCGCCCGCTTCCAGCTCCGCACGGCGCACAGCATGGGCGCCGATGCTAAGCGGCTCCAGCATCGCCGTCGCGTCCAGCGTCAAGCCATCCGTCTTAATCAGATGGGTGGCGGGAACCGCAATAAGCTCGCGCATGCCGCCATCCCTATGAACGCCCAGCACCTGCATGGCGGTGCAGCAATTTGTTTTGCCGCGTCTGCATGCGATGCAAGTACCGCAGTGCATATATGGAATGACACTGACTTGATCGCCTGGCACAAGCCCGGCTACATTTTCGCCAACCTCTTCTACAATAGCCGCCAGCTCATGTCCGAGAACACGAGGGTATTGAAAGAAAGGCTGATTGCCTTTGTAGGCATGCATATCTGTCCCGCAAATGCCGATGCGGCGAATGCGAATAATAGCATCCTCCGGGCCAGCTGCGAATGGACCTTCACCGCTGCCGCTGCCGCCGCCAAAAGCAGGCTGCTCCTGCTCCGTCAGCTTGAGGCTGTCTGGCTGCTCGCATACAATGGCTTTCATGATGTCGTGCTCCTTTGCCCGCCGATGCCGATCTTCTCATTATATTCCGGCAAGCCGCTGAGCCAGCTTTCATTGGCAACGGGCGCCAGCAATTCAAGCACTTCCTTAAGCAGCCGCTCGTCCATAGGCTCATCTATCCATGCCGCGTTGCGGCGGATATTTTCTGGATTCGCTGTACTGACCAGCGTCGTCGGAATTTGCTCATTCGCTACTGCAAACTGCATCGCCAGCTTCGCAATATCGATTCCTTGCGCTGCACAATGCTCGGCAGCACGCAGACAGGCGGCCTTCAACTCGGCGCTCGCTGGATGCCAATCAGGCGTGCCTCTCGTGCCAAGCAAACCCATCGACAACGGTGACGCGCTGACCAAGCCGACATTGTGCTGCTCAATGAGCGGCAGCAGGCCGAGCAGCGACGTATCATTTAATGAATAATGGCAATAGGATAAAATGACATCGACTTCCGTATGCGGCAGCCATTTCTCGAATAGCTGCAGCGGCAAGCCGGAAATGCCATAATGGCGGATTTTACCCTGCTCCTTGAGCTTTTGCAGCGCTGGAATGCCCTGTGCTGCATGCTCAGGCGTAACAAACTCAATATCGTGAAGGAACATAAAATCAACGTAGTCCGTATTGAGCCGCTGCAAGCTTTCTTCAAGAGAGCTAATAATCCGGCTTTCGGAAAAATCGAAGCTGTCCACGCCGTATCGGCCTGCTTTAGTTGAGAGCAGAAACTTGTCTCGGGGCAGCTCCTTAATCGCCTTGCCGAGCACCGTCTCCGCCTTCGTTAGTCCGTAATACGGCGAAACGTCGATATAGTTGATGCCCGCATCCAAAGCGCTGTGAACGGTACGAATCGCTTCTTCCTCATTCGTCTCCCGGAATACTGAACCGAGGGAAGATGCGCCGAAGCTGAGTACTGATACATCCAGTCCGGTTTTGCCTAATTTGCGATATTTCATCGTTTTCCCTCCGATTACAAAATAACGCCGTCTTTGAAAATCGCAATTTCCTTAAAGCCGTTGCGTTCATTATTTGTCTTCGCTTCGCCTGAAGCGAGCGCCAGCAGCTGATCCCACAGCTCATCGGTCAGCTCATTCATCGTCTTGCCTTCGAGCAACTGTCCTGCGTTGAAATCGATCCAGTTCTTTTTGCGTCCCGCCAGCTCGCTGTTCGTCGCGATCTTCACTGTCGGAACCGGGCCGCCAAACGGCGTTCCCCGACCTGTCGTAAACAGCACGATATGCGCGCCACCCGCAGACAAAGCCGTTACCGATACGAGATCATTGCCCGGCGCTTCAAGCAAATTCAAGCCTGTATGCGAAATCCGCTCGCCATAAGGCACAACGTCCTTGACCAGCGCGTGACCGCCCTTTTGCGTACAGCCAAGCGACTTTTCTTCCAGCGTACTGATGCCGCCAGCCTTGTTGCCCGGCGAAGGGTTTTCATAAATTTCCTGATCATGACGGATAAAATATTGCTTAAAGTCGTTAATCAAATGCACGATTTTCCCAAAAACCTGCTCATTGTCTGCGCGATTCATCAATATCGTTTCCGCACCGAACATTTCCGGCACCTCGGTCAAAATCGCTGTGCCGCCCGCCTCAATTAGGCGATCCGAAACTGTTCCGACAAGCGGATTGGCGGTAATGCCGGACAAGCCGTCCGAGCCGCCGCATTTAAGTCCCAGCTTGAGCTTCGCAACCGGTACCGGCTCCCGCTTGAAGCGTTCTGCGAATTCGACGAGAGCGTCGATTTCCTCAAGCGCAGCCTCCAGCTCGTCTTCAACCTCCTGCGACTTAATAAACTTGACGCGCTCCGGATTGTAGTCGCCAATCGCCTGCTTAAACAGGTCGATCTGGTTATTTTCACAGCCGAGTCCCATAACGAGCACGCCTGCCGCATTCGGATGATTCACAAGCGAAGCAAGCAGCTTCTGTGTATGCTGTAGATCATCGCCAAGCTGCGAGCAGCCAAACGGATGGGCAAAATGATAAACGCCATCGACGCGGCCCGCATACATCGCATCAGCGCGCCGCGCTACGATTTCACAGGTTTTGTTAATACAGCCGACCGTATTAATAATCCAAATCTCATTGCGAATGCCGACCTCACCGCCATCCCGCACATAGCCTTTAAACGTCTGGTTCGCACGATTCGCCGAGCTCGCAGCTGGCGCTGCCGATTCCTCGCGGCCCTTTGCCGGATCATACGAATATTCCAAAAATCCTTTCAGCCCTGTTCCAATGTTATGCGTATGCACCCAGCTGCCTGCTGAAATATCCGACTTGGCGATGCCGATGGAATAGCCAAACTTGAGTACATGCGCGTCCTGTGGAATTGGAGTAGAGGCGATTTTATGCCCTTTCGGCACGTCTTCGAGCAGTTCCAGCTCCCTGCCATTTTCAAGTGTCAGCTTATCCCCTTGGGAAAGCGGCGTAAGCGCAATAATGACCTGATCCTTCTCATTAAGCCGAACCCAGTTATTCATGTGCACCACGCTCCAGTTCCTCTAATTGTGAAGCTACCGCTTCCACCAAGCCTGGCACTGCCTGCAAGTCGCGTCCCCATAGCTCGCTTAGCGCCAGCAGCCGCTCTGCTTGCGCTTGTGCCGAGCCCGCCGCTGCTGCTGAGCCTTGACCAGCGTCTTCCAAAGCCCACGCCGCTGCGAGCGCCGCTAATGCTCCGGCATCGTCGCGTACCGTGTAGACGGTGCCGAGCAAATCCGTACCTGTATATGAGCCTGCTCCATCGCTCTCTACTTTATAGTAGCGCAGCAATCCGGCAAAAGCGCGCACCAGCCGTACAGGCACTGGCTGGCCGCGATCTGCATAATCCAGCAGCGATGGCAGCAGCCTGACCTTGAACTTGCTGATGCTGTTCATTGCAATATCGGCAAGCCGGTGGCGAATGAACGGATTGAGAAACCGCTCATACACCGCAGCAGCATAATCTTTAAGCTCGCCCTCGGGCAGCGGCAGCGCAGGAATGATCTCTTGTTCGACTGCATCACGAACGTAAGGGCCAAACTCCGTATGCTCCATCACCTCGCGCACCTGCTCCAGCCCATGAACGAGCGCAAGCGGCGTCATCAGCGTGTGGGCGCCATTCAGTATCCGCACCTTCCGCAGCTGAAACGGCTTCAAATCCTCTACAAAATGCACGTTCAGCCCTGCCCGGCGCAGCGGCAGCTGCTCATCCAGCTCCGGCTCCGCTTCAATCGCCCAAAAATGGTACGGCTCCGCTGTCGTCAGCATCGGGTCCTCATAGCCCCACTCCGCAAACCATTGCTGCGCCTGCTGCTCATCAGGATAGCCCGTCACGATCCGGTCTACAAGCGAGTTCAAGAAGCGATTGTCCTGCTCCACCCATTCCTTGAACGCCTGCGGAAAGCCCCAATCCTCGCTATAGCGCAGGACGCAAGCTTTCAGCTCGTCGCCATTGCGTTCCAGCAGCTCGCAAGGCAGGCAGATCAAGCCGCTGCCCGCAGCGCCTTCGAATGCGAGAAAACGGCGATACAGCAAATAAGCAAGCTTGCCCGGGTAAGACTGAATCGGCTGGCCTTCCTGCAGCGGCTCCGGCCTGTAGGCAAGTCCAGCTTCTGTCGTGTTGGAAACGACGAAACGCAAATCCTTGCTTTCCGCAAGCTGCACCAGCGCTTCCCACTCCGAATACGGATCAAATGCTTTCGCAAATACGGTGACGACTTCCTTGCGCTCAACAGCCGCGCCATTTTCCAATCCGCGAATGACCAGCGTATAAAGGCCATCCTGCTTGGCCAAAGCGTCAATTTTCGGCTTGCCGCCTGGACGCGGCTGCGTCACCGCGACTCCACCGCCGAACAGCCCCTGCTTATGGCATTCCTGCAGCATCCAATCGGCAAAGCCGCGCAAAAAGTTGCCTTCGCCGATTTGCAGCACCGTTATTTTCCCTGCTTGAACCGCCTCGTACCGTTCGCGGTCTTCCTGTCCCAGAAGCGTCTTATTTAACTGGCTCATAGTTTATAAAACTCCTTTGCATTTAGTCCGAACAGCTTGCTTCGCTCCGCATCTCCCCAAGAGGCTGGCAGCGCCTGCTCCAGCACATCCACAACTTCATCATAGCCCGCCGCCAGCAGGCACACCGGCCAATCACTGCCGAACATGACCCGGTCCGGGCCAAAAACCTCCAGCACATGGCGAATATACGCGATAAAATGCTCCGGCCGCCAGCTGTCGTGGCTTGCCTCTGTGACCATTCCTGACAGCTTGCAATACAGCTTTGGATAACGCGCCAGCTCTGTAAGCTGGCTGCGCCAAGGATCAAGCTCGCCCGCCGCAATACGCGGCTTCGCCAAATGATCGATAACACCGCGCAAATTCGGCACCTGCTTCATAAGCTGAACGAGCGAATCAAGCTGATGCGAGGTGAGGAGCAGGTCAATAGGCGTATCCCGCTGCTCATACTCCTTCAGCGCCTCAACGAACGTCTGCTGCAAAATCACACCCGCATCCTGCAGCTCTTGAATCATCACGCGGAACCCCACGAACCGCTGATGACGTTCAAATTGTTCGAAATGGCTTAGATGCTCGGGATCGAACAGGTCGAGATAACCGACAACTCCCGCAATCGACTCCGTGCGATCGCTCAGCGCGAGTAAATAATCGGTCTCAGCCAGCGTTGGAGCGGCTTGCACTGCGATCGTATGGCTAATGCCATGCCGATTCAGGCTTGCCTGCAAATGCTCAGGTCCAAAATCGCGGTAAAGCACAGGTACCTCTGGTGTAATCCAGCCGTAATCGCCCCGCTCAATTGCCCAATAATGCTGATGCGCATCAATCCTCATCGTTGCTGCCCCCTATAAAACGATATTTTCACACAAGGTGAAACGGTTTTCGCCGTCCTTTGGCGGCGCAGCGCATTTCAGTCCGAGAAATATAGAGAAAGGATAGCAAAATCATATACTTTCCTATATTTTAAAATGAACATAAAATTGTTAACGTTTTCATAGCAGCAGCTGCTCTAAATCAGAAACCTGCGCCCGCTGCTATCTATCCCTTTGATCTCATTATAAATGCCAATAATGATATTAAAAATAACGTATTCCTGCATATTTGTACTGTATTTTGATTTTTGCTATGCTGGACTATAGAAACATTGCGCGCTTAGCCCATGCTGGCGCAAGGAGGAGTCGTTCGCTTATGAAGCCGTTTCGCAAGCCGTTCGAGGTTGGCAGCTCATTTCCTTTCGATTTCGTCTACCGTGACCGCAAGCATTGGCAGACGGAGCTGCCCGATCATCTGCATGACTGGTATGAGCTTGTCTATATTTATGAGGGCAAAGGCACTTTTTTTATTGACCAAACCTTTTACGATATGAAGCCTGGCGATTTATTCATTATTCCGGGCAATACGATACATCGCTCGTTTCCCGACAAGGAGGAGCCGGTGACGTCGACGGCGATTTTTTTCAGCACCTTATTCGTCCAGACGGCGTCGTTCGGAGATACCTTCTCGTATTTGCGCTGCTTCGACCATGCCAAAAAGCATAAACGCTACAAATTTGAGCCGACAATGCAGGAGCAGCTTAAGCTGGTGCAGCTCATTGATGAGCTTGAGCTGGAGCAGCGCGAGCAGCAGCCCGGCTATCGGCAGGCGATATTGCTGCAGTTGGAGCATATTTTGCTGCTGATGAACCGCCGGATAATTGCGAGCAGCCGCGAATATGCCAAGGCGGATGGCCCGCTGATTGGCCCGTTATGGATGCGGAACATTCTCCACTATATTGATGAGCATCCCGATGCCCCGCTCGGCTTGTCCGTATTGGCGCAAATGGCGGCGGTCACTCCAGCCCATTTTTCCCGCGTATTTAAGCAGCTCACCGGAATGAATGTCACCGACTATGTGACGGCGAAGCGCATTATTCGCGCCAAGGAGCTGCTGCTGGCAAGCGACGAGAACATTCGGCTCATTGCCGACGCCTGCGGCTTCGAGAGCCTGCCCCATTTTCACCGCATGTTCAAAAAAGTAACCGGGCAAACGCCTGCGGCCTATAAAAAAGCAACGCCAGCAGACCAAGCGTAAACGGCTTTGCCGTCCTCTGGCGGCAAAGCTGCCGTTTCGCGTAGAAATCTAAGCATAATAAGAATTTGAGGAGGGGAGCCGCAAGTAAGCGGTTTCCCTCTTTTTTGCCAAATTTATAATTGACAGAAGCGAAAGACGAGTGCTATATTACATTTCGTACTATAATACTTAGTAAACAGGTAGGAATTATATAACATTCTTACTCGTCATAGCTGAAAGGATGTTGAAGATGGAAAACAATTTAGTAGCCGCTTTTCAGAACAACTGGATATCGCTGCTCGTATCGGCAATCATTCTCGCCGCGCTTTATTATCTCGCGAAGAAACGCATAGGCTTCGGCACGAGGGTGCTGCTGGCGCTTGGCCTTGGACTTGTCGCCGGCATTATTTTCAATAAATTCGAGCTGCAATTTGAAGGGGTTGGCACAATCGGCTCCATCTATATCAGCTTAATTCGCATGATTGTTATTCCGCTCGTCTTCGTGCTCGTCGTGAACAGCATTATTTCCATCACCAATATCGCTTTCCTGAAAAAGATCGGTATCAAGACCGTGTCATGGTTTCTCGCCACCACAGGTGTCGCCGCTATTATCGGCCTGCTCGTTGCCGTAGCGCTGAACCCGGCAGGCACTTTTGAAGCGACTTCGCCGGAAGGCTTTGAGGCTAGGGAGGTGCCGAGCTTCTTCCAGGTTATTTTGGACCAGGTGCCTTCCAATCCGATTAATGAAGCGGCAACCGGCAAGGTGCTTCCGGTGCTGATCTTCGCCATCTTCATCGCCATTGCCATCGTCAAGGTTGGCGCGAAGAAGCCCGATGCCGTCCAGCCTGTCAAAGCGCTGTTCGCCTCGCTCACCGAGGTGCTGCATCAGGTCGTCAAATTCGTGCTTCGCTTCACGCCATACGGCGTTTATGCGCTAATTGCCGTGATGGCCGCCAAATATGGCCTTGAAACCTTAAAACCGCTCGGCATGCTTATTATCGTCACCTACATTGCCCTCATTTTGCATTTCGTGCTCGTATTTGGCGGATTGATCTCCTTCGTTGCCAAGCTGAATCCGCTGCGGTTTTTCAAGAAGGCGTATCCGACCATTGCAGTCGCGTTTACGACACGCAGCAGCTACGCAACTTTGCCAATCAATTTGGAGGTCATTACGAAGCGCCTCGGCGTATCGCCTAAAGTTGCCAGCTTCGTCGCTCCGCTTGGCGCCACGATGAATTTCAACGGCTGCGGCGGCGTATGGCCTGCCGTAGTTGCCGTATTCGTATCGCATATTTACAGCATTCCACTCGGCGTTACCGAGTATATTCTGATCGTGCTCGTCAGCGTCATTTCGTCGATCGGTGTTGCTGGCGTTCCGGGCCCTGCCTCCATCTCGACAACTGTCGTGCTCACTGCCGTTGGCCTGCCGCTGGAAGGACTGGCACTTGTCGTCGCTGTCGAATCGCTTATTGATATGGGCCGCACAGCTGTCAATGCAACGGGAACGACGGTCACTTCCGTGCTCGTCGCTCAAGCCGAAGGCGAGCTGGATCGCGATGTGTTTAACAGCAACGATAATGATGAGCTTGAACTAAGCCCCGCTTAATATGCCTATGAAAAATAGCCCCGCTAGATCACGAAGCTTGCCTTCATGATTTAGCGGGGCTATTGGCCTTTTTCGGTACTAGACGGAATTAGCTCTGCCGTTATACAAGCATCAGCTTAGCTGTTCTGCGCCAAGCCCGATTTTTTTGAGCAGCTGGATCAGCAGCTCTTTCTCCGAGTCATCAATGAATGACATGCTGCGTGAAATCATTTCCGCATGCTTAGGAAAAATTTCATTAAACAGCTGCGTGCCCGATTCGGTAAGCGCGGCATTGGAAGCTCTGCGATCGGTCGGGCTAGGATGCCGCTTGACGTATCCTTTTTTCTCCAGCTTGTCTACGACATAAGTAATGCTTCCGGTTGGAATGGAGAAGGTTTCGCCAATTTTCGTAATTGGCTGTGGCCCCTTGCTGTATAATAGCTCAAGAATAATGAATTGCTCCGGCTCAATGCCGTGGCTTGCGATGTCTTTTTTGACATTTCCGAATACGGCCATAGAAGCTTTGCTCCATACACGGAACAGCCTCAAGTCCAGCCCGGTGCGCTCATCTGCTTGATACATCTATACCCAACCTCCTTTCCCGTCTAAAATAAACCCGTTACCACGGTTTGTTGTACAGCGGGTAATCTACCTCTGCCGGAACGTCAATGATGCTGAAGCGCAGGCGTTCCTGACCTGGATTGCTTATGCGTATTTCTCCGCCATCCTCTGACTGTACCACTATAAAATCTTTATTTGCAAATGAAATCTCCTGCTCGCTTGCAATCGTGCCTTCGCCTCTGATGACCAATACGCCCGCAATGCGGCTGCGTCCTAGGAAATAGCTGTACGTATGCTGCGCCCCGGCTTCCAATTCTACATCGACCATTGCTGCATCAGCTACGAGCTTAATGGGGGATTGCCCGCCCAAAATCGTTTTCACCGATACCCCATTCTCGGAGGTTCGCTGAAATTGCTCATGCGTATATTTATTATATATCGGCTCCCGTTTCACCGCCTTGCTTAAATGCGGCTCCAGCCAAATTTGGAACAGCTCTGCCGGGCCGTCCGAGCCTTCTGCATGCCACATCCCGGAGCCAGTCTGCATCACTTGAACGCCGCCTTCGCCCACGTCGCTGTGCGTACCGAGAGAATCCCGATGGGAGCTCTTGCCTCTCAGCACATAGGTTAAAATTTCAAAGCCCTTATGCGGATGCTCGCCAATTTGGCCCGCTTCCTCGATATGTCCCCATGCCCAATAAAACAAAGGGCCGAGCCGGTTGAAAATAGAGCCTTCGCCAGAAAAGCCGATTGGCTTCTGCTCTTTTATTTTGCCACCGTCAAACTCGCCTATGCCCTGCTCATCTGGACTTACAATCCGTATTTTCATTTGAATGCATCTCCTTTGATTGAGGATGAAAATATTATAGCTTTAACGAATCGGTTACGTTCGTTGCCTTATTAGCCCGCCAATGCGCTCCAGTTGAGCAGCAATACGATCAGGCCAAGCACCAGCAATACGAGCGGCATGCCCATTTTCGACCCAGGGTCTTTAACTTTAAGGTGAGTAGCAATGGCACCCGCCATAATAACTACGATAAGCAAGCTGCCCCAAGCAGCCAGACCGCTGTACCAAATACCCGCCACAACAAGAGCCGCCGCCGCAATTTCAGCCACGCCTGTGAACAGCCGAACGCCGGAAGGCAAGCCGTAACGCTTGAACTCATCGACCATTTGCTTCGAGCCCAGCTTCATAAAACCAAACATAAGAAAACCCAGACCCAACAAAACTTGAATCACAATAGATACAATACTCATTTTAATTCCCCCACTAGTCGTTTTTTTATTCTTAAATTATTTAATCTAATATTAGAATATAATTACTCTAACATTAGAGTAATTGACTGTCAAGAGACTTTTAGAAAGAGAATTGGTATTGCATATTAGGGCTTGTATGCAAACTTAAACAAGCAAGAGCCGATTCAGAGCGGATCTGCATTAGATCTGCATTAGATCCGGATTAGATGCAGATTAGATCCAGAGCGGATTTTGCTTGAAGCCAGCGTCAAACGTATTCCCGCTACTACTGCGAATGATATCCATCATGAATGTGAACCTACGTACGAAGGTCAGCCTCATGCTCCTCGGTTCAGCGGTTTGCTCCCTGCATAAAAAAGACTTGGTGGACGCAGCAGCGCCTATAGCGCCTATTTCAACTGAATCACAGATTATGGCATAGGCGGCGGACTCAGGGGCCACCATTTCAACAAATTCACAGATTATGGCATATGTCGCGGACTCAGAAGCCGCTATTTTAACAGAGACACGGATTCAGGCATAGGTTGCGGACTCAGGAGACGCTAATGCGCTGCAAATAGCTATTTTGACAGGATAATGAGAGCAATAACGGATCTCCTGTCCGCGTACGGTCTGAAATCAGATTAAAAGCCAAAATAGCGGAAACTCAGTCCGCCAAAAGAAGGAGGGAACGTTCCAGACTGCGACGTCTCGGCAACAGCGCTCCCAGTAACAATGGACTTAGTAACACTGGTCTTAGTAATACGGTCTTAGTAACAGTGGGCTCAGTAATAGCGGGCTCAGTAACAACGGTCTCAGTAACAGTGATCTCAGTAATAGCGGGCTCAGTAACAACGGGCTCAGTAACAGCGGGCTCAGTAACAACGGGCTCAGTGACAGTGATCTCAGTAATAGCGGGTTCAGTAACAACGATCTCAGTAACAGAAGGCTCTGCGACCATGGTCTCTGCAACAATCGAATGCGGCGGTTCCCCAACCTTGAATCAGTCAGACGAGATTTGCCTTGAATACACGCTAGACAAAGAGCAACAAGAGTAGCTGACCAACTTCTTTTTTTTTGCATTTCCTTGAACGAATTCCTTCCATAAATTTGATATATTAATGCTAAAGCCAGCTAATTAAATTAGAAATAGGCGAGGTGAAGCATGATGACGATGAAAATGAAGCTGTATCATTATTACGATGAATCTACAGGCCCATTTCGCAATCTATCCGCTCTAGAACCGCAGGAGGCCGAAAAGGTTCTTCAACAAATTCGATCTCAGAAAAGAGGATTTGCAAGTAGTCGCTCCACGGATTATCTAGACATTCGGCGTATGCTTGAAGAGAGGGCAAGAGATTTATTCATTGTTAAGGGAGGCAAGCCTTTGCAAAAATATCCTCACTATATGACTCTTGGAGAGTGCCCTTGGCTGCTGGATTGGTATCCACAAGGCAAAGCTATCCCATTTTCCATATATGACTTTGAACCTGACATTCTTAGCTTTACTTATGGCGATTTATTTCCTGCAATGCGATACAACGACGGGAAGCCCTATCGCGGTCAAGTGTATACGATCAGTGAGATTGCCGATATTATAACAAGCTACGGTCTGCCCCAAGCATGGAATGCCCATGGAGACAAAGGCCCGGAAAGATATATAGAAGTGCAAGTATGGGATGATACCTTAATCAAGCCGTTTTATCCCCAGAATTAAACAGCGGCTGCCGCCAAAAATCTCACCTGGCTGCAACCGCGTTCTATGATTACATTATGCTTAAGTCCACTATCTCCATTATCCTTGTCCGCGGTAGGGCAGCCTTGTGCCCGTTGTGGTACTCTATGCCCTATTATATGCCAGCCAAATTTCCTCTTCTTCGTCCGTCATGCTGCCGATCATTTTGCTCATATCTACCTTTTGCGCAAAAAGATCCTTCAGCACATTAAATTGTGCAAAGCTGCCAGCGAATTGCTGCAGCGAGGCCGATTTCGCCACCGCTTCCAATTGGCCAAGCTGCTCGCAGCCGTTCAACTCAAGTTCCTTCAAGCTGCTACACTCGGCTACAGCCGACATATCTGCAACCGATGTATGCTCCAGCTGCAAGCTTTCCAGCTTGGAAAGCGCGGCTGCGAATGTGAGATCATCAAGCTCCAGCTGCTTCAGCTCTAGCGACTTCAGCTTTTTCAGCTTGCTGAGCAGACCGATTTGCTGCTTGGCCGCTTCATCCGCGAAGCCTTGTATCGAAAGCTCCTGCAGCTGCTCCAATTCACAGATCGCGCGCAGTTGCTCCCCGTTGATGTTTGAGACGGCGAGACGGCGCAAGCTTTTGGACTGGGCAAGGGGTGAAAAATCGACAATCGGCACATTTTCAGCCGCCAGCTTTTTAAGCTTTGGCAGCTTAGCCAGTGGGGCAATATCCACAACACCAGTTCCCGTCAAATACAGCTCCTGCAAATAAGCAAGCTCCGACAGCGCGCTCACATCCATAATCGGATTGCCGCCAATGTACAGCACCTTAAGCTGCGTACAGCCGCTGAGCGGTGCAGCATCGCTAATTTCATTGGCGCTTAGCACCAGCTCCCGCACTTCACTGCAATAAGCGAAGGGTTCCGCGTCAGTCAGCCCCTCCTTAATAAAATAAAGCTGCTTCGCCTTCAAAAAAGCAGCGACCGAGCCGGACTTTTCCCTAATGCGCGCCAGCCAGTCGGCACTAAGCGATTGCTCCAGCTGCTCTGCCAAATTGGCTCCCACTGCTCTAACCTCTTCAAGTCCACCATGGCCAGCTTCTAGAGCTGAACGCCCTAGTGGCAGCGGCAAAGCACGCACGGCGTCATGGAAATGTCCATCCCCTTCCCGACCATAGTTCCAGAATACCCACTCCTCATCCCGATTGATGCTGAACTGCCCTTCCTTGACCGTATCGCGAACAAATTTCAGCAGCTCGCCGAGCGTTAAAGCAATGACATATTTCGTCTCCTCATCCCGGCCAAAATTAATGATCTGGCCCGTTACGCCGCTCGGCGCAGGCGCCATATCTACACCGAGATGATTGCCTCCGCCATCCTCGCTGATCGGCAGCCAGCCGCGATTTATGTATCGTTCCTCTATCCAGCCAAGGGGAACGGAATAATGGCCGCTTTCCTCGCCAAAGTCCGCCTCCAAATCCGCCCACACCTGCCACTCTGACGCAAGCTCCTCCAAGGACAGAAACCTTAGCCCCATGAACAGGCCCGGCCCCTCACTCTGCTCGCCGTTATGCAGCAAATACAAGCTCCGCAGGTCGTCCGGAAAAGAAAGGCCCAGCTGCGACTCCACTTGGGCAATTTCCGCTTCCGTTGCAGGCCCGTTCAACGATGCCGCCAGTTCCGGCAGCTCCTCCTTGAGCAGCTCCTTGATTTCCTCCATATATGTGATGATGCTCATCGCTTCTCCATCCTTCCGCTTGTCCATTTCAGCGATCTACTGCTGGGCTTCTTGCCCTTTCCCTTCCCACTCACTTGCCCTCTCCCTTGCCCCAGCTCCTACAGCTCCAATTGCGCGATAAACAATTGCTGGGCTTTGGCAGCACCATTCATCATCGGATAAATAATGACCCGGTATGCCTGATCGCTGATGCGGCAAATATCGTTTAACACGAGCGATTCGCTGGCTGGAATAGGCAGCAGCTCGCCTGTCAGCTGATTCGTGTAGCCGCGTTCTCCGCTATGCGTAAAAATCGCGCGCAGCTCCGTATTTTGCACAATTGCCCACCCGTTGCCCTCTTCAAAAGTAAAGCGGATGATATCCATCCCGTCCGCAAGGCGCACAGGCTCCCAGACGCTGTAAAACGGGCTTGGCAGCTCATGCAGTGCATGCGTCTCCCGCCGCCCATCCGGCGCAACAACACCGAGATTCAGAGCATTTCCTATCGTAAAAATAACCCGCATGTCCCGTTCGCTTCCCAGCTCCAGCACTTCCAGCATATCCGCCTCAAAACCGCTCAAGCGGCGTTCATCCATCACTTTCCCTTGGCTGTCTAGCGTACGGTGCAGCAGTTCTTCCTCCTGATGAAGAACAGCGAGCAGATGAAGCTTGCCCTCCGGATCAAGGGAGATTTTATTGTTTTTGGGCATCGGCAGCTTGATAACCTTGCATGACTGGATGCGGCCATTCGCAAATTCCAGCCGCAGCAGGCGGTCCGGCTTTTTATCGCTGAACCAATCCTCATCGTGGAACCAGGCTGATTTCTCTGCCGAAGCGGCATATTTCCCTGGAAAAGGACGGCTCCCTATAGGAGCGGCATGGTCGCTGCGTCCGTACAGCGGCAGCGCTATATCAAGCTCCTTGCCATGTGTAGTGCCAAGCGATACCCAAACCGCGCCATCCGGGCTATGGAACAGCTCAGGCAAAACGCCCTCCTGCTCATGCTGCGTATCAATAAGACTGCCGCTCTCATCCAGATGGATATAGACGACATCGTAAAGACCGCTTTGATTGTCATGATAGGCATAAGCCGCAATCACTGTACCGCCCCTCGGAGCAGCAATGGCTCCTTTTGGAGAGATGCCGCCCGGATGATTCAATAGGGTCACTTGACCAATCGTATCCGTTAACGTCTCGACATTCCAAGCTTTACTCCAGCTTTTCAATTCTTCCATCTGTCTATCAGCCCCTTATTTCTATCGTACTTTGATTTAGGTAGAACATCACATAGGGAAATATACCCTTTTATCGGCAAACTCTATCTTTCTCGCCAGTCCAATGTGGTAAGCTTTCCTCGCAGCGGGGTAATGGTTCAATACGACTTGGTTTATGACGACTTACTCAATCCCAGAATGGAGGATTTATGCTTATGTCCAATCACCTTAACGAACATCTGTCACAAGCGTTGGAACAATTGCTGAATGAGCATCAACTGTCTCCCGCTGCCGAAAAATTGCTCCCGCAAGCCCGCAGCACAGTGAAGCTGTCTGCAATAGAGCCTGATTTTTATGAAAAGGTCGGCAATTCGCGCGTCGGCGGCTACCCAGACCTTCCGCAAGCGATGGAATGGCCGACGGAATCGTCTGGCAAGCTGATGACGCCGCTCGCCCAGCTGAATATGGCAGATATAGCGCCTGCATGCAGACAGGGCTGGCTGCCTGAAGCTGGCATGCTGTATTTCTTTATCGGCATGGACGAAGGGGCTGCGAACGTCGAGCATCGCATTATTTTTGTCGAATACCCGCAGCAGCTTGCTCTACGCCATCCCGAGACGGCAACGATTCTTGAGGATATTTATGAAACGTCGTTTCATCCTTACAAAGCCGCAGCCTTTTCAGCGGTCGAGCTGCCGAACATGCCTTATGTGGATTATGAGGTCATTGATTTTGAGGAGGGCTCGATCAACCGCTATTTTGAGCTTGCCGCCGAAATGCAGGGGGATCGCAAAACCAATTGGGGAACGATGTTCGGCTATCCGGCCGGGCAGCATCACGATGCTGAGGAGGAAGCGGCACTGTTCATTTTGGCGGATAAGACGACCGAAAATGACAGCGAGAAGGCGATGAAGCATTTGATGGACAGGCTCCGTGGAAGCCGGGAGCGGGCCGAAGCGGAAATCGCGGATATGATTATGCTGCTGGAAATAGACAGCAACGAACTAGTCGGCTACCAGTGGCAGAATGCTGGCGTCATTCATTTCTTCATTCGAAAAGAGGACCTGCTGGCTCGCAATTTCAGCCGCACCTACTGCTCGCTGTATTCCAGCTAACCTTCACATCAATAGGAGTACATGGAATATTTAAAAAGCGCGAAGCTTCGCCTCGCAGATTTCCTGCTGACGGCGAGGCTTCGCGCTTTATGTCGGGAATCGAACAAGGTGGATCTCAAGAGGATACGGATCGCCAGTTAGGCCCCGGCCAGTTAAGCTCGGATCTAGGCTTGCAGCTCGGGAACAGCTTGCTGCGCCGCTGGGCCTTGCAATGCTTCATAATAAGCCTCTGCCAAAGCCTTAATGCCGCGTTCGATCTGCTCCGTGTTGCAGAAGCTAAAGCACAGCCGCAAATGGCGTGAGCCCTGCCCATCCGCGAAAAAAGCATTGCCCGCTACAAAGCTGACGCCCTTCGCAAGCGCTGCTGGCGCAAACTGCCGCACATCCACCTGCTCGTCAAACGTCACCCAGACGAAAAATCCGCCATCCGGCGCCTGCACCGAAATATGCTTCGCAAACTCCCTCCTGAGAGCTTGAATCATCGTATCGCGCTGCGCTCTATAGCGCTCGGTAAGTTTTGCTACCTGCTCATCAAATCCATAATGCTGCAGCAATTCGCCAACGACCTCTTGGGTAAAAGGATTAAGCTGGCTTCCCAGCGACAGCGTCGCCATATGCGTAATGACCTCCGGTGCGGCAATTGCCCAGCCGAGGCGCAGTCCAGGGCCCAACGTCTTCGAAAATGTGCTGACATAGATGACCTGCTCCGGCGCAAACGAATAGATCGCAGGAAGCGTCTTCCCGCTAATGTTCAGCTCGGCATAAGCATCATCCTCCAAAACGAGGAAATTGTAGGCCACCGCCAGCTCCGCAATTTTCCGCCTGCGCTCCAGCGACAGGCTCACACCCGTCGGATTATGATAGTTCGGCATGCAGTACAGCAGCTTCGGTATCGGCTCATTGCTTTCAGCTGCCTGCTTCAAGGCTGCTTCCAGCAGCTCGACCTGAAGACCCTCCTCATCGACGGGGATCGACTTGATGACGGCACCCGCTGCGCGGAACGCCTGCAAGCCATTAAAGAAGGTCGGCCCTTCTACCCAAGCCTCATCCCCCGGGTTTAGCAAAATTCGCGCGGTCAGGTCAATGCCTTGAATGGCGCCAAAGGTCGGAATAAAATTTTCCGCCCCAGCATGAATGCCGAACTTGCGGGAACGTGCCAGCACCCAATCCCTGACGCGGGCTGGCCCCTTCGCTCCCGAATAATGGAGCGCATCCGCCCGGTCCCATTTAAGAGCTTCCGCCGCTGCTGCATGCAGCTCCTCAACCGGCAGCAAGTCCGTTGCCGGAAAGCCGTAGGACAAATGAACATGCTGCGGGTCTGTCACCTTCGTTCCGCCAATGGATCGTGCGGGCAAGTTGCGGGCAAAACGATACGCTGCTGCTTGATCTCCCATCTGAAAAAGCCTCCTCTAATATCCGATTATTCCGATTATTTTATATGAATTTAACTTATCACTCCATATATGCAGCGGTCAACGGCACGGATAATAGAGATTTTCTATTCCATCATTGAAATTTCAAGGATTGGAGATGATATAGACCCATTGCTGGCCAGAAAAAAAAGCACTCAGGCGTGCTGCTTGCGCAGCAGTACCTGAATGCTTTATAAGAGCTTTGACTTCCTGGCTTACAGGCTCGCCGTCAAGATGCTCTTGACAGCTTCCTTGTCCAGGCTCTTGAAGGAGCCGATTGGGCCGAATACAGTCGCTTCCGCCGCCATCCGGTCAATGTTCTCGCCGCCAATGCCCAGCTCGCCAAGTGTTGCAGGCTCGCCAATGCGCGTAAAGTAGGCGCGTGTCGCTTCAATACCCGCAAGCGCCACTTCCTCATCGGATTTGCCGCTCGGATCGATGTTCCATACCCGTACCGCATATTGCACGAAGCGGTCAATACGCTCTTGATACACATGCTTCATCCAGTTCGGGAAGATGATCGCAAGTCCTGCGCCATGTGCGATATCATAAATCGCACTTACCTCATGCTCGATGCCATGCGACGCCCAGTCCGTCACGACGCCAATCGGCAGCGTGCCGTTGAGCGCAAAGGTGCCGGCAAGCAGCAAATTCGCTCTGGCGTCATAGTCGGAGCCGTTTTCGATTGCTTTTTCACCATTTTCAATGACCGTTTGCAAAATGGATTCTGCAAAGCGCTCCTGCAGCGGCGTACCCGTCGTCAGGGAGAAATATTGCTCGAACACATGCGACATAATGTCGACAATGCCGTTCGCCGTCTGATCCTTCGGCACGGAATATGTCAGCTTCGGATCAAGAATCGAAAATTTCGGATAAACAAGCTTGCTGCCGAGACCGCGTTTTTGCTGCGTTTCCCAGTTGGAAATAACCGCATTGCCGTTCATTTCCGAGCCGGTAGCGGCGAGCGTCAGCACAGTGCCGATAGGCAATGCCTCTTGGATGACTGCTTTGCGGATCGTGAAATCCCACACATCGCCATCATAGAGCGCCCCAGCTGCAATCGCCTTGGAAGCATCCAGCACGCTGCCGCCGCCAACGGCGAGCACGAACTCGATTTTTTCGCTGCGGCAAATGTCGATCCCTTTATTAATTGTCGTCAGACGCGGATTCGGCTCCACGCCAGACAGTTCATGAACGGTTGCGCCAATGCTATTTAATTGGGAAATCACTTCGTCATAAAGCCCCGAACGCTTGATGCTTCCGCCGCCGTATACGAGCAGAACTTTCGTCCCGTATGGCTTGACCAGCTCTCCAAGCTGCTGTACCTTCCCTGCTCCGAATATGAGCTTGGTTGGGTTGTACAATTCAAAATCTTTCATAGTAAGTGAAACCTCCCGTTAAGTAAAATAAGTGAACGGTTGTATTATAACACTTTCACTGAGTTTTCTAAAGTTATAGACGTTTCGTACTTAACTCGCCTGTATTCAGCGCAGGCCGCTTCACATTAGGAGCCATACAAACGCAAGAGCAGGATGCCTGCGAACGCGGTCGAAATCCCGATCGTCTCCAGTTTGGAGAACCGCTCCTTCACAACGAACCGCGTATAAAGCAGCACGATTAGCACATTAAGCGCCGTTACGGCCGACACCAGCCCCGCCTTCCCTACATCAAAGGCCGTCACAATAAACATCATGCCCACTGCATTGGTAATGCCGACTGCCATCCCGACGGAAAACGTGCGGCGGAAGCTCCAGCTGCGTTTGTCTGCTGTGCCTGCTCGGTTGGCTGCCTGAGCTGCCACGCTCACGATTGGCTGAGTGCTTGGACTCGCAGTCCCGTTTCTTGCGCCACTCGTGATACCAGCATTAACCGCACTAACCGTATTAAGAGAATTGAGAGTATTAACAGCGTTAAGAGTAATTGCTGCGGCACCTGCTGCTATCTCCTGCGCTGCTTGGCCTGCTGCCGCAGCAGCAGCACGTACGGAGCGCAGGTCGCGCAGCCACCAAAGCCCAAAGCAGATCGAGCCGCTGCTGAACATGCAGACAAGCGTCGGAAACAACGGCGCATCCATCATCGTCGACCATTTTCCCGACAAATCGTTTCCGGCAAACAGCAGCATCGCCAGTAGCCCCCATTGCGCTCCTTGCAAATTGCCACGGGTAATATCATTGGAATAACGCACCAGCAATATACCCGCAATAATGATAATAAAGGAGCTGAGCTGCGCCATATTGAGCGTCTCGCCCCATACCGCGAAGGCGACAACGACGACAATTGCCGAAGGAAGCGCGGTCAAAATCGCAACAATAGAGGCTTTGCCCACGGCAAAGCCCTTGAACATGCTCGCATTTGCGCCGAAAGAGAGCAGTCCCATCTGCACGCCAATAAGCGATGAAACGGTGAAAGATGTTCCAGTCGCCAGCGTACAAACAAGTGTAATCAGCGCCCCTGAGAAAAATACACCACACAGCAGCGCATTGCGATTAAGCGCCTGCTGGCTCGTCCAATGATACAAAATCCCCCGCAGCCCAAAGCTCGTCGCCGCCAGCAAGGATAATACAAGCCACATGAATTCCATTCCTCCATCTGTGTCTGCCCACATATACTTTCCCTATCATGACAGCTGAAAGTTAGATTGTAAATGTACGAAAATAAGCGGTTTATCTATATTCAACCTTAGGACTTCTGACCTGTACAGTGTGGACAATCCTCCCTGTTCACTTGTGGATAAGTATTGGAGGTGGCGGAAAATACTCCATTTGAACTCTGTTGATAATGTGCATAACTCTGTGGATATGTTGAAAAGCAAAGCTCTATCCGCCATAGGATGGCAGGTCAAAATGTGCATATTTTCACGCTTTTGCTTCCATGTGACATAGACAAACATGGATTGAACATAGCCGTCACATCATGGGCTGGATGCCGCATATAATAGCGTAACGAGGTTACGGTGGAGGAGATGCAAACGGATGGCAAACAAAGCGCGCAAGGTCGCTATTGTAGGAGTCGGTCAGGTCGGTTCAAGCTGCGCGTATGCCTTAATTAACCAGTCGATTTGCGATGAGCTGCTGCTCATTGACCGCACGTTCGACCGGGCCTATGCACAGGCGCTCGATTTGTCGCACAGCATGGACTTTGTCCATGGCCGCACAAAGGTTGCTGCTGGAACGCTGGAGCAGTGCGGGGATGTGGACGTTATCCTTCTCTGCGCTGGGGCGTATCCCGTCGGCAGCGATGATCGGCTTGATGTGCTGCATACGGTGCGCGAGATTTATGAAACGATGATTCCGCGCATTATGAACAGCGGATTCAGCGGAATTTTTGTAGCGGCCGCCAATCCTGTGGATATTGTGACGTATGTCGTGTGGGAGCTGTCCGGCATGCCGCGTTGCCAAGTGATTGGCACCGGAACGTCCATCGACTCCTCGCGGCTCAAGACGCTGCTCTGCGAGCATTTTCCAGTGGATGCCCGCAGCGTGCAGGGCTATGTGCTTGGGGAGCATGGCGAGTCGCAGTTTCCCGCCTGGTCGCATGTGACGGTTGGCGGCAAGCCGCTGCTGCATATTTTGGCCCAGCATCCCGAGCGCTTCGGGCATGTGAAGCTCGGAGCGCTCGCGGAGCAGACCCGCAATGCCGGCTGGGAAATCTATACGCGCAAAGGCTCGACCAGCTTTGGCATCGGCAATGCGCTGGCGCATATTACCCGCTCTATTCTAAACGATGAGCATCGCATTATTGCCGTGTCTGCGATATTAAACGGCGAATATGGCCAGCAGCAAGTATGCGCTGGCGTCCCCGCGATCATCGCCCGCTGCGGGGTTAAGGAAATCGTCGAGCTCAAGCTGACTACGCGGGAGCAGCGGCTGATGGAGCGCTCATGCTCGATTATACGCCAGGCGATTGAGAGCCTGTGCCTCGTAACCGAGAAAGAATAGCTGCAAGCTTGGCCGACTAAAAACGGATTGATTTTTCTGATCGTATCCGATATGATAGCTGTTAATTAACATCAAGGAACGGGAGAGTAACCTACATGGGTGCCATTTCAAGCGAGCCGGGACAGTGGAAGCCGGCAATGGACGATTAGGTGAAGCGCACCCGGGAGATGGCGGCCTGAAACGAGCAATCATGCTAGGGACGTCCGGTTCAGCACCGTTACAACGGCGAGATGCCCCTCTTTGTTTCTGTGCGGAGGCGGCAACAAGAGTGGTACCGCGGGGATAACAGGCCTCGTCTCTTATTTTTAGAGACGGGGCCTTTTTGGCGTGCTGCTCTACTCTGGCCGGAACATTTATTTTAGAGAGGAAGATGATGATGCTGTTAATGGACAAAATCGCGCTGGCATTGGCCAAAGCGCTGGATCTGCCCGAAGCGGATATTCGGCCCTTGCTGGAATATCCGCCCGATGAGGAGCTTGGCGATGTTGCTTTCCCCTGCTTTACTTTGGCCCGCACGATGAAACAAAGCCCCGTTAACATTGCTGCTTTGCTTGAGCCCCTGCTGGCAGATGCGAGCTGGAGCGTTCGGGCTGCCGGCCCCTATTTGAATTTCAAATGGAATCGGGAACTGGCAGCCGCGCAGCTTATTGCAGATTGGCAGAACGGAACCCTCCTGCATGCAGCTATAGGGAATGGAGAGCGTGTCATAATCGACATGTCTTCGCCCAATATTGCGAAGCCGTTCGGTATTGGGCATTTGCGCTCGACGATGATCGGCAATGCGCTGTACCATATTTTGCGCAAGGTTGGCTATGAGACGGTCAGCGTCAATCACTTGGGCGATTGGGGCACGCAGTTCGGCAAGATGATTACCGCCTATCTAAAATGGGGCGACGAGCAGCAGCTTGCAGCCGATCCCATTAAGGGCTATTTGGAGCTGTATGTGCGTTTTCACGAAGAGGCAGAGCAGCACCCCGAGCTGGAGGATGAGGCGCGCAGCTGGTTCGCCAAGCTGGAAGCTGGCGATGCTGAAGCGATTCGCTGCTGGAGCCAGTTTATTGCCGACAGCCTGAAGGAGTTCAATAAGCTGTATGCCCGGCTCGGCGTCAGCTTTGACCATTTTCTTGGCGAAAGCTTCTATAACGATAAAATGGACGCCGTCGTCCAGCAGCTTCAGGAGCAGCAGCTGCTGGAGGAAAGTGAAGGCGCACAGGTCGTCCGGCTGGATGAGCATGAGCTGCCGCCTTGCCTCATTCGCAAATCCGATGGCACATCCATCTATGCGACACGTGATTTGGCGACTGCCATTTATCGCCATGAAGAGATGAAGGGCAGCGAGCTGCTGTATGTTGTCGGCTCGGAACAATCGCTGCATTTCCGCCAGCTGTTTCTCGTGCTTGAGAAAATGGGCTTTGCGTGGGCAGCCGCCTGCAAGCATATCCCGTTCGGGCTTATGAAGCTGGACGGGCAAAAAATGTCCACCCGCCGCGGCAAGGTCGTATTTCTAGAAGAAGTGCTGGATGAAGCGGTACAGCGGGCTTTGCAGAAAATAGAGGAAAAGAATCCAGCACTTGCAGGCAAAGCCGAGGTAGCCGAAGCGGTTGGCATTGGCGCCGTCGTGTTCGGGGATCTCAAAAATACGAGAATGCTCGCGGTCGATTTTGTGCTGGAGGATGTACTGAATTTTGAAGGGGAGACGGGCCCGTACGTGCAATATGCTTACGCCAGAACGCAGCGGATATTGGCAAAAGCGGCCGGCAGCGACGTCGCAGCAGCACCTCAGCCTGCAGATTATGAGTATGTGACGGGCGATTATGCTTGGCTGCTAATGAAGATGCTTTTGCGCTACACAGCAGCCCTTGGAGACGCCGCCAAACGGCATGAGCCATCGATTCTCGCCAGATATTTGATTCAGCTCGCCCAGGCGTTCAATCGTTTTTATCATCATGACAAGGTGCTCGCTGGGGACGCTGGGGAGCGGATCGTTAAGCTTAAGCTGGTGCAGGTGGCTGCCGATGTGCTTAAGGAAGGCTTAGAGCTGCTCGGCTTGAAGACGCCGAAGGAAATTTAGACGCAAAGCGCAAAAAACAGGCATCCACCAGCCAGAGGCGGGGATGCCTGTTTTTGTAAGCTTGTTCAAACAAGTATTAGCTATTCGTCGGTTCCGGAATAAGATCCTTCTCGATGATCTGCTGATTGAAATGAGCAATGTTCTTCTCAAAGCAATTACAGTAGTAGTCTTTCCGGCACAATGGACACGGCACGTTCAGCATACGCGTAACGCCTGTTAATCTCCATACTGGCTTCTGGCTGTAGAACAAACGCGCCTTAGAACCTTCACTAAGTGTCATGATGAACTGATATAACCCTGAGGCAAGATCTTTGTCGGCTAAAATAACGTTCTTAATCTGCAGTTTCGAATTCAAGATTTTCACCCTTACTGTTCGTATTCAAGATTGTGTAATAATACCCTTTATAGCGCCTTAAGTCAATATTTCCGCCATTAGGTCCATCGTTTTGCTTTGAAAATCTTCATACGAAAGTAAGGAATTCCCGCTTCGGTGAATCCATTTTTATAACGAGGCATGCATGATTTATGCTCTTACACTTTTTTTCTCAAAGCAAAGATGAATATCAGATAGGCTATGATGAGAGCAAGATTGAACAGCGGAAGGATCGTTTTCCAAAGCTCATTCGGAGCCATTGCAAACATTAGCATTCCACCTATAAATAACAAATAGATGTTTTGCACTCTTCTTTGAGGCTCCCATCCTGCTCTTATGATACTAACAATGACCCATAATGTAATCAGCAAATAAGCGATTAGAGCAATTAAATTAAGCATGACCCTACCACCTCGTTCAGGGTTACAATAACGACGTACGTTTAATCACTTGCCTGCCAACTTCAATATTTACACTAGCGACTAAATTTTATCATACAGGATTTTTTATTTTTATGGATAAAAAAAGTAAAATTCACAATTGAAAGTGCTATAATAGCGTTTCATAACGAACCTGCTAGGCACATATGTAAACCAGATCGGGACTGAGGACTGAGATTCCGCTATTCTGACTTTTGAGCCGAGTTCAGGACGTAAGCGGACAGGAGAGCCGTTATCACTCCCATTATCCCAATAAAATGGCCATTTACATCGCAATAGCGGCTCCTGAGTCCGAAACCTGTGCCATAATCCGTAATTCTGTTAAAATAGCTGCGGCTGTGTCCGCCAAGTTTAACGGAAATACGTGTGACGCTAATTTCGATCTAATTCTGGCTCATTTTCGTTCATATAAAAGCACTAAAATAACTTCATAATTAAGCTGGAGGTTTTTTCATGAAATTTATAACAAAATCTTTAATGGATTTAAGTATACAGGAGACTAGACCAGTGCAAGTTCATTCTAAGCTTCCTTGTTTTTTTCAAAGCCTATGAATTTTGTATCCATTCTCTATTCCATTGCTTCTTTTTCCTTAGTCGGATTTGTTGTTTGGATTTTATTTAAGAAATCAAAAAAGTAATTTAAATTAACCATAAAGAGGATGTCCTTAAGTAGCTAAGTAGCTGCTAGCTATTACGGACATCCTTATTTTTTCATAAATATAATGATGCAGCTTTTATTTCAACGTAATCACAAACGTAATAAAATCGTTCTGCTCCTGGGAATAAGTTGCGGCGACGATTTTTTTGCCAGAAGGGCTCCAGCCGAGATCATCGGATAAATATTGGACATCCAGCTTGATCGGCACCGTATCTCCACTGATGGCATCTGCTACAAATACGCCGTTGTCGCCGTCCGTTCCTTCCGATGTCAGGCTGTAGGCCAGCTTCTTGCCATCCGGCGACCAGCTTGTGCCAAATACTTGCGTCGCGCTGCCCAGCTCAATCGGCTCATTGCCCTTGGCATCCGTAATCATCAGCGTCCGCGTCGTATTCGATGTCCGCTTCACCAAAGCGAGCTGCTTGCGCTCGGGCGAGGGGATCACCCAGACGACGTCCGTCGCCAGCTTCTCCGCCTGCTTGCTGCCATCAGGAAGAAAATACAGCACTTCATTCACCACATAATAAATGCCGCCCTCGCCAGGCACCGCCGTAAATATCCGACGATCGCTGCTCAAAATCGTCTCCAATGTGCCATCAACGCTCGCCTTGATTACTTTGCCCTCAATCGTCATAAACAGCACATGCGTATCATCCATCCACATGCCTGTCATCGTATCGATCACATCACTGCCCAGTTCCACCGACTCTCGCGTTTCCAAATTCATCATGTATCCGTGGGCACTTTCTTCGTTATTCAGCTTATAAAATAAATATTTCCCATCCGGAGACGGCTTGGCAAATCCCTGATGCGCCGGCTGCTCATGCAAGGCCTCCTCCTGCTTCGTTGCCAGATCGTGCACATACAAATTGTTGGGAAACATCATTTCCCCTTCCACCGCTATTTTCTGCTCATTTTCATTGCGCTTGACGATGACCAGCTGCTCCTCGGTAATAAAACTAATTCCCCGCGTTCTGTCTATTTGGGCAATTTGGCTGACAGCGACCTTCGTATCGGTCGATTGGCCCGGCTCAACGACGGTAATCGTTTTATCCGGCTTTTGAATTGTTTCGCGTGCAGGTGCCGTTCCGTCTGCGCAGCCCGCCAGCAAAAAAGCCACACAGCAGGCAGCCGCGCCTGTATTTATCCATTTAAAATGGGTTTGTTTCATCTCGTGTTTCCCCTCTCCCTTATTGCTATGCGCTTATTGTAATCCGTGGATGTTTCCGCCTCATCTCCAGCTTGTTGCGGACCTGTAAACCTTTACACCATTAACCGCTATATAGCGGAAAATAGACCTTGAACGTCGTTCCATCCTCGCCCGACCTTACCAGTACAAGCTCACCCTTTTGCGCCTCGGCAAGCTGCTTAACGAGCGACAGGCCAAGTCCCGTTCCTCCCGATATGCGGGAGCGGTCGCGGTTGACCGTATAGAAAGGCTCAAAAATTTTGTCATGCGCTTCCGCTGGAATGCCAATGCCCGTATCCCGCACGACAACATTGACCCGATTTCCGTCCACATGCAGCGCGACCTCAATCTGTCCGCCAGGACGATTATATTTAATGGCATTATCAATTAGGTTGATGAATATTTGCATCAGGCTCTCCCGATCCGCCCAGATGACAGCAGGCTCCAGCTGCATTTGCAGCAACAAATCAAATTTTGCCGCCTTTCCCTGCATGCGCGTGCACAAATCCAGCAGCAGCTCATCCAGCTGCAGCACCTCGGCCTGCTGCTCAAACGCATACTTTTCCAGCGCCGCCAAATGCAGCACCTTCTCGACCATATCGTACAGCCGCCCGGACTCCTTGCCCATGCTTTGTATCGCCTCATCAATGAGCTTCGGATCATCGCGGTACATATCCAGCAAATCCACATACGCCCGAATCGACGTGAGCGGCGTCTTGAACTCATGGCTAATGTTGCCGATGAACTGCTTCTGCTGCTGCTCCAATTGCTGCAGCTTGAGGATGGCGAGCGTAAGCTTGCGCTGCTCCTCCTTCATTTCCTCAATATGCCGTTCAATGGCGCTGCTCATGAAAAAAATATCCTGGCTTAAGTCGCCCAGCTCATCGCGCCTTCGTACGGGATTTTGCTGCAAATACCGCCCTTCTCGAATGTTGCCCGCTGCGCTTCTCAGCCGGGAAATGACCGCGGCCAGCCTATAAAAATACGCATAGCCCATGGCGGCCCCTGCCACCACGGCAATAATGCCCGCCGTTTGAAACAGCTCGCGGATGGTCTGGGCGAACAGATGGTCATTTTTCAACGAGTAATGGAAGCTGACTACGCCAAGCAATCCATCCTCGCCCTGCAAAGGAGCAAAATAAATAAGGGAATCCCCCGCTGTCTGATAGGCGATTTTGCCAACCAGGGCATATTGCAGCGTGTCGGATAAATTTGCTCCTTTCTCCCCGCCAACGGGAATGGAGCTGCCGGCTTCTTTGCCCTGCGTGTCATACAGCGTCGTCTGCATGCCGCTGATCATTGAAATGTAGAGCGCCAGCCGCTGCCCTCTCAACGGCATGAAGGCATCAAGGGCAAGCGGCGGTTCGCTAGTAGCGAAGCTTTGCCGAACGTATTGTGCCGCTACCTCGCTTTGCTTGGCCAGCAGCTTCTCTGTTCGTTCCTGCTGATCGCGCTTGATCCCGCTCAGCACCATCATGCTCAGTACGCTAACGGTAAGCGCCAGCAGCACGATCAGCACAATGCTCATCCGCAGCTTTAAGCTGATTCTCATGACGGCTCACCGGATTGCCCCGGCTCATTCGCTTTTATCGATGACGAGACTGACTCCGCCGAAGTGTCCTGCGTATTCCCAGATCCAGCGCTTATCTTTGATGCCCCAGCTGTTGACGCTCCTGCCTTTGAAGCTTTGTAGCCGATGCCGTATACGGTCTGGAGCAGCGTCTGGCTCGAATCGCCCAGCTTTTTGCGCAGCCGCTGAATATGAATGTCTACCGTGCGCGTTCCGCCCGCGTATTCCATATCCCAGACCAAATCAAGCAGCTCCTCCCGGGTATAAACCCGCTCGGGATGCGACAGCAGCAGCGCTGCCAAATCAAATTCCTTTGGCGTCAGCTCAAGCGCAGCACCGCCAGCCGTAATGAGCCGCTGCTGCATGTTCAGGCGAATGCTGCCCAGCTCATACACATCCGGCTCCTCCTCGCGCCCCGCCAGCTTCTGGGTGCGCCGCATCAGCGCCTTCACTCTGGCAACAAGCTCGCGCAAATCAAACGGCTTCGTCATATAATCGTCGGCGCCCAGCTCAAGCCCCAGCACCTTGTCGACGATGTCATTTTTGACCGTGAGCAAAATAATGCCGACGCTATGGCGATTCTCCAGCTTCCGGCACACTTCATAGCCGTTCATGCGCGGCATCATTACGTCTAAAATAATGACATGCGGCTGGAAGACGGCTACCTTCTCCAACGCCTCTTCCCCATCGCCAGCGGTCTCGACCAAATAGCCCTCGCGTCTGAATGCATAGGCAACGGCGCTGACGATACTCGCTTCATCATCTACGACCAATATTTTTTTATCTATCATCTGACCTGTCATCCTTCACCGCTCCCACCTGTGCCTATCTAACCCAGATTACCCATTAGATCGCAGCATAATGCAATTTTGCATCGCCAATATATCGAACTTGTTTCCAACTTGTAAACTTGTATGAACAAAGAATGGATAGGTGCGCTGTGGTCGCCGATTGAATATATACGCTATGGTGGCCACCACTGCAATACTATCGGTTGTTCAATGTTGTCCAGCAGAAGCCGCAAAATAAAAATTGAAATAGTTGGGAACACCCGATTGGTTTAGGGTAAGAGAAATTAGATCATCTTAACAGAATACGCATTTGCAGGACATGTTCCCTAAACATCATTATACATTGCAGGAGGTTTTCGACGATGGCGAATGAACAAACGAGGACAGGCAACGGCAGACTGGCGGGCAAAGCTGCTCTAATAACGGGAGCCGGCTCTGGCATCGGCCGCGCAGCGGCACTGCTGTTCGCCAAGGAAGGCGCTAATCTGGCACTGCTCGATGTGAATGAGGACGGGCTGGCCAAGGTCAAGCAGGAGGCCGAAGCTTTCGGCGTCACTTGCGCAACAGCCGTGACCGATATTTCAAGCGAGGAAGCGATCGAAGCGGCGTATAAATTGGCGTTAGACAAGCTGGGCCAGCTTGACATCGTCTATGCCAATGCCGGCATTAACGGCTCCATGGCGCCCATTGAGCTGATGAAGCTGGAGGATTGGAGCAAGACGATCAACATTAACCTGAACGGCACGTTTCTGACCGTGAAGCATGCCATTCCAGCGCTTAAGGAAAAGGGCGGCAGCATTTTGATTACGAGCTCCATTAACGGCAACCGCGTCTTCTCGAATATCGGGTTCAGCGCATACAGCAGCACAAAGGCGGCGCAGGTCGCTTTCACTCAGATGGCGGCGCTGGAGCTGGCGAATTACCGCATTCGCGTCAATGCCATCTGCCCTGGCTCGATTAAGACGAATATTGATAAAAGCACGAAACGCTCGCCTTATTTGGAGGAGGTGCAAATTCCGGTCAACTTTCCGGAAGGCGACCAGCCGCTGGAGAAGGGGCCCGGCTCCCCTGAGCAAGTCGCCCAGCTTGCGCTGTTCCTCGGCTCGGATGATTCATATCACATTACGGGCACAACGGTATACATTGACGGAGCGGAATCCTTGCTTCACGGCTAGCTAAACCAACTGCAGGGCAGGAGAGGAGAAACAACTATTTATGCTAAGAGAAGCCATTCACCACACCCCAAGCCACAAATGGGCCTACGCCTATGATTTGAGCACCTATCACATCCGGCTGCGCACGAAAAAAAATGATGTGGAGGATGTCGTCATGGTCGCCGGAGACAAATACGACTGGAATGGCAACCTCCAAGAGATTGTAATGGAAAAAATAGCGTCCGATCAGCTGTTTGATTACTGGGAGGGCGTTATCATCCCGAAATACAAACGCTTCTCCTATGGCTTCCGTCTGCATGCCGGCACAGAGACGATGTGGAAGATCGAGACCGGATTTTATGCGCAGCAGCCGACGCCTCCAGGCGGCTATTTCGAGGTGCCCTACATTCATGAGGTCGACTTGTTCGATGCGCCAGATTGGGCGAAAAACGCGGTTTTTTATCAAATCATGGTAGACCGCTTCAATAACGGTGACAAGGAAAACGACCATGATTACGTAAGGCCTTGGGGAGAAACGCCCGATATTCATTCGCACTTTGGCGGCGACTTGCAGGGGATTTTAGATAAGCTGGAATACATTAGCGATTTGGGCGTAAATGCGATTTATTTGACACCGCTGTTCACTTCGCCCTCCAATCATAAATACGATACGGTAGATTATCATACGATTGATCCGCAGTTCGGCGATCTTGAGCTGCTCAAGAAGCTGGTCGATGAGTGCCACAAGCGCGGCATTCGCGTCGTGCTGGATGCGGTGTTCAACCATGTGAGCGAGCAATTCCCCCATTTTCAGGATGTGCTGAAAAATGGAGAAAAGTCCAAATACAAGGACTGGTTTCATTTGAACCACTTTCCGGTCGCTGTACAAGATGGCAAAGCAAACTATGATACGTTCGGCTTTTATGGCAACATGCCCAAGCTCAACACCGCCAATCCTGAAGTTAAAAAATATTTGCTCGACGTCGCCGTCCATTGGATTCGTGAAACGGATATTGACGGCTGGCGGCTCGATGTCGCCGACGAAATCGACCATCATTTCTGGCGGGAATTCCGCGGCGCTGTCAAGGCTGTGAAGCATGAGACCTACATTATCGGCGAGGTGTGGGGGGACGCGCTGCGCTGGCTGCAGGGCGACCAGTTCGATTCGTCGATGAACTATCCCTTTACGAACAGCGTGCTTGATTTTTTCGCAAACAACGGCAGGCATGCATCGGATTTTGCCGAAGAGGTGAACCGCCTGCTCGTGCGTTATCCGCAGCAGACGAACGAGGCGCTGCTTAACCTGCTATCGAGCCATGACATCCCGCGCTCCTTGACCAGAATGGGCGGCGATAAACGGCGGGCCAAGCTGGCAGCGGTGTTTATGATGACGTCGATGGGCGTTCCTTGCGTCTTCTACGGCGATGAGGTTGGTTTGCAAGGCGGCGGCGACCCCGATTGCCGCAAATGCATGGAATGGGACGAGGCGAAGCAGGATCGGGATTTGCATGATTTTTATCGCATCATCATTTCGCTCCGCAAAAAGCATGAGGCGCTGCGCTGCGGCCGCTTCCGCTTCCTGCAAGCGAGCAGCGAGAAAGGCACCTTCGTCTATGAGCGGATGAACAATAAGCAGCATTTCACCATTTGGATGAACAATACAGAGGAAAATGTATTCCTCGCCCACCCGATGCTGGCTGGCGGCTGGCGTGATGCGCTTACCGAGGAAGAAGTGGCAACGTTCGAGGAGCAGCTTCGCATTGAGCTGGAGCCGATGGGCTACCGGATTTTGTACCGGAACATTTAAAGTTAAAGCAGCTTGAATAGAACTTGCATAGGACTTGAACAGGCAGCAGAAAAGGGACAGGCATCGGTTTTGTCGATGGCCTGTCCCTTTTTTGTACTGCTTAATCGGATAAATGCGAAGCATAGCGCCCTCCGCGCCCCTCAATGAACAGAAATTGCACCTTGGGCTGGAGCTTGCCAAGGGCGATTACCTCATCTAATGTCAGCGTAGAATGGCGCAGCTTGAAATGAAAATGCGGCTGGCAGTTAAAACGCTCAGAGGCGAACAATGCTTCATAGCTTGTATAAGGAATCGCATCCTCCGGCACGTCATCAATCGTTTCAATCCGCTCAGAAAAGTCCAGCTGCTGTAAATCGTTATAATAGGGACATTCAGCGAGACGGGCAATAAAAGATTCCTCTGTAAAACCTACCTGCAGCCTCAGCACACGGAGCGGATGGCCTTCCATTTCGAAAAAAGCTTCATCCGGCACTGTAGGCGTCTGGAAGATGAGAACAGCTGGCATTTTGGCAAGCAGCTTCGTCACCATGCCATGCTCCTCTTCATAATCGCACCCGATGAAGCGGACGTTATGATCGCCTGAATCTGTGAGCTGTACGAGGAAGGAACGCAGTGCCGAAAACTCCGCCTCCGAATGCACGATGCGCGAGAAATTCCATTCATTCAGACCGTTCGCGCCTTCATCAGGCCCCGTGAAGGTTAGCGATGCAAGATGGGGAGCCACCTCAGGCAAACAAATAAATTCCAAGAACTTTACAAAAGGATAGTTCGTCTCGTAGTCGAAATCATCTGCGGCAATCGAAGGATCTTCATCATAGCCAACACCGTAAAACATCAGCTCGTACTGGTCGCCAACCTGGGCAAAGCTGACTTTAGCATCATTGCCGGGTGACCAAATAGCGTGCTCCGGGCCATAGCTTTGCTTAATATCCATTTGATAGTGGTAAATACGCTGCTGCAGCTCCAATAAGCGCTCAATCATCACCGGTCGCACTCCTTTTTCAAGACCAATTTCATTCTCAATCATTATAGAGTCAGCTCCGTATAAAGCGCTATGTAACGCTCCGCAGATGCTCCCCAGCTGTAATCTCCAGCAAAGGCGGCGGCGGTGAGCTTGCCCCGATGCGACTCATTCCACCATATATGAATGGCATAGCGAATCGTATTCAGCATTTCTTGGCTATTGTAATTGGTGAAGGAGAAGCCGTTGCCTTCTCCCGTCCACTCGTTGTAGCTTTGAACGGTGTCCTTCAGCCCGCCTACTTCTCGCACGATAGGCAAGCTGCCATACCGCAGCGCCAGAAGCTGGCTGATGCCGCACGGCTCGAATAGCGACGGCATGAGGAACATATCGGAGGCAGCATAAATACGGCGGGCTACGCCATCATCAAAGCCGATCCACGATACCATTTTGTCCGGATAACGATGCTGGGCTGCACGGAATGCATGCTCCATCTCGGGCTCACCCGTACCGAGCAGCACAAGCTGGATATTTTCCGTTTGCAGCAGCTCGTCCAGAACTTCCAGCACGAGGGGCAGCCCTTTTTGATCCACTAGCCTGCCGACCATTCCGATTAGGGGAATGGCATCGTTGACCGGCAGTCCAAGCTCCTGCTGGAGTGCGGCTTTATTTTGCTTTTTCACGTTGAGGCTGTCCTTGTATGGGAATGGAATGAACGGATCGGTCTCCGGATTGTAGCTGCGGGCGTCGATGCCGTTGACAATGCCGAGAAGCCGGTCGCCTTTGGCGCGCAGCGTGCCGTCCATGCCATACCCGTATTCAGCAGTTCGGATTTCGTTGGCATAGGTCGGACTGACGGTCGTCACCCGGTCTGCAAGCTGAATGCCCGCCTTCATAAAGCTCACCGAACCATGATATTCAACTCCATCCGGGGTGAACATCTCATTTTGCAATCCCAGCCAATCGCCCAGCGCAAGATGCGGATAATTGCCTTGATATTGCAAATTATGAATGGTGAACACCGTCTTCACGCGGGAATATTCCGGGCGATGCCAATAATGATGCTTGAGCAGGGCGGGAATCATGCCCGTATGCCAATCATGGCAATGCAGCACATCAGGGATAAAGCCCATTACCGGCAGTGCATCAAGCACCGCCCGGCAGAAAAACGCATAACGCTCCCCATCATCGCCATAGCCGTATGCCGAACCGCGCCGGAAATAATGCTCATTGTCGATAAAATAATAGACGACTCCGTCATGTGCCAGCTCCTTGATGCCGCAATATACTTGCCGCCAGCCTACCGATACATAAATGAAGCCAAGCTCCTTCATCTGCGCTCGATATACGTCCTTCACCGAAGCGTAAAGCGGCATTATAACGCGCACATTGGCGCCTTTCTCATTCAATGCTTCCGGCAGTGAGCCTGCTACATCAGCAAGGCCGCCCGTCTTCATAAATGGCACGCATTCCGCTGCCGCAAACAATACGTTCATGCATTTCATCCCCTGCTCTTTGGATTCATAATGCTGCAATGCCGATTTAACGCTTAACGGGAACGCTGAACCTTTACTCGCCGCAAAATAAGGATAGATAACGGCGGCAGCGGCAGCTCTACGCTGTTTTTCTTATCATGCCAGCTGATGCGCTGCGATGCAATGGCGCCACCTTCCCGCAGCAGCTCCGCTTGAAAACCCGATCCGCCATAAGCAGGCTCATCGCTGTTCAGCACGATTTCATAATCGCCTGCGCTCGGTACGCCAATGCGGTAAACCGGATGCGCGTAATCCGTAAAATTGCACAGCATAATGAGCGCTTCCCCCTTCGGGCTGGCTAATCTGCGATATGAGAGGACGCTTTGCAAATCATCCTCGTGCTCTATCCATTCAAAGCCCCTGTAATCATGGTCGAGCTTCCACAGCGCTTTCTCCTGGGCATACAGCTGATTCAGCCTGCGGGTATAAGCCTGCATCCGCCAATGCGGCTCATAATCCAGCAGCAGCCAGTCCAGCTCCGCGTCGTCCTTCCACTCGATGAACTGGGCAAATTCGCCGCCCATGAACAGCAGCTTTTTGCCTGGATGGGTCATCATATAGCCGTAGAACAGCCGCAGTCCGGCAAATTTCTGCTCATAGCTTCCGGGCATTTTGTTCAGCAGCGATTTTTTCCCATGCACGACCTCATCATGGGAAAGCGGCAGCGCATGATTGTCCTGCCAGGCATACCAGATCGGGAAGGTCAGCAGATTATGTTTGGTTTTACGGTTAAAAAAATGCTCCTTGGCATAGCTGAGCGTGTCATTCATCCAGCCCATATTCCACTTATAATTAAAGCCAAGCCCGCCTTCGTCGACCGCTTTCGTAACGCCGGGATAAGCATGCGACTCCTCGGCCATCATAAGGGCATGCGGGTAATATTGAAAAACCGTCTTATTCAGCTGGCGCAAAAAAGCGATGCCTTCCAGATGCTCCTTGCCGCCGAATTCATTCGGACGCCACTGGCCTGGTTTTTTATCAAAATCATGATACAAAATGCTGGTGACCGCATCAACGCGCAAGCCATCAATATGAAACAGATCGAACCAAAACAAGGCATTCGAAATTAAGAAATTGCGAACCTCCGGCTTTCCGTAATCGAAGGCGAGTGTTCCCCAGCCAGGCTTCTCGGCAATGAGCGGGTCGTCATTTTCAAACAGAGCCGAGCCGTCAAAGCGGCGCAAGCCATGCGCATCCTTGGCAAAATGCCCCGGCACCCAGTCTAGAATGACACCGATACCGTTTTGATGACAGCGATCCACCAGCTCCATTAATTGCTGCGGTTCACCGTAGCGGGAAGTTGCGGCATAATAGCCTGTCGGCTGATAGCCCCATGATTTATCGTACGGATGCTCGGTCAGCGGCAGCAGCTCCAGATGGGTATACCCCTTATCCGCTACATACGCGACCAATTGATCAGCCAGCTCGCTGTAGGAAAGCAGAGTATCATCCTTATGCCTGCGCCAGCTGCCAAGATGCACCTCGTAAATGTTCATCGGACGGGCGTACGGCGCTTTTTTCCCGCGCATCCACGCCTCATCCTGCCACGAATAACCGTCCAGCGACCAGACGCGCGATGCGGTTTGCGGCCTTACTTCGGCATAAACGGCATAAGGATCAGCTTTGAGCAGCCTCTCACCATTTTGGGCTATGATTTCATATTTATACAAAGCGCCTTTCGGCATATTCGGGAAGAAGCCTGTCCATATGCCGGACTTGTTAAGCCGGGTTAGCGGCTCATTGCCGCCATGCCACCCGTTAAAATCCGTCGCCAGACGAACCTCTCGTGCCTCCGGCGCCCAAACGTTAAAGCGAGTGCCTTCGATTCCATGCTCAGTTGATTGGTGAGCGCCCATTTTTCGATAGCTATGCGCCCATGTTCCTTCATGAAACAGAAATATTTCCTCTTCGGACAATGTGGAGATTTCCATCCATTTCACCCGCTTTATGTTCGCAATGAACGTATAGTAAAGCACACGAAAGCTAATATTAACCTTAAAAATTGATTTTGACTCAACCGTTTCAAGCGCCCTTCAGTCGTTTAAAAATACCTTACAACAACCCGTCACGGACGGCCTGGAGGGAAAAAGCCTTATGCCTAATAATACCGATTGCATCGCTATGCTGCTAGCTGGAGGACAAGGAAGTCGTTTAGCCCCATTTACAGGCCAAATGGCCAAGCCCGTCGTATCTTTCGGCGATCGCTTCCGCATGATTGATTTTCCATTAAGCAATTGCATTAACTCGGGCATCCGCACCATCGGCGTGCTTACCCAATATTGCTCCGACTCGGTTCACGACCACATTACCGATGGAGAAGCTTGGCTTCGCTCAGCAACGACGAAGCATTCTGGCGAAATTACGATGCTGCCTGCTTCTCGGGTATCAAGCTCAGGCTGCTACACGGGAACGGCTGATGCCCTTCTTCGCAATATTGCTTATGTGGACGAGCATCATCCCGAGCATGTGCTTGTTTTGTCAGGCGACCACATTTACCAGATGGATTATCGCCCGATGCTGGAATTTCACAAGGCTAACAAGGCGATGGCAACAATTGCCGTCAAACAGGTGCCATGGCGTGAAGCCCATCGCTTCGGCATCATGCATACGGACGAGCAGTCCCGCATCATGAAGTTTGAGGAGAAGCCGGCGAACCCGGAAAGCAACTTGGCTTCTATGGGCATTTATTTGTTCCGCTGGCAAGATTTAAGACGTTTCCTGCTGGAGGACGCCGCTAACCCTCATTCAAGCCATGACTTTGGCAAAGACATTATTCCCGCCATTTTGGCTGCCGAGGAAAACTTGAACGCTTATCCATACGAGGGCTACTGGCGTGATGTCGGCACTGTGGAAAGCCTGTGGGAAGCGCATATGGAGCTGCTTGACGGCGAGATGAGCCTATCTACAGAAACTTGGCCTCTGCGATCCAAAGAGGTTCAGCAGGTGCGCAAGCCCTATGTCAGCCCGCAAGCCGTGCTGAGCAACAGCATTGCTCATCCAGGCTGCACAATCGAAGGCCGGATTTCACGCTCGGTGCTCGGTGCAGGAGTCAGCATTGGAAAAGGCAGCGGCATCGCCGAAAGCATCATTATGCCCGGTGCAAAAATTGGGCGCAATGTTATTATTCATAGAGCCATCATTGGCGAAAACGCCGTTATTCATGACGGTGCAATCATCGGGGAGAGAAATCACGGAGACATAGCCGTCGTCGCCCCCGGCGAAGCAATTGTGGCTCATTTTATGAATGGCAGCAGCAAATTGAAGGCGCTTGAACAATTAGAGCAGTTTGAGAAATCAGCGACAGAGCTTGTTGGTACAGGAGAAGAGCGATTCAGCAATAGCGTCTTGCACTATTAAAGTGATGTGTCATAAGTGGATGTCTTGGTATCCCATTACTTTCGACAGGACGCTCGCTTTACCCTGCTTGCCGAATCAGCAAATTATATAGCGGGTTATGCAAGGTGAAACGGCTGTCACCGTCCTCTGGCGGCGCAGCGCGTTTCATTCCGAGAAATTCAAAAAATACCCCTCGGTCCACGAAGCAATGTGGGCCGAGGGGTTTTTGAGGTTGTTAGAAGCTTTGTTCCATTATTCGTCAGACTGATCCGATATCGTCAACTGGCTAAGCTTCTCGTTCCATTGAACCGATAGGCCAAACCCCTGCTCAAGCAGCTGATAAGGAACGGCCGTCGCACCGGAATAAACAATCGGCGCCTCTGGCAGCTTAAACGTCGTATTGCCTGCTTTCGCCTGGGTATCCCCTATACGGAAGGTTACTGAGCGTTCCTTGTATTTAAGCGTATAAATTCTGAAGCCTTCTTTATTAAGAACGGAGCTCAACGTCATGCCTAATTCTTTAGCTACGTCTTTTATCGGCACATATACCGTCTCGCCTTGCGGCAGGGCAGGGTATATGCTGCTTAGCCATTGCCCATTTATAAACGTATCAACAGCCGGCCTTGCTTGCATGGGCGTATAAACCATGCCATCGCTGCGTTCGGATGGTCCGCCCGCTTCATAAAACTTGTTATGGCCCCAGCCCCATGCTTTGCCATCCTCATCAATGGCAACGCCGTGGTCTTCCCCCGCTGCGATATGCTTGATCCGGGTGAGCCCTCGCACTTTGCCCTGCTTGCCAGTAGCGGTATATCCATATGCAAAAACCTCGCCATCGGTCGTCAGCATAAGCAGGCTGCCCGCACTTCCGCTTATCTCCTTCAGCGTCAGTATCGGATACAGCGCTTGTTTTTTGCCTTTTTCAGCAATGCTCCACGCTTTTCCTTTCGTATCTAATGCCATTAGACCGCCGCTATACGCGACGATGGAGGTTACGCCGGACAAGCTGGATATTTTAGCCGGAGCTGTAGGCTTAATCGTCTCCGCGCCATCGCGGGGCGTCGCCACAGGCTGCCAGCTCCATACCGTTCCATCCTTCTTCACGGCGTAAGCCTTAGGGTAACCGTATGCTACCTGCACGACTTGATTTAAGCCCTTCACGGCAGCTGGCTTGCCAAAGCTGAGCTTTCCGGTGTCGTCTTGCTGCTTCGTCCATGTTGAGACCGTGCCATTATTCAATAAAGCTATATCGTAGCCGTAGCCGCCTTCCACCTTCGCTACGCCAGCAGCGCCTGCCACCTGCCGAAGCCCATTCGCATTTTTCCCGCTGCTGCCATTATGGCCCCAGGTCCAGACCGTTCCGTCTGCCTTTACCGCCATATAGTTTTGATCGCTCTTATTGATATGAATATAGACAATATCGGAAAGTCCGGAATAACGTACAGGAGCTACTGTATTGCGAAAGCCTGGATTTCCCTCAAGCCCGAGCTCTCCCCACAAATTGCGCCCCCAAGCCCAAACCGTGCCGTCGCTGCGCAGCGCAATCGTATAGTTATGGGCGGCTTCTATTTGCGTGAAGCTTTTGGGGACGGCTTGGACGGCCTCAGCAGCTTGCTCCTGCCCTTGCTCTTGCAACAGGCTTGCTGCTTGCTCTCCGCTGGCAATCGCCGCACTGTGCGGGCCACCCGTCCATACAAGCGCTGCTAGAAGGGTAAGTGCCAGCAAGCTGCGCCAAGCCTTCCCGCTCTTATTAGATTTCCTTGTCGTCGTTATGTTGAACATCTTCATCACTACCCCCAATGACCATTTACAAGCTGTCTATATGGACGGCATTCCCAATTGGAAGGTTGCAGCTTGATGGCTATTTGGCTATTTAGACATTCATTCCTTGGGGATGAAGATGAGGGCGATGAAAAGCTCAGGCGTCCATCTCCAGCACAGAGCTGTTGCTGATCAGCGTTCCGACATGGCTGCCATGGCAAATCGCCTTCATCGAGCCCGGCTGGTCGAAATTAAACACATGAATCGGCAGGTTATAGTCCCGTGCCAAAATAAACGCCGACTGGTCCATCACCTTAAGCTGCTGGTCCAGCACATCATTATAGTGCAGCGATTTGAATTTCCGCGCGCCCTTGTGCAGCTTGGGATCGGCGTCAAGCACGCCGTCTACGCCCTGCTTCGCGACCAGCAGAGCATCGCAGCCCACCTCAATGGCCCGCTGCACCGATGGGTAATCCGTCGTCACATACGGCTGTCCGTTGCCGCCTGCAAAAATGACGATATACCCCTTCTCCAAATGATGCACCGCCCGCAAACGGATGTAAGGCTCGGCAACGCTGCTGACAGGCAGCGCCGTCATGACGCGCACTTCCTTCTTCGTTCTGGCCTTCAGCACGCCTCTGAGCATAAGGCTGTTAATCACGGTCGCAAGCGTACCTATATTGTCCGCCTCTGCCCGTTCAATGCCCCAGCTTTCGCCCATATTGCCGCGAAAAATATTGCCGCCGCCAATAACGAGCGACACCTCAACGCCCATTTTTACAACGGACAGCACTTCTCTTGCGATATGCTCCAGCTTTTCGGGTTCAAAGCCAAACTCGCTTCCACCCGCAACCGCTCCGCCGCTCAGCTTAATCAGCACTCTTTTATACTTGTTATTCATCATCAATCATGCACCTCCAGTTAAATTAACGTTCACAAGAAGCAGAACATTGGGGACTGAACCATTTAAATAGCGACTCAAGCAAAAATGACTTCGTCGTCCTTCCGGGACGTGCGAAGAGCTTTGTCGGAGAATTCTAAGCGGATATAAGGATGAAACTTATAAAGTCTTATATTTTGAAAAAAGGCATAAAAAAACACCAAAGCATGATATGCCTTGGTGCTTCAAAGGAATGGAAATAGAAACGCGCTTCGGGCTGGACAGGCAAAACCGGCTGCGCCATTGCCTTGGCTTTCGCTCCATATTCCCATCTCCTTCCTTTATTCCTTCTTGATTTTGTCTTATTCTACGCCAGCGCTAGGCAAGTTGCAATAGTAGCTTAGGCTTAGGGCTTGCGATGCGGATACGAAATGACGCTACTCCTCGTAAATCATTTTGCGCGTCATGCCGCCGTCGACGACGAGATTAATGCCATTAACGAAATCATTGCCCGGATCGGTCAAATAAAAGCAGGCTTTGGCGATATCATCCGGCTTGCCGACCCGCATGGATGGATGCTGGCTGTGATCCTCCGGCCGCAGTGCTTCATAATCGCCGGTTTCGATCCAGCCGGGGCTGATGGCATTGACGCGAATGCGATCCGGGCCAAAAGAAAGAGCCAGCGCATGCGTCAGTGCAACGATGCCGCCCTTGGAAGCCGCATACGCCTCCGTATTGGGCTCAGACATTAAGGCGCGGGTCGATGCCATATTGACGATGGCTCCGCCTCCGTTGCCGCGCATCAGCTTTGCCGCTTCCCTTGCGCATAAAAAAGTGCCGCGCAAATTCGTATGGAGCAGCGCATCCCATTCTTCAACCGCAAGGTCGTAAGGCGACTTCCACACCGCATAACCCGCGTTGTTAATCAGCACATCTATGCCGCCGTAGGTCTCGCTGATAAAAGCGAACATCGCTTCGATTTCCGCTGGCTGAGCCAAATCGATTGTATAAGCAGCAGCTTTGCCGCCCTCTCCTCGCATGTGGTCGGCTGCGGCCTCAGCGCCCTCGCTGTCCCTGTCTGCCGCAATGACAAGAGCTCCTTGCCTCGCATAGCTTGTCGCAACAACCAAGCCGATGCCGCGCGCGGCGCCGGTTACCAGCACTATTTTTCCACTATAGTCCATTGATCAGCTGCCTCCTCGTTTCCCTTCCTATGCACAAACAGCCGATCAGATAGGCTCTGACCGGCTGCTCAAGCTTTTTATGCGCGACTTAAGCGTTATAAAATTTCAACAGCTCGCTGACGATCGCTTCTTGCGTTCCTTCTACGCGAGTCTGACGCTGCGTTTTCTCAAACAAGGACGAAATTTGCTCAGGGAATGCCTGCTCAATGCCGCAAAGGCGAATCGCCTCGTCGAACTTGGCCGGATGCGCAGTAGCCAGCGAAATCGTTACATCGCCGCTTTCAGCACATTGATCGGCTGCCGCCACGCCGCAAGCGGAGTGAGGGTCAAGCAAATAATCAGTTTCCGCGTTGTATTTGCTGATCGTATCAAGACATTCCTGTCCGCCAACGCCATGAGCGCCGAATTCAGCTTGCACCCGCTGCAAATCGTCTCCAGAAATAACGAGCTTGCCTTCCTTCCGGAACTGGTTCATCAGCTCTGTAATCAGCTGCGGGTTTTCACCCAGCACATAATACAAATAACGCTCGAAGTTGCTTGCCACCTGAATGTCCATCGAAGGGCTGTACGTGCTGCGGAAATCTCCCGGCATATACACGCCTTCCTTGATGAAACGCTCCAAAATGTTGTTTTCGTTCGTTGCCAAAATCAGCTTGTTCACCGGAAGGCCCATGCGCTTCGCAAGGTATCCTGCAAAAATATCGCCAAAGTTGCCAGTCGGCACGCTGAAATTGACTTCCTTCACATCCTGCTGCTTCGCAACCTGGAAGTAAGCATAGAAATAATAAACCGTCTGCGCCAAAATGCGCACAAAGTTAATGGAGTTAATCGCACACAGATGGTTCGCAGACTTAAACTCCAAATCAGCGAACAAATCCTTGATAATGCGCTGGCAGTCGTCAAAATTGCCATCGACCGACAAGTTCAAGACGTTGTCGTCCGGCACTGTCGTCATTTGCAGTTCCTGCACCTTGCTGACTTTGCCATGGGGATGCAAAATGCAAATTTTAATGCCGTCTTTGCCGCGCACGCCTTGAATCGCCGATGCGCCCGTATCGCCGGATGTCGCGCCAAGAATATGGATCGTCTTGTTCTGCTTGCGGGATACATACGTATATAATTCGCCCATAAATTGCAGCGCAATGTCCTTAAATGCAAAGGTTGGGCCGTGGAACAGCTCCAGCAAATACAGGTTGTCCTTCAAGCGGCGAACAGGCGTTACGCCTGAGTCGCGGAATGTTCCATAGCTGGCATCCACCATCGCCCGCAAATCTTCCGCTGGAATTTCATCATTCGTGAAATAGCCGAAAATTTCCAGCACCAGCTCCTGATAAGACAGGTTCTGCCACGCTTTCAGTTTCTCAGCTGAAAAAACAGGAATTTCACTCGGAACGAGCAAGCCTCCGTCATCTGCAAGTCCCATTAGAAAAGCGTCGATAAATCCGATTTTGCCAACATTTCCTCTTGTGCTAATATACTCCACCGGGTAATCCCTCCGACATTCTTTTGTAACATCATATCATCGTTTCCGGTTAAAATCGAATGGATTATTGAAATATGGCCTGTATTTCATCGCCGAAATGCCCGCGCCGCGCTGCGAGGTTTGCCTGTTATTTCCGCGCGGACGATACAATCAGCTCATACAGCTGCGACAAGGTGTCGCGGCGCTCCTCCTGCTCCATCCGCTTAATGAATGCGGCGCGGTTCTGGTAGACATCCTCAATCGCCGCCAGCAGCGTATCCGGCGCTACCTTCTCCTCATGGAGCACCTCGCAAAAGCCAGAAGACTTGAACGAATCTGCATTGAGCAGCTGATCGCCTCGGCTCTGTGCCTTCGTAAGCGGAATGAGCAGCATTGGCTTGCGCAAATGCAAAAACTCAAATATAGCGTTAGAACCCGCGCGCGAAAGCACAATATCGCTCATCGCCAGCACATCGGGAAGCTGCTCATTAATGTATTCGAACTGCTTGTAATCCGCCGTCTCAAGGACAGGCTCAACCTGTCCTTTGCCGCATAAATGCACGATGCTGAATTTGCGGGTCAGTTCGCTAAGCGCGCTGCGCACCGCCTTATTAATCGCCCGCGACCCAAGGCTGCCGCCCATAATGAGCAGGACGGGCTTCGCTCCTCCTGTTTCTGCGCGCGATGCCCCCTTTTCGTCTACTATTGCTGACGCTGCTGATACTTTCGCTGTTTCCGCGGCAGACTCTTCGGCTCTCACGCTTTTTCCCGAAATGTTCACGACCAGCTTGGCAGGGTTAGCCGAATAGGCGGCGCTTTCCTTTGACGCCTGCCCTTGCGGCGTCTTGCTTAGCGTCTGTGAGCTGCCTGCTGCTCCCGAGGCTGCTGCATCAGCTGCTTCGGATGCAGGCAGCAGACCGCAGTAGGCTCTGCCTCGCGAGGCAACCCCTCGCCCCAGCTCATCGCGGATGACTGCCCCGACATAATGTGCCTTGCCTGACGGCAAATGCTGCGCCGTCTCGGGAAAGGTCGTGCACACGCCCGTCGCGAAAGGGATTGCAATGCGATTCGCCAGTCCCGGGGTCAGATCCGATTCATGAATAAGCACCGGCACCCGATTGAGCCACGCGCCCAGCACAACCGGAACGGAAACGAAGCCGCCCTTGGAAAAAATCACGTTTGGCTTCTCCCGCTGAATGAGCCGATAAGCTTGAAAAACCCCTTTAACAACCTTGAAGGGGTCCTTCACATTTTGCCAGTCCAAATAGCGCCGAAGCTTGCCTGTCGCTATACCATGATATGTAAGCTGCTCTAGTGGAGCAGTAAGTTGCTCTAGTGGAGCAGTAAGTTGCTTCTCAATGCCATTTTCCGACCCAATATAATGGATCTGCCAACCGGCTTCCGCGAAACGGGGAATCAGCGCCAAGTTAACGGTCACATGGCCTGCCGTCCCTCCGCCTGTAAACATAATTTTCCTGCCCATTATCCATAACCTCCGGTTCCTTGCTGCCCATTCTCTTCCTTGCTCTTTATATGTATGACGAAAAATCAGGAAATTGTCAACTCATCTATCGTATACACATATGCCCAGAAACCATAAGACGGAAGCTTCGGGCTATCGGAGCAAGCAAAAGAAGGTTCTGTCACACTTGGCTAGACTGGATCCGTTGAAGCCGGATCCAGCAGCCAGGGCATCCAACCGAGCGGAACTTTTGCTTCAATCCCGCTTCGCAGCTGGCGCTTTCACGACTGCTGGAGCCGGAAAAGCATCCGCTCCCTCCCCCTGACCATCCTCCTCTACGTAACGCTTAAGCGCACCGAGCTTATTTTCCCAATAACGCTCATAGAAGGCGATCCATCGCTTTAGCTGCTGCAAAGGCTCCGTATCTAGCCGGTAGCGGGTTTCCCGGCCAACCTTGCGCTCTTTGACCAATCCTGCCTCAGCCAAAATTCGCAAATGCTTCGATACCGCAGTCCGGCTCATCTCATAATGGCTGCTGATGACCGTGACTGGCATCTCCTCATCAACAAGCAGCCGAAGCAGGCTGCGGCGGGTCGGATCGGCAATCGCTTGGAACACCTCAGCCTTCGGCTCCGACGCCTCGCTGCTATTGTGCCTCGACATACGAAGCCAGCCTTTGCTGAATGCCCGTCCAGCCCTTGTCCATATTGCCGCGCACGATTTCATGCGGCTGACCGAACTCCGTCACCGTATCCGCATTCCAGCCGCTATGAATAAGCGTAAATTCCGTGTCTGCTCCTACAGCCTTTAACTCGAAGGAGAGCGTCCAGTCCTTGCCCCATTTGAAGGAGAGGCGATTCGGCGGATCGATGACCGTCACCTTGCAGGGAGACTTTCCGAACGCGCCAGCTTCCAGCTGAAACTCATAACCTTCCTCCGGCTGAAAATCATTGGGCATGAACCATGCGGCGATGCCCTCTGACGTCGCTACCGCCTTCCACACTTTGTCTATCGGCGCTTTAAGCACCAGCGTCTGCCGGATATCCGGCAGCGTATTTGCCGCTTCGCTGCTCATTGTCAATCGTCTCCTCTTCTAATCGCTTTATCCTCTAAATTCTTGCGGACACCAGATCCGTTATATACGCAAAATCATTGCATTTCCCTATTTTATCGGACACCAGCGCGCTTATTTGTGCTTTTAAGCCTCATTTTACGGCTCTGTCGGGCAAATAACGGCGCTCCTGTCCGCTACCCTAAATAAGTTCACTTTCTATCACAAATAGCGGATTCTGTGTCCGTGAAGACGGACAGGCATTTGATTGCCTGTTTTTCGTTCATTCGCTGCCTCATGTATGCCGCCAGTTACGCAGCTAGTTATGCCCTCAGTTATTGTGCTAGTTACTCCGTCAGTTATGCAATTCGTTTTGCAGCTAGTTACACCGTCAGTTATGGTGCTAGTTACGCCTTCAGTTATGCCGTCAGCAGTTATTTCTTCTTTACTTTGTCCGTATGGCGAAATCGCAGCGCTGACCACACCTCGTCCACAGCGGCATTGCTCACAGGTCTATACGGTGTAAGCTCCATGACTAGCGCCGCCAAGCTGTCGCGGTTAATATCTGCCCCAGCCTTCGCGCTTTGCTTAGGATACGTGATCCAGAATACCGCGTCTTCTTCAAGCTGCGGCAATACGATCGGCAGCTGTTCCCTCACCTGCGCTGCATGATGAACAAAAAGCTGGGCGAAGCCATATGGGCCTGCACCACTCGTATCTTCAGCGATCCCAGGCGCATAGCCCTCCGGGGCATTCCATACCTTCGCAGCCTGTCCCTCTTTATAACGCAGCTTTTTCAGCAGTCCTTCATCCGCCATCCCGCTTCCTCCTTCAAGTCATGCCTGCACATGCGAAACCTTTTGGTTTCCTTTTGGATTATACGAAACCTTTTGGTTTCATGTCAATAGACCAGGCTCTGATTAGAGTAACCAAAACCTTCCTGTATGATTTGTGATTAGCGACGCGTAATTATGGTTACATAGATAACATGAGACACTACAACAGCTGACACAAGCTACACATCGGTGAACAGCAAAAACACAAAGAGAAAGGCAGTGATCAATATGGGTTTTTTATGGACGTTAATTATAGGAGGCATTATCGGTTGGCTCGCAGGAATGATCGTTGGGCGTGATGTTCCCGGAGGCATCATTGGAAATATTATTGCAGGTTTTATCGGCGCATGGCTCGGAGGCTTAATCTTCGGCGAGCTTGGTCCGGTCATCGGCGGCTTCTATTTCATTCCAGCGTTAATTGGCGCAGTCGTATTGGTGTTCATTCTTAGCCTGATCTTGGCTGGACGAAGAAGACGAGCATAATTTTTTTCACCAATATTTTTTGAATAAATAAATGTAGAATAACTAAACAACCTGACGCCAGAAGGCATAATGTCAGGTTGTTTGGTTTTTCAGGCTATTTTTTTCGCAAGCATTAAACGACCATTAGCGACAAAAAGCCATGTCGAAAATCGAATATCGTGTCATAATTTGTAATAATATATACTTTATTTTTCACTATGCTCAAAAAATATATTTATTCAAGAAATTGTTCAAATTACAAGACTTGTGTTGCTGCTCTGAGGTTGTTAATCTAGACATAGGCCTAAATGATCAGCCGTTGAAAAATCTAGCATTTTACGCCTTTCGGCCGTGCTGGCATCGGTTGTAATTGGTTTTTAATATCTGTAAAATGTTTGTAGTTACCGAAGGTTAATAGGAGGTCCTCATGTTTGCTAAACGCCTTAAACAACTCAGAAAAAAAAGAAAGTACTCCATGCAGCAACTAGCGGATACCGTAGGCGTGGCTAAGAGTACCTATGCAGGCTATGAATCCGGCTATCGGCAGCCTACTTTGGAGACCATTCAAAGCATTGCGAAGAAATTGAATACGACATCCGATTATTTGCTAGGATTAACGGACTATCCTGATCAACAGGAACCGAGCAACAACGCCAAGGAGTTTTTCAATCATGAGCAGCTTCATTGGGACGGCGTTCCGCTGGAGCAGGAGGATTTAGAGCTTGTCCGGATGCTGCTTGAACGCGTTGTGCGCGACCGCACTTCATCCGGCGACCCTTCACAAAATCCTTCCTAGTCGGTGACCCTTATCCGCTTGCTTGAACAGCGTTCAGTTTGTTGATGGCGCTGCTGCGAATTTCCGCTTTAATGGATTGATATTCCTGCGTCCACGTTGATTTTTTAGCAAAGGCTATACCAGCTTCCTTATATTCTGTTTCAGCCTTGTTAATTAATGCTTGGTATTGTTTATCGCAAGAAGCCTCTGCAGCAGCAATTTTCCCCAGCAGCTCCCCTTGCAACGCCTTTTCATCCAGTTCCGAGCTTTTGTTTATTGCCGCAACAACCTGTGTCATTAGCTGATTGGCATTGCTGACGCATTTTCCTTTTAATGCCGAAAGCTGTGACTCATATTTGCTGTTCAGAGATTTGGTCTTGCTTTGAGTATCCTTCGTCTGGCTTGCTGTCTTGTTGTCCGTAGCCGTATTCGCTTTCCCGCCTGACGGCTTGCCTGGCTCATCCGTTTTTGCAGCTCCGTCCGTCTTGCCAGCCGAGCCTGCCTGGGAGGAAGCCGTCTCTTGATTGTTCGCCTCCGCAGCTTGCTTGCCCTCGTCCTCCTTGGCCTGCTTCGCTTTTTCCAAAATCGCCTTGCGCTTCGCATCGTCCTTCTCGCCAACCGCTTCAATCGGATAGTTCGTATCCACAATCGCCAAATATTTTCCATATTGCTTCGTAATGGAGCGCAGGGCGTCAATTTCCTCCGTCGTCAGCTTTGCCAGCAGCAAATCGCGTATGGCCTGCTTTTCCTCCGTCGTCAGCTCCTCATCCGATTGCCCCAGCAAAATATACATTTCGCGGAATGAAAGCCCGGAGTTCAGCAAAATAGCAGCAACGTCCAGCGCGTCATCGCTTTTGATGGTCTTGCCTGCGATTTGCTCCGCTTTGCCAACCGCACTATCGAGTGAGGACGGCAGCTCCGCCTGATTGGCCGCCCCTTCAGAGGCTGGTGCCGTGCCATCCTGCTCAGCCACTAAAGCGGCACGCCGCTGCTGGATATCCTCCAAGCTGATCGAGCTGATTTTCCAATAGAAGAAACCGACCGTACCAATAAGCAGAACAGCGATCGTTGCAGCGGTTATTAAAATCGTCTTCCAAATGCGTTTTTTCATCCTGTATCCATCCTTTCTTACGCGAAAAGAGCCGGATAAAGGTGTTATCACCTTTATCCGGCATTTGGGCCATTATGCTGCAGGTTAAAACTTGAGCTATAGATTAATCAAACGATACAGCATGACCGCTGCTTCGGCGCGTGTCGTATTGGCATTGACCGGAAAGCTGCCCTGCTCCAGTGGAAGCAGGCTGTTCGCTGCCGCGAAGGCAACGCCCGCCTTCAACGATGGATGCAGGTTGTCCGCATCTTTCATATCGGCAAGTGCGGCTTTTACGTCGGATGGCACTTCTAATCCCTTCGACAGCTTCGCCGCCCTTGCAATCATCGTTGCCATTTCAGCATGCGTAATGGTCGCCTCCGGCTCGAAGCGATTGCCGCTTCGGCCTTGTACAAGGCCGTTCTTCACAGCTGCGCTCACATATGGCGCATACCATTGGCTGGCTGGCACGTCTTTGAACGTGCTGTCTGACGATGCATTTTTCAAATCCAGCGACCGAATGAGCATTTTGGCAAACTCCGCCCGCGTCACCATTTTGTTTGGATCAAAATGCAAATCCTCCACACCGTCAATAATGCCTTTGGCTGCTATCGCTTCAATTTCCTTGCCTGCCCATGCATATACGCTGTCCAGATCTTGAAAGGATGAGGGGGCAGGATTTACGATTGCGGCCGCTTGATCTACCGGATAAACAATCGAAACCTCCGTTTCAAGCGTATCCTCCAGCACCGCTTCTGTTACAGCATCTGTCGCAGCCTCGGCAACTGCCTGACCGACGTCCGGATTTACAAGACTGGGCGTTTCAGCAGGCAAAATACCCTCCTGGGCTCCCGCTGTCAATGTCGAGCCGCTCAAATATTCGCTAAAATTGAAATAAGGCATATTCACAATATACTGGTCAATGCTGCTGCCCGTTCCCAGCTTGGCGAAGCTTTCTCCGAGCACCTTCCATACCGCTTCGCGCCGAGTCAAATAGTTTTGCATCGCTTCAACCGGCGGCTTGAAAATGATATAGCCCTTATCGACCGTCACATACGGTGTAACGTCGAATGTATTTTCCTGCTTCCAGGTCGTCTGCAGCAGTTCTACCGCCTGGCCTAGCAGCACTTGCTTCTGCTCGGACGACGACTGCGACCACTGCGAAATGATCGTATTCATTTCCTTGTGGTATTCGGCTAGAAGGTCGTCCTCTGGTACTTCAGGCTCCTCCTTGCCGAGCGTCACTTCCTTCTCGAAAAGCACTTTGCCGAGCAGGCTTGCCCGCAGCGTCGCTTTCGCCGAAACGACCGAGCCCGGTATCGTTACTACGCCCGACTGCGCAACTTTTACATCTTTGCTGCCTGACGTTTTGGACCAGACCAGCAATTCTTTGGGAACCTCACGACCAAAAATCGAAAGCTTGTACGTATGCTTGCGGCCCTCATGGTCGATGTCCACCGTCTCCTTCGCACCCGATCGCATATAAGCAATCATCATGGAGCGGATGGCTGGAACCTCCTTCTTAAGCTGGTTGCGGAAATTGGTGACGGTATCTACCATGTCTTTTTTCGTAATGTCCAGCTTGGCTAATACAGCACTCACTTTGTAGGTCGAGGTATCGGAAAGAACCGTTTCCAGCGCATCGCCAAGCAGCTTCGTCTGCTCACTTTCGCTCGCCATTAGAAGCAGCAGCTCGGTATTGCTTTTCTCCGAAACTAGCGACGTCGTTTTTTGCTCCAGCGCATTCATAAACTGCATGGCGTCATCCACCGTGAGATGATTTTGCCTCGCAAGTGCTGCTACTGCCTGCAAAGCGCCGCTATAGGCCGGGTTTTTGCGAATCGCCTCTAAATTATCAAAAGAAGGATCATATTGCAGGCTTCCCGCCGCTACCATAAAGTCGAAAAGCGGCTGCTGAACAGAAGGGTCTATTTTGCCAGCTAGCTTATTCCATATTGGAGCAATCAATTGGCCATTGGCTTCAAAGCTGAGCGTTGCAATTTCGTCCCGCAGGTCTCTGACCTCCTGTACGTCAGCCGGATCGCCCATTTGCAAATATTGATGCAGCTCCAGCAGGCGTTTAACAAACTCACTGCTGTAAAAGGATTCGGCTGCACCCGCATGCGCCGTCTGAACAATGCCGAGCTTCTCCAGCAAGCCCCGCTCGCTGAGCGGCAATCCGGACAGCGCCGTACCCGCAACAGCTGCCGCCAGGGCAGCGGAGACGATTTTTTTCGTAAACCTCATTACGTCCTCACCTCTTCTTTCGGAAATTGAAGGATTGATTAGAAGGTTGTTGAAAAGGAGCTGCGCTGCGTGGAAGGCTTGGTTTCCGATCGTTATTGCCCCCTGATTTCCTTGAATTAATCCGCTTAAGCGGTCAAAATCATGGGGCAAATACGAACGCTCCCGCTTCTCCAACTCAACCCTCCCACTCCGCTTGCCTTTTCAAAAATCCTTCTAGCATTTTTTTCTTAGCTGCCTAAATCAATTCATGTATCGCAATGTCTTCGATGTTCATCATAGGTCTGCCCACCGGATAGTAGGCGAATAACGTGCCTTCCAGTTGCTCTTTGCTGATCGCATTGCGGCCGTCAATGAGAATGGGGCTCGCCATGACGCGCTCCACTTCCTTGAGATCAAGCTTCGTGTAGTCCTCCCACTCCGTGAGCAGGCAGACAGCGTCGCAATGCTTCGCCGCATCAAGCGCGGAATCGCACCATTCAATAGAAGGGTGGTTCAGCAGGGAACGGAAATTTTCGACCGCAATGGGGTCCGTTACCCGTGGAATTGCGCCAAGCGCAAGCAGCGATTCAATAATTTCAATCGCAGGCGCTTCTCTTACATCATCGGTTTCCGGCTTAAACGCAAGGCCCCAAATCGCAACGCGTCTGCCATGCATGCTGCCTAGCGCCCGCTTGAGCTTGTCGATGACGCCGTAGCGCTGATGCTGATTGACCTCTACGACCGACTTGAGCAGCTTGAAGTCGTATTCCACATTGCCGGCAATTTGAATTAATGCCTTCGTATCTTTCGGAAAGCAGGAGCCGCCATAGCCAATGCCAGCGCGCAGGAAGGAGGAACCTATCCGGCGGTCGAGCCCCATGCCGTGGGCAACCTCCGTCACGTCCGCGCCTACTTTTTCGCAAATGTTGGCAATTTCATTGATGAACGATATTTTCGTAGCTAGAAACGCATTGGAGGCGTATTTGATCATCTCGGCGCTGCGGATATCCGTCATAATGAGCTGGTCGGTAAACGGCTTGTGCAGGCTTGTCAGTACCTCTGCTGCACGCGTGCTCTCCGAGCCGATAACGATGCGGTCTGGATTTAAAGTATCCTTGACTGCCGAGCCTTCGCGCAGAAACTCAGGAACGGAGGCGATATCGAACGGGTAATCGCTGATCGCTGCCACAATGCCGCGAACGCGTTCGTTCGTGCCGACCGGCACTGTGCTTTTCACAACAACAACCTTATAGCCGTTAAGCGCGTAGCCGATTTCACGTGCTACCAGCTCGACAAATCGCATATCCGCTTCGCCATTCGGCAGCGGCGGCGTGCCTACCGCAATAATGACAACATCCGCCAGAGCCATCGCTTCGGTCAAATCATCGGTGAAGGAGAGGCGTCCTGCCGCCGTATTGCTATCGGCCAGCTCTTTGAGCCCTGGCTCATAAATGGGAATTTCACCGCTGCGCAGGCGCTCAATTTTGCTTACATCCTTATCGACACAGATGACATGATTGCCTTTCTCCGCATAACATACGCCCGATACCAATCCTACATATCCCGTTCCTATCACTGTTACGTTCATCAAGCTCCAGCTCCTATCATTTATTTTGAAATTTTCTATTATAAAATGGTCTCCACATCGTAGAGCAGCGCCGTACGAATAGCTGCCAGCCTGCGCCTGCAGCGCACCTCGCTCCAATCCTTCGCTCCGTAGTAAAGCCGCAGCGACGTGCCTGCCCCGGTAGGCTGAAGCGCGCACCAAGCTCCATCCTCGAAAACATATTTGATCACATTCGCCCCCAGCTCCTGATTCGCAGCTTCCTTGCTGAAGCCGAGCGCTCGCACGCCGTGCTCCTCGGAATCGTAAATGCTGCGAATCCGCAGCGAGGAAAGCTTCTCCGGCACTTCGCCCCGCAGCTTGCGCATCACATTGCGCAGCCGCTGCGAGCCTTCAAGGCCGGGAAAGGACAGGCTGACCTGATCCTCCAAATAAAAGCCATATGCCTCATAAAGCTTGTGCAGCTGATCCCATAGTGTCAGGCCGCGGCTTTTATAAAAAGCCGCCATCTCTGTTGTGAGCAGCAGCGTCTGCATGGCATCCTTATCTCTGACGAACGCCTGCGGCAAGCAGCCGCCCGTCTCATCAAAGGCGAAAAAATATTTTCTCGCCCCAAGCTGCTCCTCCTCCGCTATGCGAGCGGCAATATGGCGGAAGCCCGGCGGCGTCTCTACGATGTGAAGACCGTAGCGTCTTGCTATCGCTGTGCTAAGCTCCGTCGTCAGCAGTGACTTGTAGAAGGCTGCCGGGTAAACCGGCTCATTGGCACGCTTCTGCGCGCAAAGATATTCAAGCAGCAAGCTGCCTAGCTGGTTCGCGGACAGCAAGCGGAACTCCCTGCTTTTGTCCCGAGCCATTGCACCCAGCTGCTGCGATTCGGGATCGGTCGCCATAATCAGATCCGTCTGCTTCCGCTCGGCGAGCAGCAGCGCCCGCCCGTAAGAATTGGAATTGTTAGGGTCTGGTTCATCAATGGTCGGAAAAAGCGGGTCTGGCTGGGACTGCTCCGGCACGCTTTCCACATCGCGATAGCCCATTTGCTTCAGCAGCTCCAGCAGCGTCTGCCCCCCACTGCCATGCAGCGGCGTATATATAACGCGCAGCCGCGAGCGCCCAGCTCGAAAGGCTGTCGGGCGAACGATAATGTCCGCTAGCTTGCTGTGGTAAGCCTTGTCCACCTCTGTACCGACAAGTACAAGCAGCCTTTGCCGCACCGCCTCCTCCGCATCCATCAGCGGAATGGCAACCTCCTCCTCAATGCCCTCCATGCGCCTTGCTACGAGTTGATTGTATTCCGGCGCCATGACAGCGCCATCTGAGCTGAACAGCTTGACGCCGTTGTAATCATAAGGATAATGGCCGGCTGTAATCATCAGCCCGGCTGCCGCTTGCAGAAAACGGACAGCGAAGGAGAGCTCCGGCGTAGGCCGGGCCTGCTCGAAAAGATAAACCTTCACGCGGTTTTTGGCCAGCACGAGCGCTGCCTGTTCCGCGAACACCCGCGATAAAATTCGGCTGTCAAAAGCAATCGCAACACCGCGCTGCTTCGCCTCCTCGCCGCCGCTGCGAATTTCCCCAGCAAGCGCCAGCGCGATGCGGCGCACCGTGTAGATGTTCATCCGGTTCGTTCCTGCGCCTACCTTCTCCCGCACGCCTTCCGGCCCAAGGTGAAGATGCTTGTAGAAGCGGTCGGTCAAATCGCCTGCTCCAAGCTCTCCGAGCTCTTTTCGAAGGTAAAAGGGCAGTTCTGCTTCCCTCCAGCGCTCGTATCTCCGATCAATCGCATAATCCAGCTGCTCTGCAATAGCATTCCTCATCCTGTTAGCTCCTTCAAATCATGCAATATTGCATAATGTCATTCCAATCCGCTTCCAGCCTGACGCTCTCCTCTTCTACAAGCTGCGTTCCTCTCATAACCTCGATCATTTCCATCGGTGTAAGGGCAAGCAGGCAGTGTCTGCTGCCTAGAGGGATGTTAATAATGTCGCCAGCCTTTACGGTCCGCAGCTGGTCATCGAGCATCATTTCGCCTTCACCGGACAAAATCGTCCACACCTCGCAGCGATTGTTATGATAGTGATAGCTGAAGTTTTTCCCTCTATCGAGGCAGACGCGCTTCGTCATGACCTCGCTGCCGTCCGGATATTTCAAATAATCAAGCACGATGTAGTAGCCCCATCTGCGTTCCTCGTACATCGGGCGCTTATCGCTATTTTTCAGCACTTCTTTAATGCGCGGGCTGGACGCTTTGTCGGAAACGAGAATGCCGTCGGGGCTAGCAGCGACGATAGCATTTTTGATGCCCAGAATCGTAATCGGAATACCCAGCTCGTTAATGACATGCGTATCCGTTGCAAGCTCTGTCGTAATATGCTCGCCAAGCTCCGACGTTCCCATTTCTTCTGTCAGCGTGTTCCAGGTGCCAAGGTCTTTCCAGCAGCCGTCAAAAGGAAGCACAGCAACCTGCTTGGCCCGCTCAACGACCTCGTAATCGAAGCTTGTTTTCACCAGCGTGCTGTATTGATTGACGAGCTCGTCGTATTGAATTGGAATCCGCTTCTCGATGAGCAGATTAATCAAATAGCCGAGCTTGAAGGCGAACACGCCACAGTTCCAAAGCGCTCCGCGCTGCATTAGCTCGGATGCCGCATCCTCGCGCGGCTTTTCAGTGAAGTGCCGAACAAGCCTGTACGAGCGGGCATTGCCTGTTTCTGCGTCATTCACTTCCGCTTCCGTGACGTCGCCTGCCGCATTAATAATCAGCTTAGGCTCGTCAGTCTCCGGCACGATGTAGCCGTATTTTTCCGATGGGAAGGTCGGTTTGACGCCCATCAGCGCCATATCGCAGCCAGAATCGCGAATGACCTGCTCAAGCTCGCTTATTTTATGGAAGAAGGCATCCTCCACATAGGGGTCAACCGGGAGAATCGTCACGACCTCATCCAGGCTGACTCCGGCAACGGAGTACAAATAAACCGCCGATAAAGCGATAGCCGGGAACGTATCCCGCCGCTCTGGTTCAATAATGAGCGGCACCGACAAGCCGGCATGCACCCGAATCATTTCCTCCTGCGCCTTGCCTGCGGCGATATAGGATGAGCTTTGCAGGCCCGTCTCGCCCAGCTGGCGCCATACCCGCTCGACCATCGATTCCTTTAGCCCGCCGGGCCCATCCAAAATACGCAAAAATTGCTTCGACCTTGCATCATTAGATAGCGGCCACAGCCGTTTACCTGAACCGCCGGATAAAAGAATCAGCTTCATTGGTTTTGCTCCTCCTTTTGCAATTGAAACTGTGGTGAAAGAAAAGCTGCGCTGCACAAGCGTAAACGGCTTTGCCGTCCTCTGGCGGTAATGCTAACGTTTCGCGGTGAAATATAAGCCAAGTATAAAGAGAATACTTATACTTTCTTATATTTTGAAAAGCTTGGCTTCCGATCGCCATTACCCTTGAATTTCTTTGAATCGCCTATATAGGCGGAAATTCAAGGGTAAAAGCGAGCGCTGTCGCTTCTCCAGTCCAAGCTTTTCATTCCGCTCCGCTTTTTCACCACGCTTCTAAAACCTCAAGAATATAGCGGCACTTGCTTTACGCCGCTTTCTCTACCTTTTTCTTCACCTGACGCAGCAATAGCAGCATCGACAGCATCGCTTTTTTCCCGCCCTCGAAACGGGTCAGCACAGCCAGCAGCCCCGATAGCACGCTGCCTCTTGCCGTCCAATTTTGTTCGAGGCTGAGCTGCACGAGCCGCTTCGCTTTATCCATGTCCCGCTCATTCACAATGGCGGAAACGCCGAGATTAAACAGCTTGAGCGCCAGGCGCTTCGATCTTTTCAGGAAAAATAGGGCATGCACGCCGTAGCGGTCAATCAGGTCGCGCCCTTCGCGAATACGAAGCTCGGCGCACTGTCTGCCCAGCTCAGCAAGATATTGCTGCACCATCATTTTTTCAACGGAGCCGCTTACGCCGTCAGGCAATGTGTATCTGCGATACAGCAGCTTCTCGACAAGCGCAAACTCCGTGACGAGCCCCATCCGCAGCCATAAATCGTAGTCCTGCGTGAACTTGAACAGCTCGCGGTAGCCGCCCGCCTGCTCGTAAGCATCGCGGCGGAACATCACCTCGCCGTGGGTGTAGAAGTTATTTTGCAGCAGCTGATCGATACCCTTAATGCCCTGCTTGTACTTGTTATAAATCGTCGTTGTATTCGTCACCTTGTTGACGTTCTCGACGATGCAGCCTACGACGCCGACATCCGGCCTGCTTTGCAGCACCTTTACCTGCTCCTCAATACGCTGCGGGAACGAAATATCGCCGGAGCCGTGAATGGCTACAACCTCTCCCCTGCTCTGCTTCACCGCTTCAATGACCGAACGGGTGAAGCCGCGATTGCTGTGGCTGATCAGCCGAATGCGCGGATCTTGAAAAGCTTCCAGCGCCTGCAGCGTGCCGTCCGTCGAACCGTCATCGACCAAAATTATTTCCGTATTCGCATACGTTTGGTCAAGCAGGCTTTGAATCGACTCCTTCACTTGATTGACCCGGTTGTAATACACCGTGATGATCGATACCAGCATGTCCTCACCTCCGTTATTTCGGGCCCTTTAGCGGCTTCGCAGCTTTATGAAACGAAGGCCGATCGAGCCGATTTTACTTTTGATTTGCGCCCAGTCCTCTTTGTTCAAAATTAAAAGCCTGGACAAGCTAATGGATTCACGCCGTGCGTAAAAAATAATAAAAGCAACGCCCGCATACATGTAGCTAATGCTGGACGAAATCGATGCCCCTACCGCGCCGTATTTGGGAACGAGAATGAAATTGAGCACGACATTCATAATGAGCGCAATAACCGATACCCGCAGCGAGAACAGCGGCGCGCCTCTGCCCGACAGGTCGGAATGGATCAGCTTGAACAGCACCATCGCGATGATGCCCGGCAGCAAGTAGCGGATAACCTGTCCCGATTCGGCAAAATCTGCTCCATATAGCAGACGAATAAATAGCGGCGACATGAACCAGAAGAAGACGCCGAATACGAGAAGCACAGGCATAATGACGCGTATCAGCTTCGCTGTCCGTTCGACCGCCGCCTGACTGCTGCTTGAGCTTGCGCTGCGGGAAAATAAAATGAGCCCAATGGCAGCTGGCAGCTGCCAGATCAGCTCGGCGAGATTCGTGCCAACAGAATAGATGCCGACCTCGATGACATTCGTGAACCGCTCCAAAATAATGACGTCCACCCGGTAATTAAGCTGAATAATGAACAGCGCAAGCGCAAAGGAAAAGCCCTGCCGCATCATCTGCTGCGGAATGGGGTGAATATATTTGAACTTGAATTTCACTTCGCCAAGCAGCAGTTTCATAGAGTAGCCTAGCGTGAACGCCGCCATCAGCAGCTGTGTCAGCGCCGCTCCGAGAACGCCCATGCCAAGCGCCCAGACAAAAATAAGCAAAATGATGAAATTAAGTGCCGTCTTAATAATTTCCACCTTATTAATGCTGCCAATATTGCCTTTGCCCTGCATAATGCCGCGTAAATATTGAATCGCTAGATTGACGGGCACCGTCAGTGTACAAATGACAAGCAGCTCCCAGCTGTACTCTCCTCCATACTGGAGCAGCAAAATGCCCATAACGACAGCCACGCTGAGGGAGGATGAGATTAACCACATGAATAATAAGGTCGATACAATATCGTTATAGTTAAATAATTTTTTACCGATGAGATAAGCAGCCGCCTGCCGGATGCCAAGATCGGCGATCGTCACAACGAGCGTAGGGATGACGAGTATGGCCGTTATCATCCCCTTGCCTTCGGGACCCAGCAGTCTGGCTGTCAGTACCGAAACGATAAAAGCTCCGAATAATACAAGCAGCCGGGTGCCGATCGTCGTTAAAATCTGAAACAGCATGCTAGTGGTTCACCTTCATGATCTGCGCGCCCAGCGCTGTGAAAATTTCAGTGAAGTTGCCGTAGCCCCGCTCCAGCTGGTACAAATTTGTAATCCGACTTGTCCCAACAGCGGCCAGCGCAGCAACCGCAACCGCCGCTCCGCCGCGAATATCGGTGGCAACCAGATCGGTGCCATACAGCTCATCTACGCCATGAATGACAGCTGTCTGTCCCGCTGCCCCATTGACGCAAAGGAAGCCGCCATCCTTCACCTCGATGTTTGCGCCCAGCTTGTTCAGCTCGTAGCAGTAGGAGAAGCGTCCGTCGAGAATCGTCTCCTTCAGCTCGCTCGTTCCACTTGCATTCATCATCAATACGGTATGCAGCGGTTGAATATCGGTATGGAAGCCCGGATAAGCAGCCGTCGTGACGTTCACCGCTTCCAGTGGACGATTCCATTCCACATAAATGCCATTGTCGATTTCTTCTATTTTCAGGCCCGCCTGCCGCCATACGGCTACTTCGGACTCCAGAATGCGGGTCGTTGCATTGCGAATCGTTGCCGAGCCTTTCGTCGCACCGACCGCTGAAATAATCGTCGAGGCGATAATGCGGTCGCTCATTACCGTAAAGTCTGCACGGTGAAGACGCGCTACGCCTGTAATTTGCAGGCTGTTCGAAGACAGCCATTCAATATTTGCCCCCATATCGTTCAGCAGCTTGATGACGTCCAGCACCTCAGGATTGCGGGCCGCGTTATGCAGCTCAACAACCGCATTCGAACGAACGGAAGCGAATAGAACGTTCAGCGTGCCGCCAAAGGTTGGATACGGGAACGTAATGACCGTCCGCTCCTTCGGCTGGCTTTCGCGCAAGTGAAGCCCGAGCTCGCTCTCCTCCATCGCAAAGCCAAGCTCCTGCAGCGCGCTTACGTGCATGTCATGCTTGCGGCTGCCAATGTTGCAGCCGCCCGGCAGCGGCAGGAATAGCGAGCTGCGCCAGTGCGCTGCCGCTCCAAGCAGCAGCAGGGAGTGGCGGATTTTGCCCGCCAGCTCCGCATTCAGCGTGCCGCCCATCCACGCGCTGCCCTTGCAGTGAAGCTCGTCGCCTTTAATCTCGACGTTTGCGCCGGAGTCGTTCAACAGCTTGATGAGCTTCGCTACGTCATTCAGCTCAAGCGGCACATTATGCAGCACGACCTCCTCATCGGAGAGGCAGGCAGCCACAATAGCGGGCAGCGCCGAGTTTTTGGCACCGGGAAGCGACACTTCACCTGAAAGGGGATAACCTCCCTCAATTAATAAATAAGGCTCCGAAATCCTTTTTGTGCCGAGCACTCTTGAATGAGCTTGTACCATATGCTTTCTCTCCCTTTTTAAAGGGGGCAGAAACAGGAACATCGCTGCGCGAAAAGGCTAGTTTCCGACCGCTGTTGCAACTTCATTTATTGGATCAACCGCTCTAGCGGTATAAATCATGCTGCAAAAATCGGACGTTCCACTTCTCCAACCAGCCTTTTCACTCCGCTCGCCTTTTTCCTCACCCTTTTGTTTTTTATTTATACGAACAGCACTTCTGGCTCCATAAGGATGCCGAGTTGCTTGGCTACTGTCGTTTGCATCAGCTCAATGAGCCGCTTTACGTCGCTGGCTGTGGCACTGCCTTGATTAATGATCCAGTTCGCGTGCACCGTACTAATCTGTGCGCCGCCAATAACAAAGCCCTTCAGTCCGACCTCTTCGATCAGTCTGCCGGGATGCGGGCCTTCGGGAGGGCTTTTGAAGGTGCTGCCCACTGTTTTGACATTGATGGGGAACTTGCCCTTGCGGATGTCCGCCGCCCGCTTCGTCGCTTCCATCACCTGCGCGGGATCGCTTGCCGCTTCAGCCCGGAAACGCGCGCTCACAATAATGTGGCGCCGATCCAGAAACCAGCTCCGGCGGAAGGAAAACTGCAGCTCCTCGGCGCTGCTCGTAATCACCTCGCCCGTGTCGCTGACATGCGTGACGCTGCTGACGACATCGCCGATTTCCTTGCCGATGCAGCCAGCATTCATAACGAGCCCCCCGCCTACGCTGCCGGGAATGCCTGCCATAAAATCGAATCCGGCAATGCCTTCATTCGCCATGGAATACGCCAGCCTTGGCAGCGCTACGCCCGCTTCCGCATACAGCTCGCCGCCTTGAAGGCCATATTCCTTCATGCCTTTGCCGACATGCATGACGACACCGTCAAAGCCCTCGTCACCCACAAGCACATTCGAGCCATTGCCGATAATGAGCAGCTTCCAGCCGAAACGCTCGCAAATCGCCGTTACAAAACGAATGTCCTCCACGCTTTTCGGAACGACGTAATAACGGCAAGGGCCGCCCACGCTCATCGTCGTAATGCGGCTTAGCGGAACATTAGCTTCGTGCACAATATGTTCGAACAAGCTCCTCCACTCCTCTATCTTCGTCTTTATCGATACTAAGCTTTGCTGCCCACGCTCCGAGCGGCTTTACTAGTTGTGCTGCTTCTTGGTGAAACGGCTGCGTCCAGCGCCGCTGCTCCTGGCAAGTTCGCTGCCCGCAGCGCCTCAGGTGCGCCTGCGCCTTTGATATGCGCATCCACGACGGCGAGCATCGTATCAATGCGCGACTCCCAGTCATGCTTTTTCGCTTCGGCAACACGATCCAGGATTAACTGCTCGTAATTGTCTAGCAGCCCCTCATTCAACGCCAGCCCCAGCTGTTTGTCGAAGGCATCAGCATCTGCGGCAACATAGCAGTAGGAATAGTAATCCCTGACCGCTGGCAGCGGCGTCATAACAACCGGCTTGCCTGCTGATAAATATTCAAAAAATTTCATCGGAAACATATTCGTCGTGTATTCGTTAATGACGTTAGGCAGCAGGCAGGCATCGAAGCCTTTCAAATAACCCGGCAGCTCGCTATACGGCTTCGGCCCGATCAAATGAATGTTCGGCGTCTGGCCAAGCCGATCTGCATCGGTCCATGGGTCGCCCTCTCCCACCTGTCCAATGAACACAAAATGCACATGAGGGTTGCGGGACGCGACCGTTTCGATTAATGCCAAATCCAGCTTGTAGCCGCTTATAGCACCAATGAAGCCGACCTTGGGACCCTTCATCCGCAAAAGCTCCGCAGGAATGGCCGTGTCTGGCGACAACGCCTTGTTAAAATGATTGAATTCCGCTACATTCGGGCTGTAATAAGTGCTTTCGTTGATCGCCTTGCGCGTCTCATACAGATTGGGTGCCGTAGCAAAAACAACATCGACATCCTCCACCAGCCGCGCTTCCTGCTCCTTAATAATTTGCTCGGGCATGCCGGGCTGCGCGGAAATTTCGTCTACGCAGTGGTAAACCGACAGCTGCTCGCTCATATTCAGCAGCGGCTGCGTCAGCGGATTGTATGTCCACAGCACGTAATCCTCCATCCCAAGCTTCCGGGCGAAATGCTTCACATACTGCCGGACAATAAAAAAGTTCAGCTTCCGAACGAAGCTGAACCGCTGATAAGGGATGACGACTGGCGACCATACCCATAGATTTGTTTTTTTGTGCTGCAGCCCGCTAAAAAATTGACTGAGCCGCTTTATAATGCGCTTAATATCCTTGCCATTGCTTGACGGCTTGCGAAGGCCAAGCGAATTCAGATACAGCACCTGATGTCCGCGGCCCGCGAGCCTGTCGGCAATATGCTGCTTATTCGTCCAGAAGGGGTTATCCCAATCGGCGGTTGACACAATAATAAATGGCTTAGACATGCTGCTTCTCTCCAATATATTGTTTATAGAGCTGCTCCAGCTTCTCCGTCTGCAAGCGCAGATCGAACTGCTGCTCAACAAAGGCGCGGCCATTTTGTCCAATGGCTGCGCGCAGCGGCTGGCTGGTTACGAGCATATCGAGCTTTTCTTCCAGCTGGGCGGCGCTGCGCTCCTCTACCAAATAGCCGGTTTTGCCATTTTGCACTGCGTCCTTAATGCCGCCGCTGCTGGTGGCAACAACGGGAAGTCCCGTTCCGGAAGCTTCCAAAATGACCATGCCGAGCCCTTCCTGATCGCCATCCTTCGCTGTTACGCTTGGCAAGCAGAAAATATCCGAATCGCTGAGCCGCTTCAGCACCTCATGGTGGGGAATGCTGCCGAGGAACGTAATTCGCCCGCTCCCAGCTCCCGATGCAGCAAGCTCAGTCAGTGCCTGCCTCAGCGGCCCGTCTCCGGCAATGACGAGGCGCACATGCTCGCGCCGGGCTGCCAATCGGTGGAACGCTTCAATTAAATAAGCGATGCCCTTCTTCTCGGTCAGCCGGCCAACGGTCATAATCGTAATCGTGTCACGATCCGGTGCTTCCCGATAAAAAACTTTAGCCAAATCGATGCCGATATAATGGATTTTGATTTTTTGCTCAGGTACGCCATGCGCCATCAGCTTCTGCTTAATATGGTTTGAAACGGCAAGGAACAACGTTGTGTCCCGTACAAGCCGCTTAAACTTCATATAGTAGACGAGCCAGGAAAGCGGCCCAGGCATCAGCTTCGGCAGCCGTGTAATATCGTACCCGTGAAACGTAGCGAACAGCGGAATGCCGCGCTCCTTGCAGACGGGAACCGCATAGACCGCATCTACCCCGAAGTGGGCATGCACAAGCTCAATCTCGCGCTGCTCAACGATTCGGTTAATATGGCGCGTGGAGGTAACGGTCAGCGTGTAAAGCAGCTTCGTCAGCTTCTTCTGAAGCGATGATCCTGCCGCGCCAACAATGGTGTTGATGCTCCATTGATTAGGGAATTTATCGCGATTCGCGACCTCCCGGGTAATGACCTCCACCTGCACATTCCGATATTGATTCAACTGCTCATAAATAAACGTTTCCGATGCAGGCAAAAAGGTATTTCTCAGTACGCCAATCCTCATCATTTTCCTCCAACTTCTGCCGTCTGCGGCATCAAAGCCCGCTCCTGAATCACTTGCCCATCGCCGCTGCCCGCCAGATTTTCGCTCTGGCTTCTGCTATCGTTGCTGCTTCGCTCTTCCTCGCTATCCTCGCGCTGCTCGTACAAGATAAGCCCCGCAAGAAAGAAGAACACAGAAGCGACCCGCAGATCATGCAGGAAAAAGTTATCAAACATTCCCTGCACGATAACGAATAACGCTGCTCCTATTACACAGCTATCGAGTGCCGAGCCTGTGCGATAATAAAGGCAAATGCCGCGCCATAAAATGCCGAACAGCAGCAAAATGAGGGCAATCAGTCCAAACAGGCCGCTCCACGTCCACATAATGACAAACAAGTTATGCGGCGGATACTTGCTGCTAAAACCGACCGTCGCTGCGTAAAATGGAAAAATCCGCTCCCAGCCGCCATAGCCAAGGCCCAGCAGCGGATGCTCGGCAAAGTTTTGGAAGGTGAACTTCCAAATATAAGCCCGGGGATCGCCTTCGATCGCATCGGCATTCAGCCTGCTCGTCAAATTCGTAATAATATCGCCCGTCACGACAAAAGGAATGATCGCTGCCGGTATGACGATCAGCAGCGACAGCTTGAACAGCTTTTGCACGCGGAACCGGATGCACACATAAGCCAGCACCACAATGCCAAGCGCGAGAACGCCAGCGCGTGATTGCGTCGCCAGCATAGCGCCTAAATAAATGAAGCAGATGCCGAGCTGCAGCAGGCCGCCCTTGCGAAGCAGCAGCGACAGTGCAATACAAAGCATCATCCCGAAAAAAACCGAAGCCACATTCGTATTAACGAACAACGTTCCCGCCTTAAAGGGGTCCAAAATGTTAGCTTTAATATCTACATTAATTAACGCCGCCAGCGTATTCGGCTCGATCAGGAAGCTCGCGATTTTCGACCTTAAAAATTGCAGCTCCTGATCAGGAACAATAATAAAATAAATGTTCAGCAGGCCAATCGGCAAATACACATGCTGGATGCCGCGAAGCGTCTGTTCAACGGAAAGCCCGCGAGCCCGGTAATAGTAGCCCGCCAGCAAAGCGAGCAAACCTATGATGGAATAAGCAATCAGCTTAAAGCCGAGCACCCGGTCCGGGGCATAAATAATGCCCACCGCCATCGCGATAAGCAAGGCAACATAATAACGAACAAGCCGCTGTGTGCGAAAATAATGCATCAGCTTTCCTTGCGAAGCCGAGCGCAGCAAAAGTATAACGAGCACGAGGCTCGACAGCGTCACCGAAACCGCAAGCGGCAAATACAACTGGTAGGCCAGCAGCGCAGGAATGACGACATAATAAATGGCGTCTTTCCTAATCGCGACATAAGCGAGCGCTCCAGCAGCAACGAACAGCAGCACGTAAACATGCTGTACGGAAGCGAGGCATATAACGCCCAGAGACAGCAGCATCGCGGCATAAAGCGCCAGCTTGTTCGGCAAACGGGCAAGCATCGAGCTAGGCCTGCACTTTCATCGGGTTAAACCGTTCATTGAAGCTGCCGCTGACGATGCTGGAAATGTGGTACAGAAACGCCTCCACCGAAAACTGCTGTGCATTTTGGCGGCAGTTCGCATCCGTCATCATCCAGGACAGCAGCTCAAACTGCCGTACCGCATCAATGACCGATTCCGCATCCTGCTTCTCAAAGAACAAACCGGTTGGATTGTTCTCGCCCAGCCCTTTGACGATATCCTGGGCACCGCCCTTGCCGTAAGCAATAACCGGCGTTCCCGCTGCCTGAGCCTCCACCATGCTAATGCCGAAGTCCTCTTCACCTGCGAAAATAAAAGCTTTAGCCTGCTGCATATGCTTAAGCAGCACGGCATTCGGCTGGTAGCCGAGCAGCTTGACGTTCGGCGTTGCCAGCTGCTTCAGCGTCTTCATCTCCGGGCCGTCGCCGATGACGATCAGCTCCTTGTCCGGCATTTTGGCAAAAGCCTCGACAACGAGATCAATCCGCTTATACGGCACAAGCCGCGAGGCAGTAAAATAATACTCTTTCCGATCCTGATTGGAGTGATTGCCGAACGCCTTCACTTCAACCGGCGGATACACTACCTGTGCCTGGCGGCGATAAATTTTGTGAATGCGCCGGGCGATGTAGGACGAGTTCGCAAGAAACACATCTACGCCGTTCGCTGTCCGCACATCCCACATGCGAATTTGGTGCAGCAGCAGCTTGGATACGAGCTGCTTCAGCTTGCCCAGCTCGCTTAAATATTGATGCTGCAAATCCCAGGCATAACGGATCGGCGTATGCACATAGGAAATATGAATTTGATCAGGGCCCGTAATAATGCCTTTCGCGACCGCATGCGAGCTGGATATGATGACATCATAGCCGGATAAGTCAAACTGCTCGACCGCCAGCGGCATAAAAGGAAGATACGTTTTGTACATTTTTTTCGCAAAAGGCAGCTGCTGAATAAAAGTTGTAATCGGCTTTTTTCCCTTCAGCATATGGCGGTCCTTTTCTTCCAGAAAATCAATTACACAGAACAGGTCCGCGTCAGGGTAAATATTCAGCAGTTGTTCTACTACCTTCTCTGAACCTGCATAGGTTACCAGCCATTCATGAACGATAGCCACTCTCATAGGGCAACTCCTTCTTCGTGCGTAGTGTCTTATGGCATATAGGGGAAAGCTGCGTGAAAAGGTTGGTCTCCGGCCGCTGTTGCAGCTTCATTTTTTGAATAAACCGCCTTTGCGGTAAAATGAAGCTGCAAAAATCGGACGCTACCGCTCCTCCAACCAACCTTTTCACTCCGCTAATCCTTTTTGCCATTTTTTGATTTCAATAAGCGCCTTTACGCAGCAGCACGATAATGACTGTGCGATACAATATTTTCAGATCCAGCCATACGGACTGGTTGTAGACGTAGAACAGCTCAAGATCGACGCGCTCAGGATACCCGACGTCGCTGCGGCCGCTTACTTGCCAATAGCCGGTTACTCCCGGCTTGACCGATAGGAAGGGGACCGCCTTCTCTCCATATTCCTTCAGCTCGTCACGCACGATTGGGCGTGGTCCCACCAGGCTCATCTCGCCTTTCAGCACATTGATGAGCTGGGGGAGCTCGTCCAGGCTCGTTTTGCGCAGGAAGCTGCCGATTTTCGTGACGCGCGGGTCTTCGGATGGATCAAGCTTGTAGCTGTTGTCGATATATTTTTTGTACAATACCGGGTCGGCGCGCAGCCGCTGCTCGGCATCATGCAGCATAGAGCGAAACTTGATGATGCTGAACGTATTGCCCTTATGTCCAATCCGCTTCTGCTTGAAAAAAACCGTGCCCTTCGGATCGCTGATCTTAATCAGCAAAGCGACTAGCATGAACACCGGAAGCAGAAAAATAATGCCCGCGAGCGAGCATAAGACATCAATGATCCGCTTCGCTGCGGCTTGCAGCGAGAGAGTCAGCGTGCGGGCTTCCGATTTGTATTGTGGCCGATTTACACTCATACGCTATCCCTCCTCAGTGCTTTGAGCTGGCTAGCCTGCTGCTGCTCAACAATTTCCTCAAGTGCCGTCATGAGCGGAAGCTTAAGCTCCTTATTGCGCAGGGCGAAATCAATCGTCGTTAAAATAAAGCCAAGCTTTTCTCCGACATCGTAACGTTTGCCTTCAAAATCATAAGCAAAAACGCCTTCGCTTTCATTCAGCTTTTGAATCGCGTCGGTTAATTGAATCTCATCGCCTGCGCCCTTCTCCTGCAGCTCCAGAAAATCAAAAATTTCCGGCGTCAGCACGTAACGGCCCATAATCGCCAAATTGGACGGGGCATGTCCCGGCTTCGGCTTCTCGACGAAACGGTTAACCTGTACGAGCCGGCTGCCTTCTACATCCATCCCTACCGGATCCACAATGCCGTAACGCTGCGTCTGATCGACGGATACGGTCTGAACGCCGATGACCGATTTGCCCGTCGCATCATATTGTTCAATAAGCTGCCTTGTGCAAGGCACCTCGGATTCGACGATGTCATCGCCGAGCAAAACCGCGAATGGCTCATTGCCGATAAATTTACGGGCGCACCATACAGCATGTCCCAGCCCTTTTGCTTCTTTTTGACGAATATAATGGATTGTTACATTGGAGGAACGCTGCACGGCTTGCAGCAGCTCCAGCTTGCCTTTCTCAATCAACGTGTGCTCCAGCTCAAATGCGATATCAAAATGGTCCTCAATAGCTCGCTTCCCTTTACCTGTTACGATAATAATGTCTTCGATACCGGATGCGATGGCTTCCTCGACGATGTATTGAATCGTCGGCTTGTCGACAATCGGCAGCATCTCCTTCGGCATTGCTTTTGTTGCAGGCAAGAAGCGCGTTCCAAGTCCAGCTGCAGGAATAATTGCTTTTGTCACTTTTTTCATCATCCATCACCCTATCCTTCTTCGTTTTTTTTCTTTAATTGGAAGCAGTTCATGGGAGTTAAAAGTTCCAGCTATACTCTCGTGTGCCTTGCTCCTCTCCTATACATGATCGTATAGCTCGAACTTCTAAATGCTTTCACTCCTTTTCGCCCGTTTTTCTGCACGTAATTTGGGAGAGGAGCTCGGTGAAAGGGGATCGGCGCTGCGCTTGCCCCTTTCACCTAAACTCCTCACTAAATTAAAGGGCATCTAACCCCTCCTCACCCCACACCACCGACGCTCTACGTCTAAGGCCGTTCGCGGCCCACAGCATGATCGAGTGCCTCCAGTGATATAGGTGCAGGAGACATTACCTTTAAAAACGTTAATTCTCTTTACTTGTGGTTTAAAAAAATGGTGATGAAAATGGCGAAGCGGAATGAAAGGCTTGAGCTGGAGAAGCGTAGCGTTCGCTTAAAGCTTTCCGTAGGAAAGCAGCATCGTAAGCATATGCTTTTACCCTTGCGTTCCCCCCTATTAGGGGCTATTTCGAGGAATGCAAGGGTAATGGCGATCGGAAGCCAAGCCTTTCATGCAGTGGAGCTTTTTTCATTCACGCTTTTAATCATCCGATAAAGAGATTACAACTACTCAAAATGAAACCTCACACTCATTGGTAGTAATATAAATACCCTTCCGAGCTGCTCCGCTTGATTTTATTGAGTACTACCCCTAAAATCCTCGCTTTCACATGCTCCAGGCTCGCCTTCGCTTTAATGGCGACCTCCTTCTTGACTGTGCCGGAATCGATGACGAGGACGACGCCGTCGGACTTGGATGCTACGATTTGCGCATCCGTCACGACCATGATCGGCGGGGTATCGACAATGATAATGTCGTAATGCTCCTTCATTTTTTCCAGCAGCTGGTCCATTCGCTTGGATGCCAGCATCTCTGACGGGTTCGGCGGAACTGGTCCTGCCGGTAAAATGCTGAGCCCGCTCACCGAGGTGGCTTGAATCGCGGTCTCCCATTCCTTCTGATTGCTCAGCACCGAGGTTAGGCCAATTTGATTGGATACCCGGAACAGCTGATGCTGCGTCGGCTTGCGCATATCGGCGTCAATCAACAGCACCCTCTTGTTCGACTGCGCATAAGTGACAGCAATGTTGGCCGAGGTTGTGCTTTTGCCTTCATTCATCTTCGTGGAGGTGACCATCAGAGTACGAATTTCTTCCTCCAAATTGGAGAAATCAATATTCGTTCTAAGGATGCGGTAAGCCTCCGATATCGGCGACTTCGGGTTCGTTTCCGTAATGAGCGGCCAATTAGGTTTCGTACGTGACATTATTTTTCCCCCTCATCGGTCGGTCTATGGAATTGTCCTTGTGCTTGCCTAGATCAACCTCGCGAATTTTCGGAATGAGCGACAGCGTCGGCAAGCCAAGCACCGCCTGAATGTCCTCCTCCGTCTTAATCGTATCGTCGAGATAATCGAGCAGCAGCGCGAATCCAATGCCTACCAGCATAGAGAGTGCAATCGCAATCGCAATATTCATCGTCGGCTTAGGCGACACAGGAGGCGGTGTGAGCGTATGATCGGCTTCGTACAAAATCGACACATTATCAACCTGCATCAAGCTCGGCAGCTCCTGCATGAACACCTCCGATACCGCATTCGCAATGTTCGCGGCCCGGCTGTAAGAGGAATCCTTTGCAGTGACGGACATCACCTGCGTGTCGTTGACTGAGGTTACGCTAATCCGTTCAATCAGCTGGCCTGTCGTAAGGCCAAGCTCAGGATACTTCTGGGCAACCTTCCCCATCACCCTCGGCGTTCTTATAATTTCCTTGTACGTCTTCACCAGTTGAATGTTGGAGTTGATCGTGCTTAGATCCAGCTTGGCGATAATATCGTTTTGACTGCCTGTCTGATTAACGATCAGTTTGGTCGACGCCTCATATTCCGGCTGTTGAAAATAATACGAATAGATGCCTGTGGCGATCCCTGCCATGCAGACGAGCGCTGTTATCAACCAGATTCTTTTCTTCACAACGTGCCAATATTGTTTTAATTCCAATGCGTATACCTCCATAAAAAATTATTCAAAACGCGACCTATTGGGTAAAAAAAAGAGGTACCTACCATTTTCGCCGCCCAGCTGCCCGGCCCTTTTAAGCAACTTTCAGCATCGGGCAGGCAGCCATTTTACACCTTTCTCTATGATTCGACAGTTTTATCCTTTTGCGAAATTACTCAATATGAGCTTTTTCGACTTGATTATATTCATAAAGAATAACTTTTTCAAGGTGTTTTGAAAATTAGTTTTCTGAATTTTCAAAACTTTCATTTACATTTAGGCCCTTTTCGCGAGTCTGTTCTCCGACAAAAACTGTTGGAACGAACCGCCCTCAAGGACATGGTCCATCATATCTTCAAACGTGCCATTAATTCCTTTTTTACGCAGCAGCAGCGTCAGCAACTCGGCTAAATCAATACGAGGCCTTGCCTCGGAAGGCACATAACGCTGCTCTTCATAATCGAATACCATTTCCTGCTTAATTGGATATTGCGCCATAAACAGCCATTCCGTCAGGCTTCTTCCTGCGGTTCTCCCTGGTTCGGGCGCAAACATTGGATCGTCAGCAAGCTTTTTGAAAAAGGCCTTCGCTTTCAGAGAGCGCTGCTTCTGCTGCACAAGCTCGTGGAGATCATCAGCGATTTGATCGGGCTGCTCTCCCACAACGCCGTAATCATTCACCCGTCTGAGTGATTGTTGATTCGTTACCATCCTAATCCCTCCACACTTTTTTTTGAAAATATAAGCAGGCAACCTATCCAATGCGCTCTTTTTAGTATGTCGTATATTATGCGTATTGAATAAGTATAAAAGAAGAAAACCGAAAAGAGTGTCAGTTTGTGTCGAATTAAATAAATTGATCATTTAGCCCATTAACTACCCCACGCGTCCTATATCCAAATTCAGTAAATTGTTGAGGTATTGTATAACCGTGCTTTATTGTCTACAAAAGGCCACTTTCAGCATAGGTACAGCGGTTAAGCTGCATCAGGCAAAATGAGAACTTTATTGCGCTTTTTAGACGCAACAAACAGACGTTGATTCGCTAACGGCAGGCGGAGCGGCATGTCAGTTTATTTTATAGGCGCCATGCGGCATGACGGCGTTTTGGCCTTCGCTTTATTTTCAGAAAAATGAACAAAAAAACGCTTGCGCTCTGAACGAATGTTCTAAGCTTTGCAAGCGTTCTAATGTTTCAATAATCTATCCCGAATTGTCTGATTCAATAGCCGCATAAGGCTAGTTAATTAGCTTTAATATTAACCAAATTAAGAGGATCCAGAAGGGCAGCGCGAGAAGAATACCGTTTAATATGCCGACTTTTAGGCTTCCTTTGCGAAAGAACATTGTATGCCGCCTCCTTCTATTATACTGTATAGTTTTATTATACCCCATTCCTTTCCTCCTATACCGATCCAATCAGCATGCGTGACTATTTGGAAACTTTAGGTAGTCATTAAGGGGATAGGCGTATGGGCCTCTTGACTCATTATGCTAAAACGGCGCTTTTTTGTCATCCTATCAGGGAGGAGACGCACCGAAAACTTTGTTCCCTATTTTACAAAAAAATAAAGCTTCCTTCTCGCTTCTTCTATTCTAGTGTCCACCTCTGCGACTATAGCTGTTTGAAAGATAGGAATTTAGGGTATAAGCTTATGGGCCAAACGGCTCATTATGCTATAAATATTGGAATTGCATGTATGGAAAATAGTAGAATAGTTAGGACGATAAAAACTAAAATCCTTCTATAATAAAGGAGAATCCGATGAGCAACGAACAAGAGTATCGCTTTCAAGTTAATTTAAGCGGAATGATTAATATACTTTCCAACCATTTATATAGCAGCCCTAATGTTTATTTGCGCGAGCTTCTGCAAAATGCAACGGATGCTATTACAGCACGAGGACAGCTTGAGCCTGGTTTTACCGGAAATGTGACGGTAGAAATTTCAGGCAGCGGCAGTGGAGCGACGATGACGGTTGAAGACAACGGCGTAGGGCTGACCGAGGAGGATATTCATCAGTTTCTAGCGATGATCGGACATTCCTCCAAGGTTGGTCAAGATTTTATTGCAAAAGAAACCTCGTTTATCGGCCGCTTCGGCATCGGTCTGCTGTCCTGCTTTATGGTCAGCGACGAAATTGTCGTTCTTACCCAATCGGTGAAGGGCGGGCCATCCATGGAATGGCGCGGCAAGCCGGACGGAACGTATACGATCCGCCAGCTGAGCACCCAGCTGGCACCGGGAACGAAAATTTATTTGCGCTGCAAGCCAGATAGCGAGCCTTATTACGAGCCGCAAATGGTTGAGGATTTACTATTCTATTATGGCGCTCTGCTGCCCTATCCGGTTAGGCTGCATGCAAATGGAGACGCGAAGACGATTAACGAGTCGCGGCCTGACTGGATTTTGCAGCCGGAGCTGGCGCGCGGCCGTCGCCGCGAGGTGCTTGCCTTCGGCGAAAAGCTGCTGGGCGAGCCGCTGCAGGATTTCATCCCGCTCCAAACAGCGAATGGCCGTACGGGCGGAATCGCCTTTATTTTGCCGCATAGTGTGAATCTGAATGCCCGCCGTTCCCATAAAGTATATCTGAAGCAAATGCTCGTCTCCGATAAAGCCGAAAATATTTTGCCGGAATGGGCGTTTTTCGTCAAATGCCTCATCTGGACAGATGAGCTTCAGCCGACGGCATCACGCGAGCATTTCTATGAGGATGAACGGCTGGAATCGGTGCGCGAGGAGCTTGGACAATCGATCCGCAATGAGCTTATGCGCATAGGCGAATATGAGCCTGACCGCTTGCAGCGCATCATTCAGCTGCATGCTTTGTCGATGAAGGCACTCGCTGCGCAGGATGAGGATTTCCTGCAAACCATTTACCGCTGGATTACATTTGAAAGCACCTACGGAGAACGAACATTTGGCGAGCTGATGGCCGATAATAAAAAAATATTTTACACGTTATCTGTTGATGAATACCGTCAAATTACCCATGTGGCCGCAGCACAATCGATGCTCGTCCTCAATGGCGGCTATATTTATAACCATGAATTGCTTGAGCGCTTGTCGATCCTTCTTCCTGAGCTGGATATGGAAAGGCTGCTGCCGGAAGATGTATCGCTGTCCTTCGAGGACTTAACGAATGAGGAGCGCAATCAATTTTACGAGCGAATTCGCCTTGCAGATGGGGCATTGCAGCGCTTCCGCTGTCAAATTCAGCTCAAACGTTTTGCTCCAGCAGAGCTTCCTGCCCTTTATACGCTGTCGAAGGAATCATCGTCGCTGCGCTCCTTAGAGAAAGCGAAGGAAAACAGCTCGGACTTGCTCGCTTCCGTACTCGGCAACCTTGGCGCGAACTTTACGGAATCGGCGTATTCGACGCTTTATTTTAACTTAAACAATCCGCTCGTCCAGAAAATTTTCACCAGTGCCGACAACCAAATGTTCACAACCGCTGCCCAAATGCTGTATACGAATGCTTTGCTGATGGGTCATTATCCGATGACGCGCCAGGAGCTTGGTGTACTGGGCCAAGGCATGGTTAAATTTATCGACTGGGGACTATCGTCGAACGCTTAAATGCTAGATGCAGAAGGAGGAACATGAATGGAACTCGATTTTGAAGATTTAATGGATCAGGCCTACGATCTGCCCCCCGGCGCAGCTAAGCTTGAGGTGCTGGAGGCTGCCGTGAGAATAGCAGATGCAGAAGGCGATACCGATAACGCCTTTGAGGCAAGAGGCGAAATTGTGGAGACGGCTATTTTTCACGGTTACCCGCTCAAAGCGATTATCGCTTTCTCTTGGCAGCTGGGACAATCTGACCATCAACCCGATCATTACGATAGCAGCGATTTAATGTGGTCCTACAAATGGATCGTCGGCAACATTTCGAATTTCCCGGAAATCCCGATGCCGCAAATTCAGGAGCTGCTGGAGGATTTGGGCAAACGCTATAAGGAGCATGGCTACAGCCGCCGCACTTATTTGTATTACCGCTCTCGCCTTGCCTTAAGCCATGGAAAGCTGAATGAAGCCAAGGATTTTCTCGAGCAGATGGTGAAGGTCGATCGGGACTATATGACTGACTGTATCGCCTGCGAGCAAAATCATATCGTGGAGCTTTACGCGCAATTGGGCGAAGATGAACAAGCTTTAAAGGCGGCAGAGCCGATTTTATCCGGCAAAATGAAATGCGCTGAGGTTCCTCATATTACACTGCCGCACCTGCTTTCGCCTTTGCTGCGTCAAGGCTCGCCAGAAGAAGCCCAAAAGCTTCATACGAAAGGCTATCGACTGGTCAAAGGCAAGCGCGATCTGCTCGCTAGCGTCGCACAGCATATTCATTATTTGACGGATGTGAATCCGGCGAAGGCGGTAGAGGCCGTCGAGCTGCATTTGGCATTTATCCTTGACCATGAGAATCCTTATGAGGTCATGCGATTTAATCTGTTCACAGCACGGCTGCTGAAGAAGCTAATTAGCGAGGGAGCTGAAGTAAAGCTGCGTCTGCCAGCCTCCTTCCTCGCGTTGCATGAAGATACAAGTCTGCCCGCGCTTGCTGCGCACTTTGAAGCACTCGCGCTATCGGCAGCAAAACGTTTTGATGCTCGCAATGGCAATGATTATTATAGTAATAATGCCGCGAGCTTGCTCGTTTAACTCGCCTGATGAGGCCTCTTGGCGCTTCTATTGCCATGTATTTAACAAATAAACAGAGGAGCATCTATGGAAATGGATTTTGAGGATTTAATGAACCAGGCGTATGACCTCCCTCCCGGCGCTGCCCAGCTCGAGGTGCTGGAGGCTGCCGTTCGGCTCGCAGATGCCGAGGGTGATATCGAAAATGGTTTTTATGCGCGCCACCAAATCGTGAAAACTGCTGGATTTCATGGCTTCCCGCTGAAGGCGATTATCGCCTTCTCCTGGCAGCTAGGCCAATATGATCAAAACCCTGAGGAATATGATGGCAGAAGCTTGTTATGGCGATATAAATGGATCATCGGCACCATTTCGAATTTCCCAGAAATTCCAATGTCGCAAATTCAGGAGCTGCTGGAGGATTTGGGCAAGCGTTATAAGGAGCATGGCTACAGCAATCGCACTTATTTATATTTCCGTTCCCGGCTCGCCCTTGACCATGGCAAGCTTGATGAAGCCAAAGATTATCTCCAGCAATTTATGAAAGCATTTCGGGACCATATGAGCGATTGCATCGCCTGTGAGCAGCATTATATTGTCATGCTATATTCAAGACTGGGCGAGGATGAGCAAGCATTAAAGGCAGCGGAGCCGATTTTATCAGGGAACATGAAATGTGCTGAGGTACCTCATATTACGCTGCCGGAGCTGCTCCTGCCTATGCAGCGCCTAAACCTCCATGAGGAAGCGAAAAAAGCGCATACGAAAGGCTATCGCCTCGTCAAAGGCAAACGCGATCTGCTGGAAAGCGTCGCCCAGCATATTGAATATTTGACGGCAACCAAGCCAGCTAAAGCGATTGAGGCTGTAGAGCTGCATTTGGCTTTCGCACTTGATCATGAGAACCCTTATGAAGTGATGCTGTTTAATCTATGTACGGCACGCCTGCTGAAGAAACTGGTTCAAGAAGGATCGAATGTGATGCTTCGGCTTCCCGCCTCCTTTCTTGCGGCGCATGAAGATACCAGCCTTCCAGCGCTCGCCGCTTATTTTGAAAACCTCGCCACTGCGGCGGCACAACGTTATGATGCACGCAATGGCAATGACTTTTATAGTAAAAAGGTAGCCGATAAGCTGCTCTTATAAGGTGTCTGGCGAAGCTGCCTAGTGCACAATAAGTGTGAAACTTATAATGCTTATATTTCAAAAAAATCCCCGCAAGCGGACACTTTTTCAAGTGATCGGCTTGCGGGGATTTGTATTTGTGGACGGTTTGTCTTACATTGCTTTGGTCAACGTAATGGAATGATCGGCTTTGCCCCAATGTACGTTCCAGCCAAGCAGTTCCGTAATGAAGCGAAGCGGCACGACCGTCCTGTTGTCGGAGTTGACAAATACTTTAGCGCCTACGGATTTTTTCATGCCGTTTACTTCCATGAAGTCTTTGTTCATCCAAAATTTCAGTGTGTCGCTGCCTGCTTTGATCGTAACCAGCTGCGCTTTTTTATCCCATTTCACGTCAGCGCCAATGCCTTCGCTCAGGTAGCGAAGCGGAATATAAGTCATGCCGCTCCAGATGAATGGCTCTGTATACACCGGCTGAGTATTCGTCCAAGACGATCCATTCGTTGTGAAGTAAGCCTTCCCTTCTTCATTTGCTGATTTAATAATGGCGCCATAATCTCCTACGGCTATATAAACATTGTTTCCGTAAGCAGCGTCTTTGATTGCGCCTGCGGGCAAATCCTCCCAGCTCTTCGTTGTAAATGTATCCGGCGCAGGAGCTGCATAAATGGAAGGGGGACTAACTTGAAGCATGATGAGTAAAGCGAGCATAAAAATTCCTATTCGTGGCCATATCGATGCAGGCCATGCATCCCGCCGGATTCACACTCCTCTATGCTTCATTTATACTCTCTCTGATGACGCCACCCAGCAGCTTCTAAGCTATAAAGGAGTCAGGAAATTTCTAGCTGCAATTAAATTCGACAAATTACAACATATTACTCCAATAAAAAGACGGATTACGACCTAAATTTTTATCGAAATGTGTCGAATCTTCAATCGGCCGTAAACCGCGTCCAGCAAGGCTTCATTCAAGAAAACAGCCTATCATTTTCCCCACCTCTTTTTCCCTAAGGCTTCGATACAATTATTTTTAAAACGCTCTATAAAATCGTTATGGAAAACGTGATTTTCACCGATATATAAAACATATTAGGTTAACTTTTAGAAAAGAGGGCGGGATTCTATGTTAAAACTATCTTTACGCTGGCGGCTTGCTCTGCTTGCTGCAATTCCGCTTATTGCGTATGTGCTGTCGAGCTTGTATTACCTGAACGGGCAGCAGCAAATTGTGCGTACGATGACAGAGGAGATTTATGACACATCCAATCAGGTCAATTCACTGATTTTGAACGCAGACCGTGACATGTATCAAGCTTTTCAAGCGTATTTAAAAGTGGAGTCTGGTACGTTGAACGCGGCTGAAACGGAGGAAGCCCGCAAAGAGTTGTCCGAGAATATCGCGCAGGTATCCGAACGTGTTGGAAAAGCAAACGTTATTATTGAAGCGCAATCTTTGCAAAAATTGGCATATGGTGAGTCTGGCCGCACGATTGAGGATATTCTGGGCCAGTTTCAGCCGAAATTTGAATTATGGTCCTCTGCTGCCGTACAGGCTGCTGCCGGGGACCAGCACCAGTTCCGCAATGCCGAAATTGACGACGCTTTTAAATCCAGCCGCTCCGGTATTGACGAGATTGGAGAAAGCTTAGACAAGCATTCGGAGCTGACAATAGCGGCCATCAACAAGCAAGTAGAGCAAAATCAGCTTGTAGCTTTCATAGCAACTACTTTAGTTACGCTTCTTTTAGTCATCGTTGTTATCATCACCGTCCGTCAAATTATGCGGACAGTCCGCATCATCGTCGCAAAATCTAATCAAGTGGCAGCGGGAGATTTGACCGTGCAGCGGGATAAAAATCCTGGAACCGATGAGCTTGGCCGCATATCAGCCGCCGTCGATCATATGATTGACACGATGCGCAAGCTCATTAGCGGCATTTCGGAGTCCGCGATCGAGGTAAGCGCTGCCTCCTCCCAGCTGACAGCCGCATCCCAGGAATCGACTGAGGCGGCAGAGCATACCGCGATTCGGATTCAGGAGGTTGCTCAAAGCTCGATGGTTCAAGCAAGAACGGCGCAGGAGACGTCCCGTGCGATTGAAGAGATGGCGGTGGGCATTCAGCGGATTGCCGAAAATACAACTTCCATTGCGATGCATTCCTCTGGAACGTCGGAACAAACCGAGCAAAGCCAGCAGGCATTGAATATGCTCGTTAACCAGATGGAGGACATTCGCTCCGTCATAACGAAGCTGTCCGAAAGCATTCATTCCCTTGAGCATCGCTCGCAGCAAATCGGCAAAATCGCTCAAAATATTACCGCATTCGCCGGTCAAACGAATATTTTATCACTGAACGCCTCCATTGAGGCTGCACGTGCAGGGGATCAAGGCAAAGGGTTTGCCGTTGTGGCAGAGGAAATCCGCAAGCTGGCAGCGGCCTCGCTGGAATCAGCGGAAGGCATCAATACGCTCGTAGCTGGCACGCGCAGTGAAATTGCCAGTGCATCGAGCTATATGGCGACAACCGTTCAAGAGGTCGAAAATGGCGGCGGACAGCTGAACGTTGTGCGGGAGCGGCTTGATGCCATCTCGATCGCGATTGAGCAAATTGCGAATCAGCTCCATGATAATTCGGCTATTGCTGAGCAATTATCCGCAGGCTCCCAGCAAATTAGCGCTTCGACAGAATCAGCTGCGGCAGGCGCTGCCTCCAATTTGGAGAAAACCGATGACGTGGCGGCCGCAACAGAGGAGCAGCTTGCACAGATGGAGCATATCGCATCATCGGCCCAATCGCTGAATCGCATTGTCGGCGATCTAGAGGCGGCAATTTCCAGCTTTAAAGTGAACTAACGAAGGCTGCGTTAAACAGAATCGTTGAAAAATAAAGCAAAAAGAGCAAGGCTCCCCCACAATCACGGGAACCTTGCTCTTTTCTTTTTCTATTGCTCTTGCAAAAGCTTGGCAATAATTGTAGCTATTTCAGCCCGATTGATCGATTGCTCCGGTTTGATGGAACCATCTTTATAACCGCTGATCAGCCCATGCTCTGAAAGCGCTTGAACCGCTTCCGCTGCCCAAGCTGAAACGCTGTCGCTATCCTTGAAGCTGCCCTCGCCGCTAGCCGTGCCAGCAGCAAGCTGCCCCTTAATCGCACGATACAAAATGACAAAAGCTTCCTCGCGGGTAATTTCCTGATTTGGCTTAAAGCTGCCATCAGCAAATCCGCTCACAATTCCTTCATTGACCAAAGCATTTACCGAACCTGCATACCAAGCTCCTTCTGACACATCGTTAAACTTCGATGAGCCCGCAGCCGCATCCAGCTTCAATAAGCGGAAAATAATCGTCATAAACTCTGCACGATTCATCTTTCTATCCGGCTGGAATGTACCATCTGGATAACCTTTCATAAGGCCTTGGGCCGTCAGCTTGCCAATTGCCGCTCCTGCCCAGTGATTGCTGACATCCGGGAATGACGGCGGATTCGTACCTGTTCCTGGATTTGTTCCCGGATCCGTTCCTGTGCCCGGCGTAGTGCCTGGATTCGTCCCATTGCCTGAGCCGCTTCCTGAGCCTGAGCCTGGATTACTGCCAGACCCCGAGCCTGGATTCGTTCCCGGATTCGTACCCGGATCCGTCCCAGGGTTCGTTCCCGGATCCGTTCCGCCGCCGCTGCTTGCTTTGGCAGGCACGATAACGGAACGTACGATGACAGCGCTCGTCTGATCCGACAGCCGCGTCACTTCCAGCTCCAATTGAACCGTTGTCGCTTGCTCTGGCGGCGTAATCGTACCATCGGTACCAATTACCGCACTGTCGGAGGATTTGATTGCCACTGTGAAGCCTTCTGGGGCTTCCGGCAGCGTCAACTGTACCGCTCCTTGCGCTGGTGCCGCTATTTCGCCCAGACGGTTTGCCGCCTGCACTGCTGTCTGCTCCTTAGCAACAATCATAATCCAGCTAATTTGCGGATCAGGAGCGCCGCTGACCGCCCGACGAATCGTCAGCGCCAGCTTGCCGTCAGACACATTCACATCTTCGTAGCCAAGTACATCTCGCGAAGCGCTGAATGTATAGCTGTTCGTTTTAATTTCATCATTAATAATGATTTGAGCTTTGCGAGTGCCAGGATTATATTGCGACCATGGATCATACAAACCGACATAAACATCGTATTCGCCATTCGCAATATCAAAACGGTACGGCAAATCATCGCCTGTTCCAGACTTTAAATAACGCAGCGAAGCGAACAAATCGCCACTAGCCGTACCAGAGGTTAATGTATTGTTACCAACATAACCCCAATTCCGGCCATTATCCGGGTCATATTGCTGATCGATCGCTTCTTTATTAATAAGCGTATCTTCCATGTAGGAAATCATGTCGTTATAATCGGCTGTCGCCGCGCCTCCGGCATGAACGAAATAAGCGCTGCGATCTGGCACCACATAAATTTGCTGTTCAATCGTTTTGGTGCTCGCCCCGCTAAGCGTACCCTTCAGCGTCACGATGCCCGGCTTGGCGAATAGCTCCGGCGTTGCATTCCAAGCAATTGCAGCCGTCGTTTGCGAACCGCCAGACACTGTAATTTGCACCGTATCGGGCAGTACAGGCACTTTGCCAATCGAGGTTTGTGTAGGCAATGGCGTATCAATCGTAATACGTCCCATTGCACTCAGCTCATCCAGCGTCCATTCATCGCGCCAGCGCAGCGCGATTTCGTCATTTTGGCCAAATTCGATCGGCAGCCAAATGTAACGCGAATTTTTCAGGTCATTTTTGTCCCAGCGATCACCCATATAGAGGAACTTGCCCGCTGCTGGATCAATCGGAAGGACATGCGTGCTTTGCGAGCCAAACGTTGTAGAGCTGCCCGGCGCTACATCGCGCATAGGCTTCCATTCGCCGAAAATATCATCGGCAACGGTGTATTTGCCAAGGTTTGGATCCCAACCGGTTGCGCCGGACGTAATCATATAATATTTGCCTTGATATTTGAACAAGGCAGGCGCCTCGCGCTGTCCTCCCGGAAATACCCGGACGTAATCGACACCATATTCGGCTTTGTATACGGTATCGCGCTCGACATTGCCGTCTTTATGCCAACCGACAATATCGGTGTACTCTTCATTGAGCTTGGAGATGTACATCGTCATATTTTCCTCGCTGGAATACACGAGGTAAGCTGTGCCATCATCATCTTTGAACAGCGTCATGTCCCGCGCCATTCCCGGCTGATTAGGCTGCCCATTGTAGGTGGCATCCGCAGGAGCACGGTCCATCCGGTGGCTTTCGCCATAGACGAATGGTCCTGTTGGCGAATCGCTCAAAGCATACCCAGCTTCCGCCTTCGCATAGTTGGCTGTCGACGTTTCAGACGGGCCATCCGTATGCATCCACATCACGTATTTCCCGGTTGCATCATTGTAAATGACCTTTGGACGCTCGATAATGCGATTCGTCCCAATATCATTGAAAATGCTGGCTTGATCGGTTCTCCCTGCATAAAGCTGGGAAATAAGCGGATCATTCGTAAAATCATCCATCGACTCAATCGCAGTCAACGCCAGACCATGATCCTCCCAATTGTATAAATCGGTTGAGGAGTATACCCGAACGCCGCGTGCCGGCAAATAGCCATTGGTTTTATCCTCGCCATACCAATAATATTTTTGCGTATGCTCATCATAGATGATGCCGCCGCCATGCGCTTGAATAAGCGCACCGCTCGTATCATTCCATACCGCGCCCGGCTTAAACGATGTATTCGGCACATCCAGCGATAGCTGGGCAAGCGCCGCATTCAATGAAGCGATAGCCGAGCGAATCTGCTCCTGCACCGCCGGGTCCTGCATGTCTGTCCCATTCGCAGATAGTGCATCAAACACATCCGAAGCAGCAGCGATTGCATCATTCAGCACCTGTACGCTATAGCGTGTGTATTTCACATCCACCGCCTCGCTTTTTGCCTCATCCAGCTTATCTCCCAGATCGGACAATGGGATCGTGACATTCAGACGGACAATAATATAGCTAAGCATTGGATCATTATAATTGCTTAATGCTGCAGTAGCCGGACCTTGAACGCGAACCTGCATTTCATTGCCCGTTAGGCTTACATTTCGATAAGTAACCTCCTTCACTGCGTCATACTCGCCAATGCTGTATTCACCAGAGAGATTTGTTCCGTTCACAACCATATTGACGCTGCGGCCGCTCCACGGATTTTTGTATCCAAACGTAATATCATAGCGGTCTTCCGGCAGCTCGAATTTGTATTCGATCGCCTTATCCCTTACTTGCGTGCCATTATAATAACGCAGCGTCCCCAGTTTCGTAGAAGCATCGCCTGTTCTTGCAGCTGTTGTAGTCGTCACTAACCCCCATTTTTTACCAGTTACAGCATCCACTCCATATACCTGCTCGGTTACGGAGGAATACAGCCCAAACTTATCGGTGCCTTCTACTGTAGATGGCGTTGTGTCCCCTGCATTCACAAAATAAAGAATATAGTCGTTATCCTTCAATTGCTGCTCAGTAAAATCATCACGTACCGCTGCGCTCACACTAGCCGAATTGTCCCCATTTTGCAGCTCATCTGCCGCATAGGCAGGAACAGCAGACATGAGCATGGACAGCACCAATAAACAGGAGCATGCGGCCGAAAGCCATTTTCGCTTGTTCAATACGATGAATCCCCTCTCTGTATATAGATCACCCCAAGCATGTATGCGTTTACACAAAAAGTGCTGGAGCGTCACAATGGATTGTAACCAACCATTCGCAATCCTTCAATTGAACAATTCGGAGCAAGCTGAACCACTGCTGTTCCCGCAATTTGTTCACCCAAGTTTCATTTGTTCACACTGCGCTATTCGCGCATGTGAACGGGCATTCACTCATCAAAAAGCCAGCTGTTGTAGAACAGCTGGCTAGCTTTAATATAAAGTTGCTATGCCTTCGGCGCACCCTCGAGCAGCTTCTCCACGATAAAATCAAGCTGCTTGTCCAGCGAATAAATATCACTGTAATACGCAAGCCCAAATTCTATTTCAACCAAACGGCCTTCTTTTACCGCCGGGATGCTGTTCCAGATCGAGTTGTCGGATAAATCATCCATACCCATCCAAGAGGAGCGGAAAATATAATCGCCCATATATTCCGGCAGCACCTCCAGCGATACGTTTTCGCCATCGCCAACTGTTGCGACATCGATTTTATCCTGAATAACTTTCGGAGCTTTCATTCCCAGGTACTCATAAATAATTTGCGAGCCGCGGCCGTACTGCTTGCTGGCGATGACCGACATTTCCTTCTTGCCGCCTTCAATAATGGAAACCGTTTTGTCATAAACGCCTGCTGCTTTCAGCTTCTCCTTGCTCTCTTCTACTTTCTTATTGAAGTTTTCCATCAGCGTATTTACTTCCTGCTCCTTGCCGAACACCTTGCCCAGCATTTTCATTCGCTCATCCGTAGTCATTTTGTCAAACGGAATGTACACCGTCGGAGCAATATCATGCAGCTTGTTATACGTATCCTCAGAAGGAGCAATAATCAAGTCTGGATCAAGCGCCAGCACTGCCTCCTGATTCGGCTCAAACCATTGGCCAAGCGTTTCAATACCCGCAAGCTCCTGCTCGAATGCCGCTCCCTCGTACACATCGGAAATACCGACCGGCTTTACGCCCATTGCCACCACATCGCCCAGCATATAAAGCGCGACGACGCGCTTCGGCTCGGCAGGTACTTCCACATCGCCTTTCTCCGTGCTGACGATGCGTGTTGCTGCTTCCGCAGGCGACGCTTGGCCGCCGTCATTTTGCGCGGGTGACGCTGATTCCGTCGCATTGCTTGGCGAAGCAGAAGCTGCGCTGTTCGCGCTCGTATTCGCAGTGCCTGATGAGCAGGCACCTAGCAATAGCGTTAACGTAAGCAACAAGCTAATAGCAAGACCCGATGTTGTATTTCTTTTCATTCGTACAGACCCTCCACGTTTATATTGATAATGATTATCATAATTACCAATATAACGCCGCACCTTGCCCATTCCAATGGATTTTTCAGATATGATGAATGGACGATCTTCTGAAAGCCGCTTGTTGCGTTCCCGCTCCTGAAAACGAACGGGCGATAAGCCGGTATGTTTTTTGAAAATTCGGCTGAAATAATACACATCCGCGTAACCAACCTCAAGCGCAATTTCATTCAGTGCCGCATCCGTTCCAATGAGCAGCTCTGCCGCACGCTTCACCCGGATTTGAATCAAATAATGGATCGGGCTTGCTCCCGTATGCTCTTTAAAGCGCATCGATAGATGCCGGGAGCTGTAATTCAGCTTTTCACCCAGCGACTCCAGCGTAATGGCCTCCTGAAAATGATCCTCTATATAGCGTATGGCCTGCGTAACGAGGTCCGGCTTGCTTACTTTAATGCCCTGCGTCTTCATTTGCCGGAGCAGCTCATGGATAAATTGATAAAATAGCCCCTTGATCTGGATGCGATCCAGATCATCCGCTTGCTGCCACGCTTTCCGAATCAAATCCAGCGGGCGAAGCAAGGGCAGCGGCTCCTGCGGCTGAAAACCATATTGCAGCGCAAATGGCTGATGCCGTTCCATTAGCCGCGCCAGCTCTTTATTGCCCGGCAATGCATACACCGCACGGTATAAAAGCAAATAATATTCAAACTCTTCCTCCGCCCACACATCCAGCCGCATGCCCTTGCCGCCATGCAGAATATGAAACCGCTGAGCCTCATGCTCGTCGCCGTCCAGCTTCAAATGCCCAGCACCGCGCACACTGTAAATGAAGCCGCTTGACGGCAGCAAATAATCCTCCAACAGCTCCCCTGGCTGCATGACGACATGGCGAATATCCCATATTTTTATAGCCGTCTGGTTCCATAATTTTATATGTTCGTCCAGCTTCAATTCCCCAACCTCCCCACTTCCTGCCTTAAAAGAACCGCTCGATCAATCCCTTAGTCCCTTTATTATAATTGATAAACCTTCTCATTTACAATGAAAATAACTATAAGCTTCATTAATATGCAAAAAAGCCCGCAGCTTCGGCTAGGCCGATATCGCTGCGGGCTTCTTTGCATGCTTTTACATATAAATCTCTTTGCCTGTCGCTGCCGATTCGTAGATCGCTTCCAAAATTTGCGTCACCACGAAAGCCTGCTCCGGCTTCACAAGCGGCTCCCTATCATGGATAACCGCCTCCAGCCACTGCCGAGCTTCCTTCGTTCCCGGATCATTCGAGCCGGGGCCGAAATACGCAATGCCGGGACCTGCAGCCGCCTTCGTTTCCATCAGCTTGCCGAACTGGACGTTGTTGAAGATCAGCTCTCCAGCGTAATCCGCGCCTTGCTTCATCTCTGCACCGCCGTTCGTGCCGTAGAGCGATGCCTTCGCTTCCTTCACATCCGTCGTATTCAAAGCCCAGGAGCTTTCAAGGAAAATCGTTGCGCCATTTTCCATCTTAATGAGGCCAAAGGCGGAATCTTCTACCTCCAGTTCCTCTGGCTTCCACGGACCGAACATATTGCCCTCCGGCTTATCCCGCAGCTTGTAGAACACCGAGCCGCTGACGGATTTCGGCTTGTAATTGTCCATAAACCATAACGCCAAATCAAGCGCATGCGTCCCAATATCGATCAGGCAGCCGCCACCTTGCTGCTCCTTGTCGGCAAATACGCCCCATGTCGGGAGCGCCCGCCTGCGGATCGCATGGGCTTTCGCCATATACACTTCACCGAGCGCGCCTTCCCGGCAAGCTTGATGCAGCGTCTGGGAATCGTCATTCCAACGGTTTTGATAGCCAATCGTCAGCTTTTTGCCTGTCCGCTCTGCCGCATCCAGCATTTTACGCGCTTCTGCCGAGTTAATCGCCATCGGCTTCTCGCACATCACATGCTTGCCCGCCTCCAGCGCATCTACTGTAATAAAGGAATGCTGCAAATTTGGCGTCAGCACATGGATGATATCAATAGAGCTATCTTCGAGCATCTGTTTATAGTCGGTATACGTTTTGGCATCCTCTGTGCCGAACTGCTGTGCCGCTTTCTCTGCCTGCTCCGGGATAATATCACAGAATGCAACCATATCAACCAAATCGCTATTGTTTTTCAGTGACGGCATATGCTTCTGAAAGGCGATGCCTCCACAGCCTATAATACCTGCTTTCAATTTCCCCATCGTTTGCAGCCTCCTAAGGTGAAACGGCTGTCGCCGTCTTTTGGCGGCAAAGCAACCGTTTCGCGATGAAATATAAGCATAGTTATAAATGTGAGCATATAAATTCTTATATTTAAATGAATGTGCGCAAATAGTCAAGATCGTTGCGGACGCTGGCAAGCTTATCCGCTGATTTCCCTTCATTTTCAACCAATGCGTATTTCACATGGCCAAGCTCCTTAATCCTCCCATACACATGGGCAAAATCGAAAGCTCCTGTACCGAGATCGACAAAGTCCGAAGGCACGATATATTTGCGGTAAACATCCATCAGCCCAAGCCCTTCGTCGCCGTTCGCTTGAATCGATTCGAATAAATTAAGCGGGCCGGACAGCTGCTTGCTGAAATCCTTCTGATGAATCATATCGCATCGGTCGCCGACTCGCTCCATTACTGCTATGGGATCAACCCCGGCCCGCATCACCCACACGAGATCAAGCTCGAATTTTAAATGCAACGGATCGGTATGTGCGGCGAGGATATCAAACAGCGTCGTATCGCCATCCGCCTTAAATTCATGGGCGTGATTATGGAGGTAAAGCTGGAAGCCGCGCTGTGCAAGCTTGCCGCCAAGCTGCTCCAGCTGCTCGGCGAGACGCAGCGTGCTGTCACGGTCGTCCATCCATACGGATGGCAGCACCAGCGACCTACAGCCAAGCTGTTCATAATAATCCATCAGCTCATCCCAACGATGGGCGAGCAGCTCCTCGCCAGGCATCGGCCCCTCATGGGCTGCGATGGCCTTTAGGCCGGAGGCCGCCAGCTCGGCGGCAACCTCCTTGGCCGGAAACTCATCGCTGAACCGCGACATTTTCACCATATTGAAGCCTAGCATTTCCAGATGGGTATAGCCTGCTTCCGCAAGCTTGCGCAAAGTGCCGTAATAATCTTGAGCAAGCTGCTCATGGACGGAATAAATGTTAATGCCTGCTTGAATGCTCATGCCAGACCTTCACTCCTTCAAATATTATTTATTGGCTGCCGCCCACTCATCCAGCTGCTTTTGTTTTTCGGCCACGATTTTATCCATGCCTGCAGATTTCAGCTTCGCAATGTACTCCGGCAAATATTTGTCCGGATCAAGCGTACCGTTTTCCAAACCAATCTTGAATTGCTCCTTCACGTTCTGAACAGCCGCCACTTCTGTTTTGACAGGGTCTGCTGTAAAGCTGAAGCCAAGCGCTTTCGATTTAACCGCCGATTTATTGAACTCATCAAGCTTCGTCCACAGATCTGCGCTGTCCCCTTCCCAAATATGGGAAAGCAATTGATTGCCCCACATCCAGCCATGCGTCGGGTTGTAAGTCGAGCTGGAGGAATCTACGCCTGCCGGGAAGCCGATAATATTGCCCTCTTTCACTTCATAGTGCTTGCCTTTAATGCCGTAGTCGATCAGGTTCACAAGGTCAGCGTCCGAGTAAAGCAGGTTCAGGAACATCATCGCGCGCTCAGGGTCCTCGGAGTTTCTTGCAATGCCAAACATAATGTTAGCGATCGAGGAAGTCGTCGAAATCGCTGGAGAAATGCGTGCTGCAACGAGCGGTGTACCTGTAAGCAGCGACTCCTTGCTCTCATAGCCAGGCTTCATATGCGCCATGAAAGCAAACGCCTTGTTAGCCTTGATCAACTGCTCCGAAGTCGTTTGATTCGTCGAAATATCTTTAGGAATAAAGCCCGCGTTGTACCAATCTCTTGCTTTTTTCACCAAGCTCGCATATTCAGGCGTTTCATACCAGTTTACGACTTTCAGCTCGCCATCAAAGCCGACCAGTACACCATTCTCGTCGCCAAGCGGGTCGATGACGCTGCCCACCATCGATTGGATAACCGAGAAGCTTGGGCCTTCCGGCAATACAGCTGCCATGCCCGGCTCATTATCTTTAATCGTTTGGTAAACAGCCGTCAAATCATCCATCGTCTTAATTGCATTGACATCAATTTTGTATTTATCTACGATGTCTTGGCGCATAACGAGGCCATAATCTGCTGCCCAGTCACGCACGCTTGGAATAGCGTAAATTTTTCCATTCGAGGAGCCGGCTTTAATGACATCTCCGCCAACAACCTTTTGAATATCTTGTCCGTATTTTGCCAGGAGGTCATCCATCTCTACGAGCTGGCCCTTAGCAGCCTGCGTGCCAAAGTTAAGTCCTGTGCCCGTTACGAGAATATCCAGCGGCTCATTGCCCGCAAGCATCAGGTTCATCTGCTGCTGCCATGCCCCGATATCAATAGGAAGGAATTTAACGGTTGCATTGATTTTAGCTTGGGTAATTTTATTGACTTCGGCTTGAACCTCAGCCAAATCCTTCGTATTGCCGATGCTTAAGAAAGCCACCGTCATTTCATAAGGCTTGAGTTCAGACGCTCCGCCTGTTTCTCCACCTGCAGCATTCGTTGCTCCGGCATTCGATGTTGAACCGCCGCTGTTGCCGCCACATGCTGCAAGCACCAGCATAACCGTCAGCAGCAGCGCCACTATTCCATTTGTCCGTTTTCTCATCTCTGCAACCTCCCTGTTTGTTCAAGCTTGTATGCTAACCGGCTGAAAGCCGTGTGTAGCCAGACGTTTAACAGCATTAACCTTTAACAGCACCAATAACAAGCCCTTTGACGAAATATTTTTGGAAAAAAGGGTACGCACACAGCAGCGGCACTACGCCGATAACCGCCATGGCCATCCTTACCGTTTCCAGCGGAATTTGCGCACTCGCTACTTCCCCCGCATTCAGCGTTGAGGCGTTGTTCTGAATAAACTGGGCGTTGAGCAAAATCCGGTTCAGCAGGTTTTGCAAGCTGAACAGCTTGCTGTCGGTAATATAAATGAGCCCGTTAAACCAGTCGTTCCAATAGCCAATCGTCTGCATAAGGCCAATCGTTGCGAGGATCGGCAGCGACAGCGGCAAAATCATCTTGAAGAAAATTTTGAATTCTCCAGCGCCGTCAATAGAAGCGGATTCAATAATCGCATGCGGGATCGAATTTTGGAAAAACGTCCGCATAATGAGGACGAAGAAACCATTCGTCAGCAAGCCTGGAATAATTAGCGCCAGCAGAGAGTTTTTCATATCGAATACTTGCGTGTAAATCAGATAAGTCGGTACGAGTCCGCCATTGAACAGCATCGTGAAAAAGACGTAAAAGGCGAGCTGCTTTTTCATTGGCATATCGCTGCGCGACATCGGGTAGGACAACAACGCGGATATCGACAGCCCGATGAACGTTCCAATTAACGTGACGAAGATCGTAATGCCGTATGAACGCGTAATATTTTCAGCATCATTCCATAAAAACTTGTAAGCATCCAGACTCCACTCGCTAGGGAATAAGGAATAACCATCTTTGACAATGGAAGCTTCGCTCGTAAAGGAAGTTGTCAGCAGCAGCACGAATGGCATAAGACACATGAGCACTACAGCGATAAAGAAAATATGAATCGCGACTTGAAATATTTTTTCCTTCGTATTTACCATGGCCCTAACCTCCTAGAACAGCGCATTGTCGCGGTTTCGTTTACTTACAATATAGTTGGACAGCAGCACGAGCACGAAGCCAACAACGGATTGGTACAAGCCTGCAGCTGAGGACATCCCGATATCGCCAAGATTAATGAGCGCGCGGTACACATACGTATCAACAACGTTCGTTGTGGAAAGCAGCTCGCCGGTATTGAGCGGTACTTGATAGAATAAACCAAAATCCGAGTAGAAAATACGTCCAATTTGCAGCAGCGTCATGATCGTAATAACAGGTGCTATAAGCGGAATCGTAATTTGCGTAATTTGGCGCCATTTGCCTGCTCCATCGATGGTAGCGGCTTCATAATATTCCGGATCAATGCCGATGATCGCTGCAAGATAGATAATGCAGAGGTAGCCGACATTTTTCCAAACGTTAACGATGACTAGAATGACCGGCCAATATTTAGGCTCGCTATACCATGAGATAGGATCAATTCCGAAGAGCGGAAGGATCTGTTTATTTATGAATCCGGTTTCACCACTCAGCATGGCGAGTACCAAATAACCGACAATAACCATTGAGATCAAATAAGGAATGAGCACGATACTTTGATAAAAACGGGCGGCCACTTTTTTCTTCACTTCATTAAGCAAGATGGCAATGCCCACCGCTATAATCAGGTTTAGTATGATAAAAGATATGTTGTAGAGCAGCGTATTGCGGGTAATAATCCAAGCATCTTCGGTTTTGAACAAGTATTCAAAGTTTTTAAGGCCGATCCAATCGCTGGCCAAAATGCCTTTGGCAAAGTTGACATCCTTGAAAGCAATAATGAGCCCCAGCATCGGCAAGTAATTGTTAATGAACAAATAGATGACTCCGGGAATAATCATAATGAATAATGGTGCGTAACGTTTCAGCCTTTTCAATACGGGATTTTGCGCCCGTCTTACTTCCGTCTGCTGCTCCGCTGGTTTTGCTGTCGCTGTGCTTGCAGTCGTCGCCATCGCGGTTCCCCCTTCACTTCTTCTACCTCTATCTTAGTTTTTCGCGGGCAAGCACACTACGACTAAACCGACTTCTTCGTTGTCATCTTCCGACATCTTGATAGAGCGGAACAAGGTGAAACGGTTGTCGACGTCCTTCGGCGGCGCGGCGCGTTTCAGTCCGAGAAATATAGAGAAGGGATAAAAAAAACATATCCTTTCCTATATTTGAACAAAGGCATCTGCTTTTAATAAATAGCTAAAAAGCCTGCCCTATACGATTGCGCGTACAGAGCAGGCTTCTTCTAGGCCTCTATATGGTTCTATAATTTCTAGCTATCGCAAGCTTCTCTGGCCAAAAAAGGATGAGCAGCCTTATGCTTGTGCTCTCAAGGCTTCATTTGCTTGAACGATTTTGCCAAAACCGCTGCCTTTCTTGATATCTTTCTTACCAAATCCAATTGGTGGGATCATGTGCTCGCCTCCGTTCATGATTCATTTCACTATCACTTGTAGGGAGCGCCTCTGTGAGCGCTAAATAATCAAAAGCTTGCTGCATGATAGATTAGCTGTTTGGGAAAGTAATACATACGGATAACCTTCATTATCAAAGGTTAGGGGCGAGTCCTAGCAGCTCGTTTCTGAACGTAGCCTTCGAGCTCGCTAAAGGGGATTTTGTAAAGCATAAGATGATTTACGGGTGACTTCGATGCGCCTTGCAGCGCTGTAAATTTGGACAGCAGCCTGTCAAGCTGGCGATCATCCGCCCTCACCCAAAACTGTACCTGTTGGACGCCAGGGCTCGATTCCTTCATTAATTCAATGAGCGCATTCAAGCCGTGCGCAAACAGCCTGGTGCCACGATATTCCTTGCGGATAAAAGCAATCTCGATCTGGCAAATATGCTGATCCTCATAATCATGCTCGCCCGTCCCGCAGACGAAGCCCGCAGCGCCGGCAATCTCGTAAGGCTCCTCCCTAAAAAGCAGCAGGCCTTTGCCCAAAATGAGCGGTCCTCCCATAAAGCTCAGCTTCATCGGGAAGGAATAAGGCAGATTCAGTTCAGCATGATGCTGAATCAGAAACGCAGCGTACGCCTCTTCATCCATTTCAAGCGCACAGGGACGAAATATAAACGACATTAGTTCGCTTGGGCTCTCAATGCTTCATTAACCTTAACAATCTTGCCGAAACCGCTGCCTTTTTTAATGTCTTTGTTGCCAAATCCGCGTGGTGGAATCATTTGTCCGCCTCCATTCTTAGTTAATTTTTCCTACAAAAACGATTATACTGGATTGGTTTTTCTTAGCATAGTACCAATTTTTCTAATTTCACCGCTAAAAACCGTTTCTTCTCCAAGCGCTCCCTCGCGCTTGTACTTCTCTTGTACAAACTTGGCATACATCCGGCAAAGCCGTTTATTTTCCGACAAGGCTGCGAGGCTCAGCTCCTGTACCTCCGGTCGACTCTCCAACACGTGATGGACTAGAAAATTCAGCCCTTCTGCGAACAAGCGCGTTCCCCGATGCTTTTGCTCAACAATGACCATATCCACAAAAACAACTTCCTTATTCTGAAAATCCTGCTCCGGCGTCCCATAATAAAAACCGGAAATGCTATTTACCTGGTGCAGCTCATCCAATCCTACAATGATCTGCCCCTCCGTCAAATAAGCGTACAGCAGCGACAACGTGTCCATTGTCGTATAAGCGGGATGCAAATCCCGCCTGTGCTTCAACAGAAACAAGCTGGCCTTTGCATAATCCTCATCATTTTCACACCGTTTAAAATACGCCATTGCCACCTAAAATCCCCCTCTCTGCACCTGAAAATGTTCCTGCTCTGCCGCTGCGCTACATTCTTTGCTGAAGCGTTTGCTCCAGCATATGCAGCAGCTGCGGATGCTCCTTCGTCAGCCGATGGAACGCTTCGCGGCGCATCGACAGCAGGACGCCGGAACCGGCTGCCTTTACCGTGGCGGTGCGCGGAATGTTCCGCAGCAGGGCAATTTCTCCGAAATGGTCGCCGTCCTGCAATACAGCTACCTTCTTGTCCTCTTGACCCTCAAACGCCTTCCATATTTCAAAAATGCCGCGAACGATAATATAAAACTTATCGCCCTCCTCGCCTTCCCGTACAACCGCTTCGCCTTCCCTGCACGTTTCGGAGGTGAATAATTCAGCTGCGCCTTCCAGCAGCTCGGGAGCCATTCCGGCAAAAAACGGCAGCTTCGCAAGCCGTTCTCCTCTCACCGAGGCATGCCGTCCATCTCCCGATACATGGAAGCCGTGCTGCTTCTCCCATAGGCTGCTGTAAAGCCCTTGCTCCCTAAGCAGCTGCTGATGGGAACCGTTCTCTGCCACTTGACCGCCCTGAAATACATAAATTTGATCCGCATTTACGACAGAGGAGAGCCGATGGGTAACTGCTACGATCGTACGAGTACCCTTTAATTGTTCAATAAGGTGGTTAATGTCCGCCTCAGCTGCCGGGTCCAGCGCCGATGTTACTTCATCCAGCAGCAGCAGCTGCGGCCTGCGAAGCAGAGCGCGTGCAATGGCAATGCGCTGCCGCTCCCCGCCTGATAAGGAGCCGCCTTCATGGCGAATCCAGGTGTCGTAGCCATCCGGCCAGCCTGCTATGGTATCGTGGATGCCCGCCTGCTTTGCAGCTGCAATCATGTCCGCTTCCGCGATATCGTCGCCAAGCAGCAGGTTTTCCCTCACCGTCATATGGAACAAAAACGTGTCCTGCGAAACAAGCGCAGCACGCTGTCTAAGCGAGGCTTCGCTAATGTCCTGAATGGGGAAATCTTGGATAAATATATTTCCCTGCTGGGGATCATAAAAGCGGGAGAGCAGCTGGAGCGCTGTGCTTTTGCCCGATCCGCTGGGGCCAACGAAAGCAACATAGCTGCCAGCTTCGATCTGGAGGCTGACGTCTTTCAGCTGCGGAATGCCCGCGTTGTAGCCAAAGGTGACCTGCTCCATGCGCAGGGACAAGCTCGTATCCGGCAGTAATGCAGGATGCTCAGCTGCTGGCAAATCTGGCTTGCAGGCCATCATTTCATCGATGCGCTGGAAGCTGATGTTTGATTCGATTAATTGGGGAAGGAGAAAGGCCAAATTCGAGCCCGACTGCCCCACGCTCATAAACAAGGTGAAGAAGGCGATAAAACCGCCAACAGTCATCGCATCATGAAAAATTAAATAACCGCCGAAGCCCATCATAATTCCGTTGAGCAGCAGCAAAGCCGTTAAAGGCAGCCGTTCCATTAAAGAATTGCTCATATGAAGATTCATGCCTGTCTTAAACAAAGCCGCAATTTTGTTGTCGCCCCTTATGCGAAACCGGTTTTGCTGATGCAGGCCCCGAATCGTTTTGTGCCCCTTGGCCATCTCATCGATCATATTGGAGAAGCGCTCCTGCGCCTCCTTGTACTCCCGATTCGCCCGCTCCGAGCGCTTCTGCACAAGCTGCGGCAGCACAAACATGAGAACCGAGCCCGCGAGCATGGCAAGCGTCAGCCTCCATTCCAGCGTAAACAGCATCATGAGCCCAAGCGCTACAGCAAGCAATTCTTTGAGCAGCATCGGGCTGGAGCCGCGAATCACCCGTTCAATGGAGCCCATATCAGCCGAGAAGCGGGTCACCAAATCACCAACCCGATAACGCTCGTAGAAGGGCAAGGACTGGAGCTGGATATGAGCAAACAGCTCTGTTCGCAGCTTGCGAACGACCTCTCCAGCCAGCCTGCCTAATGAATAGTCCGACACTGCACCGGCAATGACATTCAAGATGCCCCCGCCGAGCAGAATAAGCAAAATGATAATAAACGCCTGTAAGTTTCGCGGTGTAAAAGCTTCATCCACCAAATATTTCAAGCTAAGCGGCGAAGCCACTGTATAGGCTACTTCTATTAATAGTGTGAATAAGAATACGCTGCTCAGCAGCTTGTATTCGGCAAATCGGCGCATTATTTTGATCATTGCTTGCAAATCCACCAGCACCTCCGCCCTAAGTCTGATCTATTTATAGTTGAATACTGGAAAAAAAGCAATACTAATTCGCGCTCGCCCGGATGCTTTTTGGTAAACGCACAAAACCCTCCATTCCACAGCGGATGGACGATGGCTTACTGCTTGCCAGGCGCCTCGCTACCCGTGGAACTGAAGGGTTATTTTAGATTCGTAAGAGGAGAAGGGGAAAATTCAGCTTCCCTTGGCCTGCCCACTTTGCTGGAGCTTGCGATATTCCTGCGGCCCGACCGAGGTCGCTTTTTTGAACATTTTCGAAAAATGCGAATAGTTGCCGTAGCCCAGCTCATAGGCAATGCTTGTTATCGCCAGCTCCGTCTTCGCCAGCATTTGCTTGGCGAGCGCTACCCGCTCCTGCAGCAAATATTCGGAAATCGTCAGCCCTGTATCCTTCTTGAACAGGCGGGCCAAATAATCCGGATGCAGGCATACATGGCTGGCAATATCCTCACGCGATAGATCATCGCTCATATGCTTGGCGATGTAATGCTTGACCTTGTCGACGACGGTCTGCGTCTCGTCTACGCTATTCAGATTGCCGCTGACCTCATGGATAAGCACAGCTACCCACTCCGACAAATCAGTAATAGACCGGGTTACGGCATCTACCCGCTTCATCAATACCATCGCGGAAAATACCTGATGCGCCCGCAGTCCCTTGGCATGCAGCACCTGATGCACCATTTGCAGAAAATCCTCATAAAAGCTGCGCAGCCACCTGGCATCCGCCTGCCCCGACTGCTTAACGCCGTCCAAGTATTGAGCGATTTCCTCCAGCATTTCCTTCCCGCAACCAAGCTTGAGCATTTCCGCCCAGCCGCTCATCACAGGAAGCGGGGCAACATCCGTGCTGACGTCGCAATTGACGGGGCTAAGCCTTTCGTTCGTGCGCGTTACATTGCGCGACTCCATCTCAACAAGCTGCTCGTACATCTCGCATATTTCCTCTACTGGTACTGAGCTTCCCATATAGCAGCACAAGTCGCAGAAAAAATAACGATTGCACGCCTCGATATAGGAATCGATCTGCTCATGCAGCTGCTCGCCTTCCCCCTCCTGGCGAATAGGCAGCAGCGCGAGCAGCGCCCCGCTGCGCACCTGAACAATTCGCCCGAGTCCGGACCTCGCGAGTATCATTTCCTCAAAGGAATTGCGCAGCGCATATTCCATGATCTTCTCCTCGCGCAGCGTCAGCTCCTTGTGCCAGCGCTGGACGCTAATGAGCACCGGCTTATAGAGCGGCAGCTCCTCATAAGCAATGTTATGCTTCGCCAGCGCCTCTCGTATGCCGTCCTTCGTCGAAGGGATCGAGCGGCTCAGCAAATCCTGCCAGAAGCGCTCCATAAACATCGGCTGATAAGATTCCCATAGCCGGTAATAATGCTCGTACATGTCTGCAAATTGCAGCTTCTCGCGATCAAGATCGGCTTTCGCCAGCTTGTCCAGCGCGCGCTTGACCGTGCTGGCCAGCTCGGGGTAGCGGACGGGCTTGAGCATATAATCGCAGCTGCCTAGCTGAATTGCTTTTTGCGCATAGGAGAAATCAGCATGGCAAGTAAGAAACATAGCCTCTGTCTGCGGGTAATGGATTTTCACCCAATCGAGCAGCTCGAAGCCGTTGCCCTGCGGCATTTCAATATCGCAAATAAGCACATCGATTTTGCTGTCGCTCATAATTTCCTTAGCCGTTCGGATATTGTAAGCTTCATGCACAACCGATATGCCAAGCTCCTCCCATTCGACGCCTGCCTTAATGCCCCGCACCGCATGCCGCTCATCATCGACAATTAACAGCTGTCTCATCCTCGTCGTCCCCCTGTCTCTTCTGGTTGCATCGGCAGCCACAGCTCTACGATCGCCCCTTGACCTGAGCTGCCGCTTAGTGCCATGCGTGCTGCATCTTGATAAAGCAGTCCTAGCCGCTGCTTCACATTTTGAATGCCGATATGATCGCCTTCTTCATTGCTCAGCTCCATATCTCGCTGGAGAAGTGCCAGCACCTGCGGCGGGAAGCCTTCCCCCGTATCCTCGATGCGGACATAAAGCGTATCTTCATTGTGCGCTTTGGCAGTAACGGCAATGTGAACCTGCGTATCCGTATTTACCGCATGCTTAATTGTATTTTCCACAAACGATTGAATGACTAGCGGCGGGATAGGCACCCTGCCAAGACTGTCATCCGTATGGAAAGCGAAGGTCAAATCGCCCGGAAAGCGCATTTCCTGAATGCGTAAATAATTCATCGTATGGGCAAGCTCATCAGATAGAGACACGAACGACAGATTGCTGCGGAACATAAACCGGAAATATTGGACCAGGCAATGCGTCATTTCCTGAATAAGGTGATAATCCTTCACTTGGGCCAAATTATAAACAATGTTAAGCGAGTTAAGAAAAAAATGAGGATTGATTTGCAGCTGTAAATGCTTAAGCTGTGCTTTTTTGTTATTCAGCTGCTCCTCCAGCACATTAACCTTGAGCTCCTTAATTTGCGTAATCATGCGGTTGAACGATTCGTTCATCACCTCAAATTCAAATGTGGAGGACGGTTTCGTGATCCGCACATCGAGATTGCCGTCTTCGATGCGGCGCATCGCCATAATAATACGATTGACTGGAACAAGCACCAGCTTGCGCAGCAGCAGCAAAATAATCGGCAAAATGATAATGGCCCCAAAGGAGATGAGCGAGACGATGCTGCGCAAAAAGGGAAGCTTCTCCAGCACAACGCTGTCGGGAATGAGGGCGACCAGCCCAAAGCGGCCTCGTGAGGAGCGCTCGCCGACTGCGATAAATTGGTCATCGCTTCCCGTAAGCTGATAGCCTTCGTTCCCGCTGCCGCTAGGTTCAATCGAGATGCCGCCATCCAGCGGCGTATCAATAATGGGCTTCATACGGTCATCCGTCAGAAAGGCCCGGCCCTTTTCACCCAAATCAATTAAATGCAGCGGCACCATTAGCTGATCTACATTGCCCATCGCGCCTATATAAATGTCGCCGTATTGAATGACATAAGCTAAATAATCACCGTCCGCCATATGCTGGACGAACCAGTCCTTCTGCAGCGGCTTCTTGGCAAGCTTGATCATTTCTACAATGTTCTGCTCCATCACGGTTCCGGTGGCATAATCCGGCGCAACGCCAAACACGCTCATCAAATCATCATTCTCCGGCGAATAAATGAAGAACATATCCATCGACTTATAATTGGGCAATTCATTCCTCAATTGGTTTCTCAGCTGGATTTTCTCGAACGCATAGCCGTCGGGATTTTGCTCCCGCGGCTGCTCCAGTACGAGCAGGCCAGTCTCCATCGCCGCTATATTAAACAAATATTTCTCCACATCCTCCAAATTGCGGTCAATTTGGCCCATATAGAGGCTGATCAGATTTTTATTGGACTGGGCGACCTGATTCCGTACGACATTAATCGCATACAGATTGTTGTAGATCATGAAGGATACAATCGGAATGACAAGCAGCAGGAAACCGAACAAGAGCTTAAAGCGGAGCGTGCGATAAAAAAACGGATGTCTGATTTTCATGCTTTACCCCTCTCTCTTCTGCCGCTTGATCAAAGTATAGTATTTTTTGCAAGCGTTTTCAATAATATCATTATTCCTGCTTGCTTCTTCAGGCCTAGCTGGCCTAGCTAAACACTAGCTGAACACAAATAAGGAAGACCTTCCAAATGGGACATTCGGAGTGCTTCCTTGTTTATGCTTGTTCGTGCTTCATTGCGATTGATTGTATCTCCAAGCTATAGTCCCAGCTCATGCCTTCCCGCCGCCTCGCGCTGCTTGTCTACCGGGTCATGCAGCGTGAGCGTTCTGGCGTTGCGGTAATAGCGGTCGAAATTGCAGCTTCTCGTCGCTGAGCGGGCACCCATAATTTGAAAAATCGCATTCGTTACGTCGAGCGCGGTGTCGGTCGCGATGATTTTGGCATGGGACGCCGCTGCTTGAACAGCCCTGTGCAGTTCCGGCTCTCCTTGCCGTTCATTGACTGCTTGCAGCAGACGTGCGCCGCGAACTACCAGCTGCTGCGCGGAGGAGAGCTTGGCCGCCATTTCGCCTACCCGGAGCTGCGCAATCGGGTCCTCAGCCGCCGTCTTGGCCTCTGACCAAGGCCTTGCTTTCTCCTTCAAATAGTCAACAGCCTCCCGAAAAGCGCCAATCGCAATCCCGACATATTGGGCCGCAAAATGAATATGAAACTGTGCTGCAAAAAAAGGCACATGGGCGGCATAAGCGCCTGGCCCTCCCATTACATGCGCTTCTGGAATAAAAGCGTCCTCCGCAATGACGGTGCCGCTTCCGGTGCCGCGCTGCCCGATGCCGTCCCAATCATCATGGATCGTAATGCCCGCTCCATTAAGCTCCGCTATAGGCATCATATACCGTTCATCCTGATTGCCCGGCGCATCCTCGGACACCGAGCGCCAGAACGCCCATTTTGCGCCGGGCGAGCCGGTTGCAAAAATCTTTTTTCCATTCAGCCGGTAGCCGCCCTCTACTTTACGAAGCGTATTAGCCAGTACGAAACGATTCGCCCCTGCCTCGCTCCCAAAACTCCCGAATAGGTGGCCGCGCTGGACTTCCTCGAAAAAAAATCGCTGCTGCCCCGCATCCCCCATCGCATGCACCAGCTGTACCCCCGTATTGTGCAAGGCAAATACTTGCGAGGTGGACGAGCACCAGGAAGCCAGCTCCATCAGCGCCAATACGAGCAGCACAGCATCTCCCTTGTAGCCAGCGCCGAAGCCGCCGAACGCCTCAGGAACAGACAGATTTTGCAAGCCTTCGCTCTTAAGCGCAGCGAGCGAGGAATAAGGATACGCGCCTTCGTTATCCACCTGCTTGGCGGCGGGCCCAATGCTTTGCTTGCCTATTCGGCGAAGCTGGGCGAGAAGCTCCGCTTGGCGCTGCGTGTATTCGGTCTGCTCCACAAGCTGGAGGAGCACCTCGTCGTTAAACATCATCGTCTCCTACTTTCCTTCGATTAGACAAGGGCGGCCGGCGTGCGGAACGAAGCGCCTGGATGATGCTCCGGCAGTCGCGCCTCACCCTTGCCGAACAACCGCTCGCGGAGCGTGCCTGCTTCGTAATCGGTTTTGAACAGCCCGCGTTTTTGCAGCTCCGGGATGACCAGGTCGACAAAATCGACATAGGAGCCTGGCAGCACATACGGCTCCAGATTAAAGCCGTCCACGTCCGTTTCCTCCGTCCAGCGTTCGATTTGATCGGCAACGTCTTCTGGCGTACCGACAACGGTCAGTCCGCGGAAGCCCTTTTGCACAAAATCGTCCATGACCTCCTGCACCGTCTTCTTCGTCTTGCTGTGCTTCGTAAAACGGTCGGTATGCGTTTGGCCCATTTCGGTATGAATATTTTCAAAATAGGCGTTCGGATCAAGCTGCGTCAGGTCGATTCCCGTCACACCAGCGTAGCTGGATAGCGTCGCTTCTGCGCTCTGATGCTGCATATACTCGTCGAATTTGCGCTGCGCCTCCTCGCGCGTCTTTGCCACTACAACCGACAGCCCGGTGAACACTTTCACTGCTGCCGGATCGCGTCCATATTCTGCGGCCCGCCTGCGAATATCAGCGATCTGGTCCCGAAGCACCTCCGTCGTCGGCGCCTTGAGGAAGATGCCCTCCGCGTGCCTCGCGGCGAAAGCGCGTCCCCTTCCGGAGCTGCCCGCCTGAAAAATAACCGGCGTCCGCTGCGGGGAAGGCGTCGAAGCATGGTACCCCTCCGACTTGAAATATTTCCCTTCATGCTTCACCTTATGAACCTTCTGCGGATCAGCAAATATCCGCTTCTCGCGATCAACGAGCAGCGCATCGTCCTGCCAGCTGCCCTCCCAATACTTATAGCTGACATCCATATATTCATCAGCCATATCGTAACGCTCATCATGCGGCAGAAACTCGCTTCTGCCGAACAAATCGGCGGCCGATTTGCTGCTCGTCGTCACGACGTTCCAGCCGATTCTCCCCTTCGTAATATGATCCAGCGTTGAAAATCTGCGCGCATTCGCATAAGGAGCCTCATACGTCGTCGAGGTCGTCATCGTAAAAGCGAGGTGCTCAGTCGCCTGCGCAAGCGCTGGAATGAGCAGCATCGGGTCATTGCCTACTGCACCCGATGCCTCGCGGAACGCAAGCTCGGTCCTCTCCTTCGGATAGCCGTAGCTGTCAGCGAAAAACATAAAATCAAACTTGCCCCGCTCCAAAGTCCGGGCGATGTCGATCCAATAATCAATGCTGTTATAATGAATGCGATTTTGCTCGGGATGCGTCCAGATGCCTTGGGTCAAATGATTGACGGCATTCACCTCAAATACGCCCAAATGAATTTTTTTCTTCATCGTCTACTCTCTCCTATCCCTCAATAGCTTAGCTTGTGTGCAAGTGGCCTTACGCAAGATGGCACGCTGCAAAATGGCCCGGCGCAACCTCCCGCTTGAGCGGCACCTGCTTCCGGCAGGTCTCAACCGCATACGGGCAGCGCGGATGAAAAGCACAGCCGCTGACCGTCTCCAGCGGAGATGGAATGTCGCCCTGCAAAATCATCCGCTCCTTCTTTATTGCAGGGTCGGGAATCGGCACAGCGGACAGCAGCACCTGCGTGTAAGGATGCAGCGGCTGGGCGAACAGGTCGTCCGTTCTGGCCTCCTCGACCATTTTGCCTAAATACATGACGCCAATGCGATCAGATATATGGCGGATGACGCCAATATCGTGGGCGATAAATAAATACGTCAGCTTTAATTCCCGCTGCAGCTTGCGCATCAGGTTAATGATTTGCGATTGAATGATGACGTCCAGCGCCGAAACGGGCTCATCGCAGATGACGAGCCGCGGCTCAAGAATAAGAGCCCGGGCGAGTCCAATCCGCTGGCGCTGGCCGCCGGACAGCTCATGCGGCAGCCGGTCATAATGCTCCTCCTGCAAGCCCACCGTCTCCAGCATCCGCAGCGCAAGCTCCGTTCGTTCCTGCGGGCTGCCTATTCCGTGAATGATGAGCGGCTCTTCCAGCGTTCTGCCGATGGTCTTGCGGGGATTCAGCGAGGAATACGGGTCCTGAAAAACCATCTGGAGCTGCCGGCGGCTTGCCCGAAGCTGGCGGCTCGGCATGCGGTTTAAATCCTCGCCCTGGTACAGCGCTTCTCCGGCAGTAGGCTCAACGAGACGCAGCAGCGCCTTGCCGAGCGTGCTTTTGCCGCAGCCCGATTCCCCGACCAGCCCGTAGGTTTCCCCTTCATAAATGTGAAAGGAAACATCATCAACGGCTTTAACGAGACTTTTGCGAAAGGATGCCGGACGCTTCGTACTATAATGCTTGGATAAGCCTTTCACTTCCAGCAGCGGCATGGGCCCGCCTTCCTGTTCATGGATAGATGGCATGCTGCACGCCTCCTTTCGCTTCGACTCTTTCGGATGCTTCGGCTGACTCAGTTGTTTCAGCTGCTACGACTGCTCTAGCTGCTTCAGTTGCTTCGAACGCTTCAGCCAAAGTACCGGCATGCCAGCAGCGCACCATCGTTCCACTGGCAGCATCGCGCGTTAATTCCGGCACATGCTTGCGGCACTGGTCGTCTGCATAGGCGCAGCGCGGCGCAAAGCGGCAGCCCGTCGGTACATTCGATAGCGAAGGCACACTGCCTTCAATCACTTGCAAATCCTGCGTTCTGTCTCCATCCATTCGCGGTATGGCCCCCATCAGACCAATCGTATACGGATGCAGCGGACGGGCGAATAAGGTGGCGACATCAGCCATTTCAACGACCTGCCCCAAATACATGACAACGACGCGCTGGCATGTTTCCGCGACGACACCCAGATCATGGGTGATGAGCAGAACACTCATTGCCAGCTTGCGATTCAGCTCTGTTATCAGCTCCATAATTTGCGCTTGAATCGTCACATCCAGCGCTGTCGTCGGCTCGTCGGCAATAAGCAGCTGCGGCTCGCAGGCCAGTGCAATCGCAATCATGACGCGCTGGCGCATGCCTCCAGAAAGCTGGTGGGGATACTCCCACACCCGCTGCTCCGGCGAAGGAATGCCCGTCAGCTTTAGCAGCTCGATCGCTTTGCGAACCGCCTCCTTGCGTCTGATTTTCTGATGCAGCACTATAGCCTCGATAATTTGCTCGCCAATGGTGTATACCGGATTGAGCGAGCTAAGCGGGTCTTGGAAGATCATCGCAATTTCATTGCCCCGAATTTCCCGCATTTGCCGCTGCTTCAGCTCAAGCAGATTGCTGCCTGCAAATCGGATTTCCCCTTCATAGCTCACGTCATGCTTCTCATCGAGCAGCCGCAGCACGGACTGGGCAGTGACGCTTTTGCCGCATCCGGATTCTCCGACAACGCCGACGATTTCCCCACGCCTAACATCAAAGGAAACGCCATCGACTGCGGCCAGCTTCCCGCGTGCTGTATGAAAATAAGTTCGTAAAGCTTTAACCTCAAGCAAAAGCTCCTCCGGCATTTCTTCCACCCTCCTTAGTCGGACTCCAACCCGCCGGCTGCGATGCCCTATTTTTTCCCTTTACCCTGTCTAACATGAGGATCGAGCAAGTCCCTGATTCCATCCCCAAACAAATTCATCGCCAGTACCGAAATAATGAGCGCAAAGCCGGGAAACAGCGTCATCCACCAGGAGTTGTATATATACATTTTTCCATCGGCCAGCAAATTGCCGAGACTTGCCATCGGAGCCGGAATGCCTGCCCCCAGAAAGCTAAGTGCAGCTTCCACAATAATCGCCTCGGCAAAAATAAAGGAGCTCTGCACAATAAGCGGCGAAATCGTGCTGGGCATAATATGCTGCCACAAAATCCTCGTCTGTGACGCGCCCAAGGCGTGCATCGCTTCCACATAGGTTTGCTCCTTCGCGACGAGCGCGGCCGAACGGACGATTCGGGCTACCGAAGGAATAAACACGATAATCAGGCAAATAATCAGATTGGAAACGCTTGGCCCGAGCGCGGCCATAATGGCAATCGCCAGCAAAATCGCCGGGAAAGCAAACAAAGCGTCCATCGTCCTCATCAGCAATTGATCCAGCCACTTGTACATGCTCGCATACAAACCGATAACAAGACCTAGAACGGCGACCGACAAAGCGACGGCAAAGCCAACCTGCGCCGATATTTGCGTGCCATGCATCACTCTGCTGAAAATGTCCCGGCCCAAATTATCCGTGCCAAACCAGTGCTGCGCGCCCGGCGGCGACAAACGGTTGACGATATCGACGTCGAGCGGGCCGTAAACGGATATCCATGGCGCAAAAAAAGAAATGAAGGCGACCACTATCATCAGCACGCTGCCCGCCGACGCTGTTTTGCTTGCCAGCAGCCTCTTGAGCAGTCCGCGCCTTCGATTGCCTATCGTGCGCTTGCGCTTTGCCAGATGCAGCGAGGGCTGTGTTTTTTCCATCCGCGCCCAGCCTCCTTTCTGTTATTTATTCAACCGAATCCGGGGATCGACGACCGCATAAAGCAGGTCAACGACCAAATTCACTAGCACATAGGTGAACGCGATGAACAGCACCAAGCCTTGAATGACGGTATAGTCCCGGCGCGATACCGAATGGACTAGAAGCTGTCCCAGTCCCGGAATGTTAAAAATGCTCTCTACGACCGCCGCGCCAGCGAGCAGCGTACCGAACGTTCCGCCAATGACCGTCAAAATGGGAATGAGCGCATTGCGCAAAATATGCTTGTATACGATGCCCCGCTCACGCAGCCCCTTCGAGCGCGCCGTCTTCACATACCCTTGGTTCATCACCTCCAGAAAGGAGGAGCGAACGATTCTGGCAATAACCGACGACATGACGACGCCGACTGAAATGCCGGGCAAAATCAAAAATTTCAAGAAATTCCAAAGTCCATCACTGATCGGCGCATAGCCGGATACCGGCAGCCATTTCAGCTGCACGGCGAACAGAAGCACCAGAAACATGCTGAGCAGGAAGCCGGGAATCGTTATGCCGAGCAGCGTATAGGCGGTCAATGCTTTATCCGCCCAGCCCCCGCGATTGACTGCCGCCCATATGCCGAAGGGCAGTGCGATGGTTATCGCAATCAGCTCGGCAAGCAGCGCGAGCGACAGGGTAGGCTGAAGATGCTCGCCTATGACGGCAGACACCGATTTTTTCAAAAAATAAGAATCGCCTAAATCCCCGCGCAGCGCTGAACCCATCCACTGGCCATATTGCATGATAAGCGGCTGATCAAGCCCCATATTGGCACGCAGCTGCTGAATCGTCGCTTCGTCTGCTCCATCACCCAGCATGACGCGCGCGGGATCACCCGGAATGAGGTAAATGATCAGAAAGACAATAACCGACATAATGAAAAGAATAGGGATCAACGATAGCACCCGTTTTACAATAAAAGCGGTCAAACCGTTTACCTCCCTCCAAAGTAGAATTCCGCACGGCAAGCAGCTGCTGTATGCCTGCTTTAGGCCCGCTCCAATGCTGTATAGTGCTGTGCAATGCTATTATTCAACCAGCTTCGTATTTGCCAAATTCGGAATGTTGCTGAGGTACGTCAAGCCGACGAGATTTTTGCGAACCGCATTGTAGTTGTAAATATCGCCGATTTTAATCGCCGCCAAATACTCCCACTCATAGGCTTGCAGCGCATCATTCGCCGCTTTTATCGCATCGTCGCTAATAGCCGAGGTAGAAGCTTCAAGCAGCTCCGCAAGCTTGGCATCATCAGCAAAGCCATAGGTCGGGTTCAAATAAAGCAGCTGTGAAGGCGTTGAAGGCACGAGGAATGGACCGACATAAATATCCCAGCCATTCGGGTCAGCCCGCTTCGTCAGCATCGTGGCGTAATCGGAAATGTCGATTTTCGTCTTGATGCCGATTTGCTCCAGCTGTGCCTGCACCATCAACGTTGCATTATAGAAGGTGCCTGTATCCTTGGTCGTCAGAAGGGTAACTTCCTCGCCATTGTAGCCCGCTTCCTGGAGAAGCTGCTTCGCCTTGTCCGGATTTTTCTGGTTATAGGCTTCGCTGCCTGCCTCGCTGTACCATTTCGCATTTTCCTTGTACATGTAGCTCGGATTCAAGCGGTACAGCTCCGGTGTGGAGACGATGCCAAGCAAAACCTGGTCAACATCGAGCACCGATGCGACAGCCTGGCGGTATTTCAGCTGCGAGAACAGCGGACCTTTTTTATTGAAAACCAAATTGAAATCAGTGGACAGGTTTTTGATGATTTCCACGTCAGGGTCATTTTCAACCTGCGGCAAATTATCCAGACTGACATCGACATTGTTAAAGTCCTTCGCGAGGAAAGAGGAGAAACGCGTCGCATTATCCGTAGCCAAAGTGAAATACAAATCGTTCACGAGCGCTTCCTTCTTGCCGGAAAAACCGTCAGCTGGCGCATCGACAGGCTGGTAATCCGCAAATTTTTGCAGATGCACGTATTGGTCGGTTTTGTACTCCACAAACTTGAACGGCCCGGTTCCAATATATTCGGTTACGCCATCCGGACCAGCCGCATCCACGACCTCCTTCGGCATAATCGCTGCAAAATTAAGCACATGGCTAAGCTGCGCCAATGTATCATTTCTCGGCACGTCCGAGCTGAGCACGACCGTATAGTCATCCTTCACCTCAAACTCGCGATCGGAAAAAGAGCTTTTCGCGCGCGGCGCCGTATTTTTCCAGCGATTGAGCGAGGCTGCTACATCCTCTGCCTTCATCTCCTTGCCATTGTGAAACTTGACGCCTTTACGAAGGCGGAAGGTGTACACTTTCCCATCTTCACTCAGCTCATAAGACTCGGCGAGCATTGGAACAGGCTCATACTTGGCATTAAAGGCGAATAGTCCCTCGTAAATATTGACCGCTATCGTGGAATTGCTTCCGCCAAGCGACAGATGCGGATCAAGCGTCGGAATCGTTTGCGCAAGCGGATATTTCAGTTCGGTTGCCAGCTTCTCGCCTCCCGATGTGCCAGCTGCTGCTGACTCGGCTGGCGAAGCCGCTCCATTCGGGCTTGCAGGTGCAGAGCTGTTGCTGGAGCAGCCGAAAACGATGAGCAATGCGCCGAGCAATCCGATTATTCCTAACTTTTGATATTGCTTCATAAATAAAGTGCCTCCCTGTTATTGTGCATTATGACTGCCAATCCACTAGCTTTTCTGCTGCTTTTACGAATAAGGCCACTCCGTTTGCCAACGCATCCTCATCAATTGCAAATCGTGGATGGTGATGCGGATAAACGATGCCTTTCTCGACGTTGCCCGCGCCTATATTAATGAATGTGCCAGGCACCTTGCGCTGGTAGGCGGAGAAGTCTTCGCCGCCCATGCCCGGCGGGTTGTGAACGACACGCTCCTTGCCGACGACTTCAATCGCCGCCTCCTCCACGATTCGGGTCAATGCTTCGTCATTAACCACGGGATCATAGCCGTACACATACTGGAACTCGAATTGCGCATTATGTGCCGAAACAATACCTGCGACAATGCGCTGCAGCTGCTCCTCCGCCTGCTTGCGCACCTGCTCGCTGAAGCTCCGCACCGTTCCTTTCAGGGTTACCTTATCAGGTATGACATTATGGGAGGCTCCCGCCGTGAATTGGGTCACAGAGACGACCAGCCGCTCCAACGGATCGGTATAACGCGCCACAATATGCTGAATATTCGTCACGATCTGGGCGCCAATCGCAATCGTATCGACCGAGCGATGAGGGAAGCCGGCATGGCCGCCAACCCCATTAACGGTAATGGTGAAATTATCCGGCGATGCCGACATCTGACCATATACGACGCCAATTTGTCCGACGGGCAATTGGGCGGCCAGATGCTCGCCAACGATCCAATCCACGCCGTCCAGTACGCCAGCTTCGACCAGCTCGCGCGCTCCCCCCGGAGGAAGCTCCTCTGCATGCTGAAAAATAAACCGGATTTCGCCATGCAGCCGCTCCTTCTGCTCTACAAGCAGACGCGCTGTCGCGAGCAGCACAGCGGTATGTCCATCATGCCCGCAGGCATGCATGACGCCCGGATTTTGCGAAACATAATCAAACGTGTTTTCTTCCGCTATCGGCAGGGCATCCATATCCGCCCGCAGCGCCAGCGTTTTGCCCGGATAAGCACCGACAAGCCTCGCCAGCACACTCGTCTTCGTTGGGCGGCTGATGATGAGCCCGCCAAAGCTGCGCAGCGTATCTTCGACAAACTGCGCCGTCTCCGTCTCTTCAAAGGACAGCTCCGGATGCTGATGCAAATGCCTTCGCCATGCGACAACCTGCTCATGAACCCACTCGGGGAGCTGTCCGCTCCAGCCTTTATTTTCATCTGACATGCTTGCTTCCCCCTTCTTCCTCTTCTTCTTCATTCGATTATCAGGCTATTAATGGCTAGAAATCGGCTGCTACTCCCGCTCGTAGGCTTGAAGGGCATTCACCCGGTGTGCCATCGCAGAGCCTGCCTTCAACACCGTTGCCACAACAATCGTCTCAGCCAGCTCCTCCAGTGTTGCTCCCGCTTCCTTCGCCTGCCTTGTAAAAATCTCAATGCTGTAAGCACTTCCCGTCACATGGGCCGAGCCTACTGCGATGAGCAGCTTTTCCTTCGCTTCGATATGCTGCGGCTTAAGCGACTTATGCAAATATTCGAAGAAAGCATTGTACAGCCCCTCATTTACGTCCTCCAGCTGCTCGACCAGCTCGATATTGCTTCTGCTGTACAAATCCGTTTCTTTGCTGTCGTTGAACGCATTAAGCGCATTGACCGACTGATAGAAGGCGGAATGAGCATTGACCGCAGCACCGACAGCCGCCGCTTCGAACAATTCCTCGAACGATGCGTTTAGCGCCTTCGCTTTGCCGACATGGGCTTCAATACAATAAGGGCAGCCTGTAACATGGGCAACGGCAACGGCTATAAACTCTTTAACTTTCACTGAAATTACGCCATCAGCAAGTGCTTCCTTGTTAAATTCGCCGAACGCCTTAAAGGCATCAGGGGCATAGCTGAATATTTTGGATGAGAAGCTAGGGGCGTGTCTGGTGTACAAGCTTTCGTTCGACATTAGGGTAAAACCTCCATTTTCCATTTTAAATATGTGTAATCCACTTGATTTAATCGGGTTTATATCTGTTATAATAGGGCATAAAGCTGAACGTGTATAATTGAAAGATTTAAATAGCCAATTTAGTATTTTTTAAGCATAGGGGTGAAATCGCATGGAAATTCGGTTAATTAAAACGTTCCAGACCATTGTTAAGCTCGGTAATTTCCAGCGTGCTGCCGAGGCACTGCAATATTCGCAGCCTACCATTACGATACAAATCAAGAAGCTGGAAGAGGAGCTCGGCATGAAGCTGTTCGAGCGGGGCAAAACGATAACGCTCACCAGCGCCGGACGGCTGTTCCATGAACGGGCCGATATGCTGCTGCGGGAATACGACGAGCTGAACAGCTCCTTAACGGATTTCATTCAAGGGGACGCTGGCGTTGTGCGGGTAGGCGCTTCGGAGCCTTCCGCCAGCAGTCGCCTGCCTGGCATTCTGTCCGCGTATACGCAAAAAAAGCCGAAGGTGCAAATTAAAGTCAAGGTCGGCACGACCAAAGAGCTGATGCAGATGGTCATCGACGATGAAATTGATCTGGCGCTTTGCAATCAGCCTGAACCGCATATCGAGCTTGAATTTCACCGTTTAATGAAGGAACAATTTTCATTGCTGCTCCCTGCTGGGCATCCCTTTGCTGAACGCGCGGAAATACGGATGAAGGATTTGCGGAATGAAAAGTTTCTGTTCACGCCGGGAACCTGCTCGTTTCGGATTCGCATCGAGGAAATGATTACGAAAAAAATCGGCAAGCTGCGGCATAACAGCATTGAGGTCGCCAGCATCTCCGCGCTCAAATATTATGTACAGGCTCAGCTTGGCATTGCCCTGTCGCCCATCGTCGCCATTTCACCGCCGCTGCCGGGGACAATCATTAAGCAGGTTATTGATATGGCCGAGGGGCCTGAGCTCGGCATCCTCATTAAGCGGAACAGCACGACGCTGAGCCAAATTAATAAAGAGCTGATTGCCGATATTAAGCAGGCGCTCACTCCTGATCCAGATTGGTAGCGCGTCGATGCTTTAGGTTTATTAAAGCGGCGCTTTAGCATTTTCAATTGTACAAACGCTGCCCCTTCCGCTATGCTCACTTATAACTATTATTCCGAGTGAATAACTTGATATTTAAATAGTGGAACGGAGCGCTGCTTGCGATGAAAAAAATCCATTTAGGCATTTTCGATATTCATACCCCTAATCAAATGACCCAGGGCTTATGGACCCATCCCGCCAATCAATCTACACGCTACAAGGAGCTGGCTTTCTGGATTGAGCTGGCGCAGGTGCTGGAGCGCGGCAAATTCGATTTTATGTTTTTTGCCGATTCCTATGGCTACCCCCACCATAAGCGCGAGCTTTCGTATCGCGAAGCTGTGTACACACCCTCCAACGATCCGATGCTGGTCATTTCTGCACTCGCTGCCAGCACGAAGCATCTCGCATTCGTCACGACGGCCTCGCCTGTGTATGAGCTGCCATTTCCCAACGCCCGCCGCTTCTCGACGCTTGACCATTTGACAAGCGGCCGCATTGGCTGGAATGTCGTGGCTACAGGCGGCATCAGCGGCGCGGAAAGCTTTGGCCGCAGCGGCATATTGCCGCATGATGAACGCTATGAGCAGGCTGAGGAATTTATGGAAGCCAGCTATAAGCTGCTGGAGGGCAGCTGGGAGGATGACGCTGTCATCGCCGATCGCGAGCGCCGCATTTACGCTGATGCGGACAAGGTTCATGTCATTGAGCACAGCGGCAAATATTATAAAATGAAGGCCTCCCATGCCAGTGAGCCTTCTATTCAACGGACGCCCGTCCTGTTTCAGGCGGGCAGCTCGGATCGTGGGCGAGATTTTGCCGCCAAGCATGCCGAGGGTGTTTTTCTGAAAGCCCCGACTGTAGAAGCGCTGAGGGCTCAGGTGCAGGATATTCGCAAGCGGGCTGTCGCTTATGGCAGAGGAGCCGGGGAAATTAAAATTTTCACGGGACTGTCGGCTGTGGTTGGCCGTACGCGCGAGGAAGCTGAGGGCAAGCTTGCCGAATATAAAGCCCATCGCAGCCGGGAGGCGGCTTTGCTCACCTATGAGAATGCGACGGGCATTGATTTGTCCGCGCTCGATCCCGATGCGCCATTCGAACAGATAAAAACCGAGCAAGGACGCACGCATACCGAGCGCTATACGAAGCATAGCGGCAAAGTTCAGAGCGTCCGAGAAGTGAGCGATAATTTTGCCGAGAAGGAATTTCGCGGTATTGTAATAGCCGGAACAGCTGAGGAAATTGCCGACCAAATGCAATATTGGGTAGAGGAAACCGGTATTGACGGCTTTAATTTGGAGCGTTATGTGCTTCCCGGGACGCATATCGACTTTGTCGATCTCGTTGTGCCAGAGCTTCAGCGGCGCGGCATGTTCAGACAACAATACGAGGAGGATACGCTTCGCGAGCGCCTGTTCGGCAAAGGAAATACACGCCTGCCGGATACTCATGCGGGCGCAGCCTACCGTTTTCCCAATAGCTGACCCAATAGCTGAGCCGCAACCAATAGAAGGGGTTATCGTTAAGTCGCCTTATTCAAGCGCGGCTTAACGATAACCCCTTTGTGCGTCAGTATTCAATGCCCCATCTGATGCACTTCATCGGCGTTATAAGACAACAAGCCGAATACGATCAGCAGCGTTGTGAAAATCACGATACAGGCGCCGATTCGCCGCAGCGTTTTTTGACGCTCGCTCATATGCTCGCCCTGCCCATGACGTTTTTTAGTAGAAGCAATAAACAATAGGCCCACTCCTAGCAGCAGCGCTATGACGACGCTTGCTTGCAAATATACGTCCATACGATCACTTCCTGTCCGCCCATTTATTCTATAGACGATGATCATTTGGAAAAAGTTGTACCTGCTGCGCGATTAATTGTACGAATTATCTTGCTCCAGCTCCTCTCTCTTCTCTCCATCAATTCATTTCCTTGACACCCACTTCCTTACTAATCCAGTTTGTCTACTAGTTTTTGGAATAGCATACGTCCTATTTCGCTTGAGCTGCCTCCTGTGCGGGTAAGTATAAGCAACAGCATAAACGACAGGCAATGTCGGGGCTTAACCAGCCTGCATGACCATATATGAATAACTTAAAAAGATAGATCATAAACGGAGGTAGCTGCTTATGGCACCTAAATCAAAAACGATGCGATTTTTCCTCGATATGTATGTCCGTTTCCGCGATGATGATGTGCCGGGGGTAGCGGCGCAGCTGACTTTTTATTTGATTTTGGCCTTCTTCCCCTTTCTGCTGTTTGTCGTCAGCCTGCTCGGCTTCGTTCAGTTATCTGGGGACAGCCTCGTGGCCGAGCTTATTCGCCTGCTTCCTGCCGAGACGGGCGAGGCAATCAGCAAGGTGCTTGAAGAAATTACGCAGGGCAGCAATGGGACGCTGCTGTCGGTCGGAATGCTGGCGACGATCTGGTCGGCATCCAATGGCATGAATGCCATTATTAAAGGCCTGAATACAGCCTATGAGGAGCAGGAAAGCCGCCCCTTCTGGAAAATACGCGGCATTGCACTGATCGCCACGCTCGTGCTTGGCCTTGTCATTACGCTCGTCATGCTTATGCTCGTATTTGGCCAGACGATCAGCAGCTATTTGTTCAACCTGCTTCATGTGCCAAGTGAAAGCGAGTGGGTATGGAATTTGGTGAAATATGCGATTCCGCTCGCCGCTATGCTTATCGTATTTACGATGCTGTATTGGATTGCTCCTAACCGCAGGCTGACCATCAATGAAGTGCTGCCCGGCGTGCTGTTTACGACAATTGGCTGGGTTGCAGCCTCGATGCTGTTCCAGTTCTACATTAATAATTTCGGCAACTATTCCAAAACGTACGGCAGCATAGGCGGCATTATTATTTTGCTGGTCTGGTTATTCATTACGTCGCATATCATTATATTAGGCGGGGAAATGAATGCGTGCCTGGCTCGTTCACGCCCAGCTAAGCCCAGTCTGCAAGAGCGCCCGCCGCAAAACCGGACAGGCTCCTTTTTCGTCAAATAAAGGAGAGGGCTAGCTGATATCTGAAATCAATATCACTTAATGCCTGTTTCATATCTGTTTACTAGGGTAAATACAAAGTAATTCGATACACATTTCGAGGAGGAATATAGGATGGACTATATAATAAACAAACGCTTTGACGGGGAGCATATTTGCTTCGATGGAAACCACTACATTGGCTGCACGTTCAACAACTGCACCATTACAATATCGTCCCTGCATTTCAACTATGACCGCTGCACCTTCAAGGGCTCCAGCTTCAAGCTTAGCCCGCGCGTATTTCACCTGCAAAACGTTTATTCGCTGCTTCCTTCGTCCATGAACGGCAAAAACGTACAGCTTGCCTAAAATAGATGTTGTTTTTCGCTAAATCCCCCTATAGGGGGATTTTTTTGCTGCTAAAATAAGTAAAATATAGATAGAAGAATATAGATTACAGCCTTTCCAATCAGGGAAACGAATAGGAGGATTATCGGATGCTTAGCAAAATACAGCACCAAATCTTGGTATGTCTCGCCGCTCTGCTGCTGACATCAGGCTTCTGGCCAGCAGCCACGTCAACAGCGGCATCAGGAGCCGCGGCAACCGCTCTCGGCCCCGCTATCGAGATAGCGGCTTACGAGCTGCCAAGCGACGTGAGCCTGAACTACACGCTTTTTGCAGGCGGTGCTTCGGACGGCCAAGCCATATGGATGGCCCCGCAAGAAACGGATAAGGTAGTCAAGCTGGATCCTGTAACGGGAGCCATGACCAGCTATAACAATTGGCCAGCAGGCTTCACGAAGGGGTACGGGGCATTCAGCGACATCGTATTTGACGGGCAATCGCTATGGATGATCCCGGCATTAGCTGACCGGATTATTAAACTTGACCCGGCAAGCGGGGTCATGACCGGCTACAACAGCTGGCCAGCCGGCTTTAACAACACTTCTCCCCGTTTCAGTGGAGGCATTTTTGACGGGCAATATATTTGGCTCGTTCCTTCCAGTGCCAATGCCCTGATTCGCCTCGATCCGGCAACTGGCAGCATGGCCAGCTATAATGATTGGCCCAGCGGCTTTACGCTGCCGAATTATGCTTTTACCGACGGTATTTTTGACGGGCAAAATTTGTGGCTCGTTCCTAATACGGCGAGCAGTGTCATCAAGGTCGATACAGCTACGGGAGATATGACCGCCTACGACAACTGGCCTAGCGGCTTCGCGAAAGGGTTTTATGCATTCAACGGAGGCATATTTGACGGACGCAGCATGTGGATGATACCCTATAACGCAAATCAGGTCGTGAAGCTGGATACGAGCACTGGCGAAATGACCGGTTATGACGATTGGCCGGCTGGCTTCAATAAATCCGGAAGCCTATTGGGCAAAAGCACCTTTGACGGGCGATATATTTGGGTAAAGGCTAGCTCCTTCAGCTCATTATTCAGAATTGACACAACGACTGGCGAAATGGAGAGCTTCTCGAATTGGCCAGCAGGCGTTAATGCCAATCCCATGTATTCCGCCATGTTTGACGGCCTCAACGTTTGGCTTATTCCTACGGCTTCCACTCAAGTCATTCGGGTGTCCAGTGTGCCTGTTATGCAGCCTGCTATAGCCGGAGATATGCAGGCTGATTTGGCCTGGGAGCCGGTAAACGGTGCAATCGGTTATAAAATTTATCAGAGCCAGACGCTGGGGAGCAGCGGAGCCGAGGTCGCTACTGTCGGCAGCTCCGTCTATTCCCGAACAGTAACCGGATTGACCAACGGCATGACCTATTATTATTCAGTTAAAGCCGCTTTTGCCGGACGGGACAGCTCCGCGTCCAATGAAGTGAGCGCTGTTCCACTGTCCACCGACGCGAACCTTAGCCATCTTGCGTTGTCAGACGGCTCTCTTAATCCATTGTTTGAAGAGAGTACGACGGTTTATACAGCAGCTGTAGGCAGCAATGTGAGCGAGATTACGGTTACGCCAGAGGTATCGACCAGCGCAGCAACGGTCACGATTAACGGTGCGGCTGCCGCCAGCGGCTCGCCTTTCGGCCCGCTGCCCTTGACTGACGGCAATAATATTATTGAAGTAAAAGTGACTGCGCAAATTGGAACAACGAAGACGTACACTGTAACTGTGACCAGAGCAGCGGCCACGCCAAGTCCAACGGCTAGCCCTACTCCAACTGCTAGTCCCACTCCAACAGTTACTCCTGCGCCCACCCCTTCACCGATAAGCGGAGGCGGCAGCAGCGGGGGCACGTCCTCACCTGCTGCCGTGGCAGGCATCAACCTGAACGGTACTCTCGTTCCAGCGAGCACCATCGACACGACGAAGCCGATTGCTGTGCTGGAGGCTTCGCCGCATACTGGCAGCAGCGCCGTCTATGCCAGCATTCCGGCAAGCGTGCTTGCAGGTTTTGCGAGCAAAAATGGAGCTATCCTTCTTGAGATTAAGGCGCCATACGGCAGCTACCGCATCCCGGTTCAGCTCGCTTCGCTAATACCGGGACTGCAGGAGTTGCTTGCTGAAAGCAAGCTTGGCGCTAATGATATTAGCTTTAAACTTACTTTGACCGATAAATCCGGCGATCCTTCGCTGCGGGATGCACTTACGAGCGGCTTGCCTGACGGCAAGGTAATCGGAGCTCCCGTCCATGCACGCGTTGACATTGTCAATGCCGGGACTGGTGCGGTGCTGCGATCAGTGGACACATATAGCTCTGAAATGACAAAGCTTATTCCGCTATCAGCCGAACCGAAGGCGATACCGAAGTATTGGGGGGCCTTCCGCTTTGACGAAGCAACTAAGCAGCTCGCATTCGTTCCTGCCCGCAAGCTTAATATCGGCGGCGTCTGGTTCGCAGCGATCCGTTCTGCGGCGGACGGCACGTATGTCATTGCGGAGAATAAAGTCGTCTTCAGTGACATGTCTAAGCATTGGGGTGAACCGCTTGCCCGGCTGGCCGCAGCGAAGGGGCTGGTAAACGGCATCGGCGGCGGCAAGTTTGCTCCGGAGCGGACTGTAACGCGAGCGGAATTCGCAGCGATGCTGACTCGGGCGCTCGGCGCAAATGCGCTGCCGGCGTCCTATGCCGTGGACAGCCAGCCGCTTACACGCGAGCAAATGGCGGGCATGGTTGCGGCAGCTATTTCGAAAACTGAGGAGCTCCCTGCCGGCCATGCAGACGGCGGCTTTATCAATGTCAACGGCTACAAAGATATTGCCAGCGTGAAGCCGGCGTATTTGGAGGCGGTACGCAGCATGGCCGAGCTTGGCATTATGACAGGCACTGGCGGCAGCCGCTACGAGCCGCAGCGAGAAACCTCGCGTGCGCAAGCGGGGGCTGTGCTCATTCGCACGCTGATCGTGCTCGGCAAAATCGACGGACTCGAAGGCTAGCCGTGAAGCGTCAATCTGCTTTCGCAGCTGCTAGAGACATGCAAACAGCCCGAACGGATGCGTCCGTTCGGGCTGTTTTTTCTAGAGAAGCTATTACCTATTAAAAAGTCGGAATGGTCTATTCCTTTTGCCTATTCAAGCTATAACGACTCTTGCTTATTCCGCTTCCGCTACAACTGCGAAACGCTCATTTACATGGTTTGCCTGCTCAGCCTCATCCACAATTGCAATCGCATAATCCGCATAGCTTACATAGCTGTCGCCTTTGGCGTTAAAGAAGAAGTTGTCTTTGCCTTTTGTGTAAGAGCCTGTGCGTTTGCCATCCGGGTTGAAAAAGGCCGCCGGGCTAACGAACGTCCATTTGATGCCGGTCGAGCTTTCCAGGTCATTCAAGTTGCTGCCTTGGTTGAAGGCTGTCGCATAATATTCTTTCGGGAACTGCTCCGTTTCGAACAAACGCGTTGTCTTCGCTTCATCCACGAACAGGCTGCCCGCACCGCCGACTACGATCAAGCGGGTTTCTGTTGCGCCTTTGAGTGCTTCAATCAGCACTTTGCCGAGCTCTACATGCTTTGTTTCCTCGCCTTGCGGTGCGCCGAATGCGTTGACGACGATGTCAAAAGCTTTCAAATCTGCTGCTGTCAGCTGGAACGCATCTTTCTCCAATACGGCTGCATCGGACTGTGCAAACTTCGATGCCGTTCTGACAATTGCCGTCACCTCATGTCCTCTTGCTGCCGCCTCTTGAATAATCAAGCTTCCTGCTTTGCCTGTTGCGCCAATAACTGCTATTTTCATTGTCTATTCCTCCTGAATATAAAATAAGGTGAGAAAGGATAGCGTTAGGATATCCTTTCCTATATTTCCGAAAAAGCGATCCGCTTAATGTAACTATTATAGTTACAGGTTGCCCGTAATGTCAAATCATTATTTTGAAAGCTATATGCAGCTTGTCGAACGATATAATATAATAGAGATAGGAATTGCTCGAAGCATACCAAACACGGCAAGGAGACCATCTCTAATGAGCGACTTTATTATTTTCAACGTGGCCAACAAATCTTTTGCTGTCCATTTTTCGGAAATTGATGAAATTCAAGCAGCCGTAGAAGGAACACCACTTCCTTTCGCCGAGCCGTGGCATGGTGGCGTGGCCAACATTCGTGGCGGCCTCTACACTATTATTAACTTGCGCAAAAAATTTAATCTGTTTGGACAGGCCCCAGACAGCTATCAAAAAATCATTTTGCTCAGGCAAGCCAAAGTAGCCCTGCTCGTCGATGATATCGAAAATACCGCTTCGATTGAAGAAGCCGACATTGAACCTGTGCCGGATTCTTCCGAGAAGGACATTTTCCACCAAGCTTTCAGGCTGGATAACCGGGTTATTCCGATTCTGCATGTAAAGCTGTTCCTCGCCTCTACCAAAACCATATAGGGAAAAGGGCACAAGGCAGTTTCCGCGCAGCTTTTACGCTGACGGGAACTGCCTTGTGCTGTATATGATAGATCTAATATTTCCGAAACGGGGTTTCCTTCTTCGCCATTTGCTCGGTATAGACGCTTTCCTGGGGCACGATTCGCTTCGGCAGCGTGCGCCCGGCAACGAGCTCCTGCACCGCCTGCATCATGTTCGGGCCAAGCAGCGGATTGCATTCAACGATGCAGTTAATTTTACCCTCCCCCAGCATCATGAACGCCCGCCGCGTCCCATCCACTGAAATAATGACAATATCGACGCCTGGCCGCAGTCCATATTCCTCAATCGCTTCAATTGCGCCAAGCGCCATATCATCGTTTTGGGCGAACAGCACGTCCATTTCACCGCCATATTGTTCAAGAAGCGTGCCCATCGCTTCCTTGCCCCGTTCAAAAGTAAAATCAGCGTCGACGCTGGCCATAATTTTATAGCCCGGCTGCTTCAGCACAATATCCCGAAAGCCCTGTCCGCGCTGAATCGAGGGGGATGAGCCTTCCGTTCCCCGCAGCTCGACAATTTGAACCGTCTCGGCAGCATCCCGCATTTTATCGACCAAATATTTGCCCGCTTTGCGTCCTTCTTCATATAAATCCGCCCCAATATGCGTCACATAAAGCGAGGTATCGCCCACATCAACGGATCGGTCGGATATAATAAGCGGAATACCCGCCTGCTTTACCTCGGTTAAAATCTCATCCCAGCCCGAATGCACGACCGGAGCAATGGCAATGACATCGACCTTGCGCTTAATGAAGGAACGAATCGCTTCAAACTGTTTTTCCTGTGATTGCTCCGCATTTTCGAACAACAGCTCGATTCCGGCCTCTTTTGCCGCCTCTTTGACCGAATTGGTGTTGGCCATTCGCCATTCGCTCTCTGAACCAAGCTGGGAGAAACCAAGAACAATCGGCCTCACTGGCTGAATGAGCTCGATTCCCGTTGCTTCAGGCAGCGTGCCGCCTTCTGCTATCGCGCCCTCTCCTATACCTGTTCCAGACTGGAGCGAATGGCCTATCCCCGATGATGAAGGAGCGGGGGCTGTAAGCTGGCAGCTGCTCAGAAGCATCAAGAAAGCGATTGCATAAATCATTTTCACAAATACAGCTTGTCTTCGCATAAGGCTCCCTCCGGTTCAGCCAGTAAAAGCGTCCATGCCCTTCCAGCTTGCTGATCGTATTGTAATGGATACAGGGCGCTTTGTCATGATCGTAACGACTCAGGGGGTGCCGCGAACAACGTCGAATCGTTGCGCTGCACCCTTGAACCGCGTTCTATTACGGACTATTAAGCTTTTTGCATTTGCCGCCTTGCACTGAGCAGGCGCTGCAGGACGATGAACAGCAGCAGCAGCAGGCCGATGACGATTTTGGTCCACCACGAGCTGAGCGTGCCTTCAAAGCTGATAATCGTTTGGATAACCCCTTGAATCAATACGCCGAAAAAGGTGCCGAGGATGTAGCCGACGCCGCCAGTCAGCAGCGTGCCGCCAATGACGACCGCCGCGATGGCATCCAGCTCCAAGCCTACCGCATGCAGGCCGTAGCCCGACAGCATATAGAATGTAAAGACGACGCCCGCAAGCGCGGAGCAAAGTCCGCTAAAGGTGTACACGAGAATTTTCGTGCGGGCGACGGGCAGCCCCATTAACAGCGCGGACGATTCGCTGCCGCCAAGCGCATACGTATTGCGGCCGAAACGGGTGTAATGCGCCAAATAAATTGCTGCGGCCACTACAACCAATGCGATAATGACGCTGATCGAGATGAAAAAGCCGCCCGGCAGCTTGATTTTCGTCTGCGCCATGCTCGTATAGAACGGGTGGTCAATCGTAATCGTATTGATGCTAATGACGTAGCATAGTCCCCGCGCCAGAAACATGCCGGCGAGCGTGACGATGAACGGCTGGATTTTAAAATAATGGATGATGGCTCCCATCAGCCAGCCAAAGGCGGCGCCAAGCACGAGCACCAGCGGAATGACGACGGCGGGCGGCCAGCCCTGCTGCTGGACAAGGCTTGCCGAAATCATCGTCGTCAGCGCAATGACCGAGCCGACCGACAGGTCAATGCCGCCGGAAACGAGGACGAAGGTCATGCCGACCGCGACGATAAGCAGAAAGGCGTTGTCAATGAGCAGATTGAGCAGCACCTGCAGCGAGAAAAAGCCGGTGTAGCGGAACGAGCCAGCCGCAAACATGAAAGCGAGCAGCGCAGCCGTTACTACGATCGGGATATACTGCCGTTTAAGCATGGCGTTTAACCTCCCTCTCTGCCGGATAGCGGCGAGTTTTAAAGCGATGTACCAGCGTCTTGCGGAACGTCTCCGATTGAATAAGGCAGACGAGCAGCACGACAAACGCTTTGACCACAAGCGTAATTTCCGGCGGAACGCCGATCATGTAGATCGTCGTCGTCAGCGTCTGAATAATGAGTGCGCCGACGACCGTACCGAGCAAATAAAAGCGTCCGCCGCTGAGCGAGGTGCCCCCAATGACGACGGCAAGAATCGCGTCAAGCTCATACCACAGCCCGGCGTTGTTGCCGTCGGCGCTGGATACATTTGCGCTGAGCAGCAAACCGGCGATGCCGGCACATAAGCCGCAAAACATATAAACGGCGATCATGACGACTCGCGAGCGAATGCCGGCCAGGCGGCTCGCTTCGGGGTTGCAGCCGACGGACTCAATGAACAGGCCGAGGGCGGTTTTGCGCGTCAGCAGCGCTGCGATCAGCAGCACGGCGCCAGCGATAAAGATGGAGAAGGGCAGCGTGAGCAGCGAGCCTGCGCCGATGAATTTATAGGCGCTGCTCGATACGGTAATAATCTGCCCGCCCGTAATGAGCTGGGCGACGCCGCGCCCGGCGACCATTAGAATAAGCGTGGCAATAATCGGCTGAATGCCGAAGGCCGCCACAAGCATCCCGTTCCATAGGCCCAGCACAAGCGCCAGCACAAGAGCAATGCCGACTGCGCTGAGCACAAGGCCCAGCATGTTCTGATCCGTGCCCTTGCTGAGCGTCATGCACGCCATGGCGCCTGCAATGGCCACGATCGAGCCGACCGACAGGTCGATGCCCTTCGTGGCAATGACGAGCGTCATGCCGATAGCAACGAGAATAAGCGGCGCGCCAAAATTCAAAATATCAATCAAGCTGCCGTACAGCTTGCCAGCCCGCATCTGCACGGAGAAAAAATCCGGCTCATACAGCAAATTAAATAATAACAGCGCCCCCAGCATCACCAGCGGCCAAAATAAATGGTGCTTCACCATGCTTGCTCACTCCCCTGCCATCGCCTGCATAAGCTGCTGCTGGCTCATTTCATCTTCTTCTATTTCCTTGACTACGACATGGTCCCGCAGCACGGCGATCCGGTCGCTGACCCGCAGCACCTCCTCCAGCTCCGAGGAGACGAACAGCACCGACATGCCTTGGCCCGACAGCTTCAGCACAAGCTTCTGAATTTCCGCCTTTGCGCCGACATCAATGCCGCGCGTCGGCTCATCAAGAATGAGCAGCTTCGGCTGCGTCAGCAGCCAGCGGCCAAGAATGACCTTCTGCTGGTTGCCGCCGCTAAGGTTTTTAATCAACTGCTCCGGGTTCGGCGGATTAATGTTGAGCGCCTTGATATATTCATCAGCCAGCTCATCCTGCCGCTTGCGGGGAATGGCGCGGAACCAGCCGCGCGTCGCCTGCAGGGCGAGAATCATATTTTCACGCACCGTCAGCTCGTCGATTATGCCTTCTGTTTTGCGGTTTTCCGGGCAAAAGGCAATTCCCTGGTCGATCGCCTCGCGCGGCGAAGCGATGCCCTCCTTCACTCCGTTCACCCGCAGCGCGCCCTCATCAGGCTTATCTGCGCCGAAGAACAGCCGTGCCAGCTCCGTCCTTCCCGAGCCAAGCAAGCCTGCAAGGCCAACGACCTCTCCCTTGCGAATATGGAGGTCGAACGGCTCAATTGCCCCTTTGCGGCCAAGCGCCTTCGCTTCAATAACCAATTGCTGCGAAGACTCGGCTGCCGCAGCCGCCTCTTTCTCACGCGGCAGCGCATCAAGCTGCTGCAGCTCCTTGCCGATCATTTTCGATACGAGCTCTATCCGGGGAAGCTCCTTCGCCAAATACTCCCCTACAAATTCTCCGCCCCGGAGAATGGTTATTCGATCGGACACCTCATATACCTGATCCAGAAAATGCGTGACGAACAAAATGGACAGCCCTTCCACCTTCAGCTTGTTCATGACCTCAAACAGCTGCTTCACCTCATTGCGGTCCAAACTCGACGTCGGCTCATCCAAGATGAGCACCTTCGCCGAAATATTCAGCGCCCGAGCAATCGCAACAAGCTGCTGAATGGCGACGGAATAAGCCGATAACGGCAGCTTTACATCCAAGCGAATTTGCAAGCGTTCGAGCAGCAGCTTCTCGGCTGCCGCATTCATTTCTTTCCATAAAATACGGCCAAAACGGCGCGGCTCGCGGCCGATAAAAATATTTTCAGCAACCGTCAAATTCGGACATAAATTTACTTCCTGATAAACCGTACTAATGCCGGCCGTTTGCGCCGCTTGAGGACTATCAATAGCCATACGCTGATGCGCAAGCTCCACCGTGCCGTGATCAATGGAATACACGCCAGTCAGCACCTTAATCAAGGTTGACTTGCCCGCCCCATTTTCGCCCATCAGCGCATGGATCTCGCCGGGAAAGAGGCGAAAGCTCACGCCGGATAAAGCCTTTACGCCTGGAAAGCCTTTATGGATATTGCTCATTTGCAGGATAGGTTCGCGTTCCCGCTCCATCTTCTTCTCCCCTTTGGTTTGGAATTTCGCCTGTGCGATGAACGATAAAAGATGAAAAAGGAAGCCGTCCGCCTGGTACGTGGACCAGCCTTGTTCGGCTTCCTTCGCTGGCTTTAAGCTCTGCTTCTAGTATTTCCGGTCAGGCAGCGCGGCCTTCGCCTGCTCCGAAGTAAAGACGCCTTCCTCCGTCACGATACGCTTCTCAATCGTTTTGCCATCCAGTACATCCTGTACCGCCTGCATCAATTGCGGCCCGAGCAGCGGATTGCATTCGACGATAAAGTTGATTTTGCCTTCGCTTGCCGCAACAAAGCCGTCTTTAACGCCATCGACTGAAATGATGACAATGTCCTCGCCCGGCTTGAGGCCTGCTGCTTCAATCGCTTGAATCGCGCCTAGCGCCATGTCGTCATTATGAGCATACAGAACGTCGATTTTCTTATTCGCTTTTAAGAAGGATTGCATAACCTCATTGCCTTTCGCACGGGTGAAATCGCCCGTTTGGGAAGCGATAACCTTCAGGTTGGCATGGTCTTTAATGATTTCCTCAAAGCCTGTTTTGCGATCAATCGCTGGCGCCGAGCCGGTTGTGCCCTGAAGCTCGACAATGTTAATTTCGTCAGTCGAATCCTTATATTTATCTACTAGCCATTGTCCAGCGCGGCGGCCCTCTTCTACGAAGTCGGAGCCAATAAACGTCTCGTACAGCGACGTATCCGACGAATCAACGGCGCGGTCTGTCAATATAACCGGAATGCCCGCATCCTTCGCTTCCTTCAATACCGTATCCCAGCCGGATTCCACAACCGGGGAAAACGCGATCACGTCCACCTTTTGCTGAATGTAGGAGCGGATCGCTTTAATTTGATTTTCTTGTTTTTGCTGGGCATCGGAAAACTTCAAGTCATAGCCGACCGCTGCCGCCGATTCCTTAATCGAATTCGTATTCGCTGTACGCCAGCCGCTTTCTGCACCAACCTGTGCGAAGCCGAGCGTCACTTTTTTATCCGCCGGCGCTGCCGCTGGCTCACTGCTCGCCGCTGCCGGAGCACTCGTCCCACCGGTATTGCCAGCTCCTGCCGTATTCGTTCCTCCATTGCCGCTTCCACAAGCGGATGTGACGAGCAGCATCGTCGCCATCAACAGCGACATGCCTAGTTTTCCTGCTTTTTTCATCTTTGTATTACCTCCCCTGTCATTCACCAACTTTGGCGTGCCCTCATTATAGAACGCTTTCAAAAGACCGGGATACGGAGTCCGATAGCCGTTCGATTTGATTTTTTGGGTAATTTTCCAGCAACGGCGGCAAATGGTTTGATTTTTTGTGCGAAAGGTGGAAATTTCGTCGATCCTTCATCTGTGCGTAGCGAGGTTTGGGGCAATTTGGTATAGTGAAGGTTGGATAGATTTGAAATCGCATACATTTCCAATTTGAAAGGTTCCTATAAACCTATGAAGCTGATGCGCTGGATTTTCTCAAGCCTTCGGGCCAAGCTGCTGCTGATGTTCATTATTTTGACCTCCGTCCCGCTGATTGCCGTTGGCCTCATTTCCTATCAAAAATCGTACAATGCGGTATCCGATCACAGCAAAGCAGCGACCATGCTCGTCGTGGGCCAGCTTGGCAATGACATTGATGCGCTGCTTGAGGATACGGGAAGGCTGCTTGAGCTGGAAAACAACCCGCAGGTGCTGCATTATTTATTTTCGCAAACGGATACGTATGAGGATGCCAAAGCCATTATTCAAACGATGAATTTGTACCGGGAAACGTATAAATACGAAAGCGTGCTCAACATTACGGTCGTCAACCTGTATGGACGGGGCTTAAGCGAGCGTAAAGGCGTGTTCCAACTAGATAGGAATCCGCTGCGCAATCCGCATTTTCAATATTTGCTGAACCATCCGGATGAGGTATTGAACATTCCCCCGCCGGACGCCTCACCGCTGGACCGTCTCGATGGCTTTCATTATTCGCAGCATAACGTCATCTCCATCATGGCAACGGTCAAGCAGCAAATTACCCATGAGGTGATCGGTTTTATCGTCATAGATTTGGATGATTCCATCATCGAGCGTTACTGTGAAAATATTACGCTTGGCGAAAGCGGCTACGTCTATGTCCTTGATCAGGCGGGAAATCCCATCTTCCTCCCCTCGGCCATGACGAGTTTGGCGAAGGTACAGCCGCCAGCCGACCTAAGCGCGCAGCTCGCTCTGCAGCAAAACAGCTTTGTGGATTATAGCATCGGCAGGCCGAAGTTCGTCGCCTTCACAACCTCGTCCACAACGGGCTGGAAAATCGTCGGCTCCGTGCCGCTGCAGGAAATTGTTGCCGAGGCGAATGAAATTCGCCAGCTGATCATTATCAGCGTGCTGCTCAGCATCGTGTTTGCGATTACGCTGCATTATTTCATTACAGCCCGCCTGACGCGGCCGATTCAGCTGCTGAAGAGCAAGATGCGGCTGGCAGCAGGCGGCTTTCTTGAGGTCAAGGTACAGCCGAGCGGCCATGACGAAATTGCCGATTTGGGCAACAGCTTCAACATAATGCTGGAGAAAATCAAGCAGCTGCTCAAGCAAAGCATTGAGGAGCAGGAGCATGTGCAGAAGGCAGAGCTGCGGACGCTGCAAGCGCAAATTAATCCGCATTTTCTCTATAATACGCTCGATTCCATCGTCTGGATGGCGGAAGCCGGGCGCAGCGCGCAGGTTATCCAGCTCGTACAGGCGCTGTCGCGCTTTTTCCGCATTAGCCTCAATCGGGGGCGGGACTGGATTGCCCTGAGGGATGAGCTGGAGCATGTGCAAAGCTATTTGATCATCCAGCAGATGCGCTATCGCGACATTTTGGAATATGAGCTGGATGTGCCGGAGGAGCTGAAGGACTTGCCGATTTTGAAAATGACGCTCCAGCCCATCGTTGAAAATGCCTTGTATCACGGCATTAAAAATAAACGCGGTAAAGGTTTAATCCGCATACATGCTTATGCCAGCCAAGATTCGGACTTGTATTTGATGATTGAGGACAATGGCATCGGCATGAAGCCGGAGCGCCTTGCCGAGCTGCGCGAGGCGCTGCGCATGCAGCATATTCCCGAGGAGACAGGCTCGGAGGTATCCGGCGGCTTCGGCCTGCATAACGTCCAGCAGCGGCTGCGCCTCTATTACGGGGAAGCCTATACCGTTATCGTAGAAAGCGAAGACCAGCTCGGAACCAAGGTTACGATCCGCATTCCAATGGAGAGGATGAAGCCGAATGAAAAAGGTTATGCTCGTTGACGACGAAATTCTTGTCAGGGAAAGCATTCGGGACTGTATCAATTGGGAGCAAGAAGGCTTTATGTTTTGCGGGGACGCCTCTGATGGCGAGCTGGCGCTGCCGCTCATTGAGCAGCGCCAGCCGGATATCCTCATTACCGATATCAAGATGCCGTTTATGGATGGCTTGGAGCTGAGCGCCATCGTCCGCGAGCGGATGCCGGACATCAAAATCATTATTCTCAGCGGGCATGACGAATTTGAATATGCAAGAGCCGCTCTCCGCGTCGGCGTAGAGGAATATTGCCTCAAGCCGGTCAGCGCTGCCGATATCGTGCGGACGCTGCATGACGTCAGCCGCAGCATTGACCGCGAGCGTTATGAGCGCGAGCTGCTGGAGAAGAAGCAGCTCGCCCAAGGCGGTAACGCAGAACAGATGCGGCATAAGCTGCTCAGCGATTTATGCAGCGGCTTTATTACAACGGCCGAAGCGATCCATCAGGCCGGCTCGCTTTCGATTGGACTGACGGCCAGCTATTACGCAGCCGCCATCTCGGACATTCGCTGCCCGGAAGGCTCCGTCAGCGTTCATATGGCGACCCAGCAGCAGACGGAGCTGCTGCTGCACGAAGCGGTCAGCTCCCTTCTGCCGGGCACGCTGTCCTATAAGCGCAGCCAGACGGAGACGATCTGGCTGCTCAAGAGCGATTCGCTGCCGCAGCTGCAAGAGGTGCTGGCGCGGTTCGCCTCCAGCTGGAAGGAGCAGGCGGAGCGCAGTGCCAGCTGCACGATAGCCGTCGGCATCGGCAGCATTCAGGATCGCCTGCAAGGTATCCATTCCTCCTATCTGGAGGCGGAGGATGACAAGCATTGGCGCAGGCTCTCCGGGCAAAACCGCAAAGCGCTGCGCGATGCTGCCTCCGGCTTATCCGAGCAATCGGTGGTCGCCCAGCGCCAGCGCTTCATCGACTTCCTCAAGCTTGGCACGCCCGCCAAGACGGAGTCTTTCATTGCCAGCTTTGCAGCTGGGCTTCAGCAGCTTGACTGGCGCGGCGCTTTTTACGGCTATTATTTACTCAATGACTTGACGATTGAAGCAGTTCATATCGCCAAATCCATTCAGCGGAATCCGGATATGCCGAAGGAGCAGCTGGATAAGCTGCAGCGGGCCATGAGCGAGGTACGCAGCCAAGAGGATGCCTGCTGTTATCTCCAAACGCTGCTGGCACAGTTCTGGCAATGGCGTGCTGGAGCCGCGGATAAATACGCCGAAATGCTAAGCCAGGTGAAAGACTACATTTTGAAGTATTATGGCGATGATCATTTGTCGCTGAATGATGCGGCGGAGCATGTGCGCGTCAGCCCCAGCCATCTTAGCAAAGTGTTCAGCCAAGAGACGGGGCAAACCTTTATTGAATTTCTAACCCACACGCGCATCCGCAAAGCGATGGAGCTGCTGCAGGCGTCGAATGCAAAGTCGTATGAAATCGCCCATCAGGTCGGCTATAATGATGCCCATTATTTTTCCAATTTGTTCAAGCGGGTAACCGGCATGACGACAACGCAGTTTCGCAAGCAGCAAGAACAGGATGGCAGCGCGCAAGCGGCAGGAGGGGTGCATCACCATGCGAGCTCAGGCAGCATTGTTTTTCCATAAGCTGGCCCATGGGCTATCGGTTTTGTGGCAAAGGCCCCTGCTCGCTACTTTGCTTATAGCTTTGCTCATGCTCAATCTGCTAATGACAGGCTGTACAAATGATGAAGCAGCAGGCACTGCCGCTGGAAGCTCTAGCAGCGGCGATAGTCGTAAAGAGACCGCAGGCGATACCCGCATCGTCTCATCCAGCAGCCAGGATGGCGGCTCTCCCTCACCCTCCCCTTTTGCTTCAAGTGCTTCAACAGCAGCACCCGACATCGCTACCTTTGGCATTATATATCCGATGGCGCATCCGTATTATGAGACGGTGACGGAATCCGCCAAAGCAGCAGCAGCTCTGCACGGCGTCAAGCTCATAGTGAAGGCGCCGGATGAAGCGAATCTGGAGCAGCAAATCCGAATGATGGAGACGATGATCGCGTCGCAGGTTGACGGCATAGCGCTTGATCCAATTGATGAGGAAGCGCTCGTTCCCGTCATTAACAAAGCCGTACAGGCGGGCATTACGGTCATTTGCTTTGAATCCGATTCACCCAGCAGCAAGCGCGCTGCCTTCATTGGAACGGATCATGCTGCTGCGGGTGCCCAAATGGGGCATATGCTGTCCGAGCTGCTGGGCGGGCGGGGAATGGTTATTGTCGAGAACGGAATGGCGCGGATGAAAAGCTTAAGCGAGCGCCTCGAAGGCATGCTGACCTATATTAATGAGCAGACCGACATTCAAGTGCTCGATGTGTTGTATAACGAAGGCAACGAAACCCGCGCGCTGGCGCAGCTGGAAAAAATGATCGATGACCATCCGCATTTTGACGCGCTCGTATCGATGGATGCCCTCTCCGGCTCCGCCTCGGTGCTCGTCTGGAAAGCGCAAGGTCTAAACCGCTATTCCCTAACGTTCGGCATGATGCCGGAAATTCAGGAAGCGATTCAGAATGGACAAATTACAGCGTCACTGTCGCAAAATGAGCAATTATGGGGTACACGCATTATCGAGCGGCTGCTGCAAGCATTCGCTGGCGAGACGCTACCTCTGTTCGATGACACAGGCACGCTGGAAATTACGCAGGAGGACATCTCCCTTTTAAACGCCCCTTAGCATAGCACTGGCAAACCTTCACAGGTCCCCAATGTTTATTCTAAGGGCTTTTTGCTAATCGTTACCTGCTCTCTTTAGCAGCCAAGCAAGAGAATGGCTAAATCCTATGCTATAATGTAAAGGATTAACAATAAAGAGCGGTCAAAAGAGGTTTTATTCATTTATGACAAAATTGATGAACGTCCTGCAGGCAAAACATATTACACGTTTTAAATATATAACGATCATGCTTTTAATTTTTGCTGCATTAGTCAGCATGAGATGGGCATGGTCTGTCCTCTTTCCCATGTCAGACCAGCAACCGCATGCCGTTGGCGGTGTACTTGACCTTCGCGGTATCGATTTAGAAAATTCCCCCGTGCTTAATTTGAATGGAGAATGGCAGTTTTATCCTGAAAAATTTCTAACGGGCAGCGAGCTTTTGGAGACGGAATCCGATGCAAGCTACGTTGTCGTTCCAGGCGATTGGAGCAGCGCGTTGCCGCACCAATCTAGCAACTCGTACGGATATGGAACGTATCGTCTTCGCATTTTGATCGATCCGCTTCAGACTCCTGTTTCATTTTGGTTTAGAACCATTCAGGCGGCATCAGAAATTGAACTTAACGGAAAAGATAATGGGGGCATGGGCAAGCTTGCCGACTCTGCCTATGAATATACGCCGAAAAGCGCCTCTTTCACCTCTACTTATGGCATTGAAGGAGCGACAGAGATCGAATTGGTCATTCATGCGGCCAATTTCGACAGCCCTTATAAGGGCGGTATTGTAACGCCGATTCGCTTTGGCACTGCGGCCACTATTGATTTTGTACGCTGGTACTCGATTGGGTTTCAGATGCTCATTTTTCTTATTCTGCTGCTTCATTGCGTATATGCTTGCATTCTCTACCTATTCAGTCCGCAAGAGAAGAGATTGTTGATCGCAGCGCTGTTAACGTTATCCGTGGGCATTACAATTCTAATAGGCCACGACAATGTACTCTTATTGTGGCTGCCGATCAACTATACTTGGAGTTTCAAGATTAGAATGATTTCTCTGCTGTGGCAAAATGTGCTCCTGCTTCTGCTATTCAAAAGCTTCAACGCGACTCCTCTGCGGGAAAACTGGTTCCGAACGCACAATGCGGCCATTGTAGTTTTTACCGTCATTTTTCTGATTTCGCCAGTCTATATGGCTTATGGGCTTATTCATTACAATATATTGAATACGATAAATTTCATCTCATTCGCCTGGTTTATATACATAGTCGGAACGATGATTTTGCAAAAAAATAAAGATAATGACATCATTTTCTTGCTGTTGTCCGCAGCAGGCATCCTTTCCAACTTATTATGGAGTATTGCTGAGAATGCAAGAGATGTTACCACCGTCTACTATCCTATTGACATTATTTTTGCCATTATTGGTTTTTCGGCCTATTGGTTTAAAAAGTATTTTCGAAATGCGAGGGAAAACAGAGATTTGAACAAGCAGTTACAAAAAGCCGATAAAATTAAAGACCAGTTTTTAGCAAATACGTCTCATGAGCTCCGTACGCCGCTGCACGGTATTATGAATATCGCTTATAACGTTGTCACCAAAGAGAAGACCAGGCTTGCGAAAAGCAGTCTTGAGGATATGCAGCTCCTCATTACGATCAGCAGGCGAATGTCACAGCTGCTTGGCGATCTTCTCGATGTTGCCCGGCTTCAGGAACAACGCATCGTTTTGCAGCGGGAGCCCCTGAGCATTCAGGCTATTGCACCCGGTGTTATCGCGATGCTGCAATTCATGAAGGAGCACAAGCCAATCAACCTGCATATGGATATATCCGAATCGCTGCCCTTGGTTTTGGCCGATGAGAAAAGGCTCGTTCAAATTTTATATAACCTGCTGCATAATGCCCTCAAGTATACGGAGGAAGGAAGCATTACCGTCTCGGCCGAAATGAGAGACAAGCAAGCGATTATTCATATTTCCGATACGGGACTCGGTATAGATAAAGAAACCCAGGAGAAAATTTTTCTCCCTTATGAGCAAGGTTCTTTTGGAATAAGCGATGGGCAAGGCATTGGACTGGGCTTAAGCATTTGCAAGCAGCTTGTCGAGCTGCACGGCGGAGCATTGACGGTTCGCTCTGAATTGGGCAAAGGCTCTGTATTCAGCTTTAATCTGCCTTTGGCAGATGAGGCCAAGCTTCCGCTAGCAAAGTTCCCGAAACCTTCTGGACAAGTGCCAGAAATCATCGAGGAGACGCCTGCTGGCTTCCTACTCCCGCATCATTTCTCAGGGGAAATGGAGGCTGCCGCCACCCTTGCGCCGCTGCTTAAGGAAGAGTTCGCCCATATTCTTGCCGTTGATGACGATCCGATCAATCTGAATGTCCTCGCGAGCATTCTTTCGACCGAGCCGTACACCCTTACAACCGCCCGTTCCGGCCGGGAAGCGCTGCAATTGCTTGGGACACGGCAGTGGGATTTGCTTATCGCTGACGTCATGATGCCACAAATGTCCGGCTATGAATTAACGCAGAAAGTAAGAGAGCAGTTTTCCATGTCGGAGCTGCCCGTATTGCTTCTAACCGCACGCAGCCAGCAAGCCGACATTTACACCGGATTTTCAGCGGGAGCAAGCGACTACGTGACGAAGCCCGTAGATGCTCTGGAGTTAAAATATCGGATCAGAGCATTGATAGCGCTAAAGCTATCCATTAATGAGCGTCTGCGTATGGAGGCCGCCTATTTGCAAGCGCAAATCCAGCCCCACTTCCTATTCAACACCCTTAATTCATTAATGGCGTTAAGTGATATTGATACGGAAAGCATGCGCAAGCTGGGTCAGGCCTTCTCGTCCTTTTTACGAATTAGCTTTGATTATCTGAATACAGGAGAGTTGGTAGAGCTGTCTCATGAGCTCGCGCTCGTTGAAGCCTATCTCTATATTGAAAAAACGCGGTTCGGGAATCGGTTGTCGATTGAATGGGAGGTGGAGCCGGGCATTAGCCTGCTGCTGCCCCCGCTCTCTATTCAGCCGCTGATCGAAAATGCCGTCAAGCACGGTCTCCTCAGCCGAAACGCAGGCGGTACGATTCAGCTTTCCATCACTCGCCGGGAGGGCTTCACCCTGATTGAAGTAAAAGATAATGGCAAGGGAATGGATCAGGAGAAGGTCGCTCAATTGCAAAATGCTGCTTTGAGTGAAAAAGCTGGAATTGGCATCCCTAATACGAATCGACGATTACAGCAGCTGTACGGCCAGGGCTTGTCGATTGTGAGCAGCGTTAATGAAGGAACAACCGTGTCGTTTGTTATTCCAGATCGGTAGATAGATCATTTACAAATGCTCCATCAACCAGGGTTTAATCAAGGGCAGAACAGCATTAGGCTGCATCGCTTGGGTATGGTCCATTCCTCCTCCTTCGAGGATAGCCACATCCCAGCCCCATTGTTCTAGCTGCTGTTTATTCTTTTGCAATATACCAATCATATCAACCGTTACACTGCCGAAGCTTTCGCCGTAAACAATCGTATCCTGTTCTCCAGCGAAGGCTAGTTTAGGAAAGTCCAAAGCTTTATGAATGGACGTATCATCAAAATCCATTAAATTTTGATACAAGGTGAAAAATTGTTGGGTTTGCTTTGGATCGAGAGTGATTTGGACATGATCCCAATCGATTTCATCCGGATTCGTATTTTCTTCATATTTAGCAGCCTTAGAGCTGCTTGGATCTTTTAAAGCTTGCCCATGAGTCTTTTCCGTTACGATCATCATTTCTTTATAAGGCCCTTCGTATGGCGGGAATCCACCCATAATCAAGCTTTCCAATCTGTTTGTTCGAATCGCCAGTTGCAAGCCAGCTAACGCAAGCCATGAGTAGCCATAATAACTAAAGGTATCCACCTTCATTTCATCGGCTATGAGCAGAAAATCCTTTGTCATATGGTCAGGCGTGAGCTGATCCGGCTGCGGATTTTCAAAAAGATGGCCTTCATAATCAAAATACAAAACCTGAAACTGATCGGATAGTCCCTCGATAAAATGCTCCCCCAACTCAGGATCTACCCCCCACCTTTTCAAGCTTTCAGCCTGCTGGCCATAAACCGATTTTTTGGCTATTGGCAGCATGATGACTTTACCGGAAGGGTTCCCGGTTAGACCCGCCTCCATTTTTGAACCGTCATTTAAAGTTACGATTTTTTTCATGATTATCACTCCTAATCCGCTTATATGAATACCATACAACATTCATGCAATATTCCGGTTTTTCATCATGAAGCAGCGGCAGGATTTCGAAGCAGGCATTTTTATGTTATCGTAGCACTTGAAGCTTTTACTTTAATGAGGAGCAGGCGCATGACAAATACATTTACCCCTGTACAAATTGCCAATGAGCTGAAAATAAGTACAACTACTTTAAGAAGATATGAGGAGCAGGGCTTGCTCCCGGATGTACCGAGAACGATAGGCAACCATAGGTCCTATTTGCCCATCCATTTTCAAGCTTTTATAACGATTCGCTCGCTACTGCGAGGCTATGATATACCGATCGTTTATGAGGTCATGAGAAAAATAAAAAACGGCGATCAGGTGCAGGCCCTTTGGCTGGTGAACAACCAGCTGTACCTCAACCAAGTGGAAAAACAAAGAGTTGAAGAAATCCTTATGCTGATTAAAAATGCTGATTTTAGCAAATATCGAAATGTTAAAATGACGAATGCCATGACGATTGGCAAAGTTGCCGAAATGGCTGGGGTGAACACTTCCGCAATTAGGCATTGGGAAAAAGAGGGATTGATCCAATCCGAAAGAGATAAAGAAAATGGCTATCGCATTTTCACCGTACCTGAATTAAGAAAAATACTCGTCATTAGCAGCTTAAGAAAAACCATTTATTATATCGAAAATATGAAGGAGCTCTTAAAAGCCTTCGAGCTGCAAAGCTATCCAAAAGTCGATCAAGCGTTTCAGCTTGCCCTCCAAAATTTAAACGAAAAGCTTATCCTTCAATTTAAAGGCGCAGCCCAGCTTATGAAATACATCGATTTCTATACACAAGGAGAATAAAACATGCAAGTAACCAAAACGAATGCCATGCGAATGCTGGATGCCGACCATATTTCTTATGAGGTGCACACCTATGATAACGAGGATGGGAAAATCCACGGCAGTGCTGTAGCTAACAAAATTGGAAAAGCGCCCGATAGCGTGTTTAAAACGCTGGTCACCCATAGCGGAAACAGCCTCTACATTTTTGTCATTCCGGTTGGGGCTGAGCTGGATATGAAGAAAGCGGCCAAAGCGGCCGGGGAGAAGAAGCTTGAAATGCTTCCAGTGAAGGATTTGCAAAAGTGGACGGGCTACATACGCGGCGGCTGTTCTCCAATTGGCATGAAAAAGCGGTATCCTACCTTTATCGACAGCAGCGCTGAGCTACAGGAGACGATCGTCGTCAGCGCCGGGAAAGTTGGTCTTCAGCTGGAGCTTCCTCCAGAACAGCTCGCCGCTACTGTCGCTGCATTATTTACTGAGGTCATTAAATAATGGGCTAGAGGCTGTTAATAAAAATAGCGTTTGCCCCTATGCCCCTAAGCAACTGTAAAAAGGTGTCTCTATCCGTTACGCCGGAAATCCGCCTCCTGGGGGAGGCCAAGCACCATAAAAGCGGCGCAGCAGCACAATTTCGCCCAGATGGTACGAATTGTGGGACGCAATATTGCGCAGCAGCCCCGCCTTTGTCTCACCTGGAAAATACAGAAGCGGCTCATCCAGCTGTGCGGTTTCGGCAATAGCTACCGCTTGATCGACTCCGTCCAGAAAGGCCTGAATATCCGCCTGCCATGACAGCTCATCTTGCGGGGCAGTCTCTTCTGGCCAGCTTTCCATAACGTTTGCAGGAAGCTGCGGCTTCCGTCCTTCCAAATGCTCCAGCATGAAATGCTGCCAGTAATGCATATGTTTCAACAGCTGATAAATGCTGTAAGGCATAGCTTGATGAATACGTCCCGCCAACTCGGCATCCATGTCGGGCAAAGCACGGGCGATGCGAATATGACCGCGTTCCCCCACCAGCGATTTGACAAGGGCTTGTCCAAATAAATGATTTGAATTTGGCATGTGTCGTCATCCTCTCTTGTAGACCGTTATGCTGCAAGCATAAAGGATCTGTTTTAAATTGTACCTCTTTGTGAAAAGCGATGTCTAGCAGCGGAAGTTTCGCCTTAGTCGTAATATATTGAACTCTACAATCATGCGAGGAATTTTCAGCGATAGCACTTTTGAAAATAAAACGGCGGAGGCTCCCGGGCAAACATTCGGGAGCTTCCGCCGTATTTTTATTTCGCTGGTTTTTCAGCTAGCATCCATTGCTCATTCTACGAATGCCGCCAAAATCGTCGCGACTTCCGCTCGAGTAATGCTGCCCTTCGGTTTGAGCGTGCCATCATCGTAGCCGCTCAGTACATTTGCTGCGGACAAAGCAGCTATCGCCTCCTTCGCCCAGTCTGAAATCGCTGCATCGTCAGTGAATAAAGGTTCATCGCTATCACCACTGAGCGCAAGCTTTTCCTTCACAATGCGGTATACGAGCACAAAAGCTTCCTCCCGCGTAATGGAATCGTTAGGCCTGAATGTGCCTGCGGCATCGCCGCTAACGACTCCCGCTTCACGCAAGGCATGAACCGCCCCGCTGTACCAAGCATCTGTCGAAACATCGCTGAAGTTTTTGCTAGCTCCTCCAACTGAATCCATGCCAAGCATGCGATAGATGACCGTCACAAATTCAGCGCGGCTCATCGCGGCATTCGGCTTGAAGCTGTCGTCCGGATAACCCTTCATCAGTCCTTTTTCCGTCAGCTTTGCAATCGAAGCGCTCGCCCAATGGTTCGCTGTATCGCTAAAAGCGCCAGACGGTGTTGGGCTAGGCTCCGTACTCGGTTTTGGACTCGGTGTCGTTGGCGTTGTACCCGGTGCCATCGACGGAATCGATATGACCGGCGTCGGTGTTGGACCTGTCGTCGAGCCCGGTATGGTCGGTGTTGGACTTGGGCTTGGTACGGTCGGTTGTGCTGGTGTTGGGCTAGGTGTCGATGTTGGCGTCGTACCTGGCGTTGGTGTCGGTGTCGGTGTCGGTTCACCACCGTTATCTTCACCTGCGCTTACCGTCACTGCTGATACGGCGATAAATCCGCCATCTACGGTTGTCACACTAATATAGGCGGCACCTTTTCCAACACTGCGCACATAACCTGCTGCATCCACCATTGCCACAGCCGTATTGCTGCTTGACCAGACGACAGACTTATTCGTCGCAGCCAGAGGCGTGACATTCGCTGACATTTGCGCTCCTTCCCCTGTTTTCAGTGCAAGTGCTGAAGGCGCAAGCTGCACACCGGTTACTTTCGTTCCAGACTCGGACTGCCCAGCCTTCGGTACGCTTACAAGCAGGCGGTCATATTCCGCTTGTGTCACTGGAATGACCGTGCCGTGGCGCGGCCGTGACGGCAGCTCATAATTCGTCGATATTTTCCACTCGCCCGAATCGAGATCCGTTGTCTCAAACGGCACATAACCTCTGCCGCCAAATTCATCAATGAACATATACCATTTTTCCTCGGTGTTGGACTTAAATACGGTCGGCCCTTCGCCTTGTGAAATTTGTACCCGCCCGATGCCCTCCTTGATTACCTTAAAGCTGCTGTCAAAGACACTGCTGCCTGACTCCTGAAAAATAAACTTTCCATTCGGCGTCGCACTGTTATTGCTGCGCTCATCCTTCGTAAAACGATAAACTTTGCCATCATGTCCAATCATCGTCGTATCAATAATCGAGTAGCCATCGTTCATATACTCGACCGGCTCCGAGAACGTATAGAAGTCGCGTGTTTTCGCCACCATCATGCGCTGATGCGTACCTGTGCTGTGGCTTTCGTCGGCATACATTTTCGATGCCCAAAATACGGCATATTCACCGGTCTCCTCGTCATAGAACGCTTCCGGAGCCCAAGTATTCCCGGCCTCCGGCGGAGAGACCTCTACCATTCGCTGGTTCGACCAATTTACAAGGTCAGTCGATTCCCATACCATAATCGAGCGGCTTCCGCTCGTCTGGGCAGCGCCCCAATCGCCATTGCCGTAAATTTTCAAATCGGTTGCGATCAGATAAAATTTGTCGCCCTCTGGGGAACGGATAATGAACGGATCACGCAGACCCTTTTCACCCAAATTCGACGTAATCGCTGGTTGCCCGCCATTCAGCTCCTGCCAGTGCAAGGCATCATTGCCTTTGCTGAGTGCAAAATAAATTTGCTCGCCGCTCGCCGAGCCTTCCCCCGTAAAATAGGTGAACGCATAGGCTTTATAGTCGGCTGGCGCAGGCAGCGGCTTCACCGTCGCTAGAAACGCTTTCGAAATCGAGGTTTCGCCATTCGTAATGATGGCGGTCAGCTTAACGGTTACGCTCTCTGCGCCATGCGCGGGACGTGTAACCTCGCCTGTCGCCGTTATAACATGAGGCTGCTCGCTGGCCCAGGCAATGGCCGATCCATTCGCACCCTTCACTTGCAGCGTCAAATGTCCGCGAACATCGGCCAAGTTATGGACGATTAGGCTTTGCGCATCCAGCAGCGCTTTCTCCATGAGGCTCGCATCCTTCTCCACGATGACCGTGAAGCTGCGAGTCACCGATTTGGCTCCATCCGTAATCGTAGCTGTCAGCGTGACGCTCTGGTTGCCTGCTTCGTTGGCAGGACGCGTGACAGCACCCGTATTCGATATGACGCTCGGCGTGCCAGACACCCAAGTAATCGTTGTGCCATGTCCGCCGCTTGCCGGAAGCTTCAAATTCGTGCGAATGCTGTCCTTGCTCGCATTGCCGTTCAGAAAAGCGCTGTAATCCAGCTGGTTAGCCGCATATTCCAGCGTTAGCCCGTCAAGCGCAGCGATCTTCGCCGCAGCCTCCCGCTGTAGAGCCCCAACCTCTGCCCCGCTCAAAGCGCCATTGAACAGTTTAAAATCAGCGACCATGCCGCCGAAATAGGGATCGGACGTATAAAAGGATTTGCCAATATAGCCGCTGATGCCGCCTGCATTTTGAATCTGGGCCATGGTTTTGCCGCCCGTTGCGGTTGCTCCTACCATTACGCCGTCAATATAAAGCGTTAGCGTCTGCTCCTTTTCAGATAAAACCGCTGTTACCAGCTTCCACTGATTGGTCGTCAGACCAGCTGTGTGCTGCGCCGCTACCTCGTTGTTCCATGAATTTGTCGCAATGCCCGCCCGCGCATTCGCCGCCGATGTGTTATAGCGTGGTGTAAAATACATATATTTGGTGCTGTTCTGCCCTAATGCGAAAGCCCATTCGGCCCCAGCCTTGCCACTCCAGTTCATCAGTATGGATACCGTCGTATCGGTCAGGCCATCGGTTACCCCTTTTGGCAGCTCAATATAGGAGCTGGTCGTGCCGCCTGTGAAGCTGATAACGCCCGTCTGCCCGGCATGTATCCGCTCTGCATTTTGCGAATTGACCCAAGTGCCATTAAAGCTTCCAGCCAAATCCTTCACCGTCGTGCCGTCGACTTGGCCCATATCATAATGGACGATCGCCTTCGGCATTTCCGGCTGCTCGCCGCCTCCCGGCGTTTCCGGCAAGTCCGCTGCAAGCGCAGCAATCTGCTCCTTCGTCAGCGCCCGATTGTAAATGCGGAAGTCGTCCAGCCTGCCGTCAAACAAGCCGTGGCTCGCATTTCGGGATTTGCCAATATCGTTCATCGAAGTTTTCAGCAGCATGCGTGGCTCTGCGTTAAAGGTGCTGCTGCTCGACACTTCTTTCCCGTCCACATACATGACCGCCTCGAAGCCGTCGATGGATACGGCTACATGATGCCAAGCATTTGCCTCTGGCGTCGCTGCGCGAAGCGCATATTTATAGTTCGCGCCAAGCAGCGTCGAATCGCTTGCGAATTTCTCCGTGAATGGCGTAACGATAGCGAATTCAAGACCGCCAGTATCGCCTGTAGTGCTCAAATACATCGTATTGCGGTTAGCCGCTCTGCCCGTATCCGAAGCAAAGTCGAAAATCCGCTGGTTCAGCTTGTTCTGATCAGTCTTCACCCAAGTGGCGATCGTCGTCTTCTCCAAATTCAAGTCGCGCACCAGATTGTCTGGCAGCTTTACATAGCCTGTTGCGCCGTCCAGCTCCACCGAGCTGCCAGAGCTGCCTATTTTATCCGACTCGTTAATGGTAGCTCCGCCAACGAGCGTCGCATTGTGCCCCTGCCCGGACATATCCTTCACAAGCGTGCCGGTTACGCTGCTGCTGTCGAACGTATAATGCACAACTGGCTGCTCCTTTTCCGCTGGACCAGGCAAGCCGTATTTCGCTTGCAGCGCATCATATTCCGTCCGCGTTACCGGAATGACCGTGCCATGGCGCGGCCCTGGCGGAAGGGCATATTGATCAGCAGCGAGCAGATTATCCCTAAACTGCGCTCCGTCCTCCAGATTGGTTGATACACGTACATGATAAGGCCAAGAATCGAGGAACATATACCATTTGTCCTCCCGAATATCCTTGAATACGGTTGGCCCTTCATTGTTGCTACCATGGCCGATGCGCCCCTGGCTGCCATTTTTCGTACCGGCAATCGCCGTAAACTGGTAGCCATTAGCCGCAATGCCGTCAACATCGTCAAAGACGTTAGCTGCCTTCTCATAAAACACTTTGTAGCCGATTTCCGATTTCGTAAAACGATACAGGTCTGTGCCCTCCTGAAGCATTGTCGTATCGATCGTCGGGAACGCTTCATCCATATACACCTTTGGCTCGGAAAACGTATAAAAATCCCGCGTCGTCGCGTAATACATAACGTTGTACTGCCCCGATGGGCGTCCGCTCGCGTATTTGCCATACGTATCGGCAACCTTCATGGAAGAAGCCCAGAATACGACGTATTGTCCGGTTTTCTCGTCATAGATTGCCTCAGGCGCCCACGTGTTGCCGCCGTTTTTCGGCGCGACCTCGACCATCCGCTGCTCGCTCCAGTTGACGAGATCGTCAGATTCCCAAATCATAATCGAATGGCTGCCCGTTATTTGCGCCTGGTCAAAATTTGTGCTTTCGCCCATGCGCAAATCCGTCGCCAGCAAATAAAACTTATCGCCCTCATGCGAGCGCATAATGAACGGGTCGCGCAGCCCCTTCTCGCCCAGCGTCGATTGAATAATTGACTGGCCGTTATTCAGCGCCCGCCATTTGAGCGGGTCTTCGGCTGTCGCAAAGGAAATTTCTTCTCCGCCCTCATACTCCCCGGTAAAATAAGCAAAGAAATACGCGTCATAATCGAGGCTCGGCGGAGCCTGCTTCACGGTTAGCTGGAACAGCCGCTGTGTGCTTGCGCTGCCTTTTTTCACCGTGGCCTTGAGCGTAACGACGGCATCCTTATCCGCGGGACGCAGCACTCTGCCCAGCTGCGCCGCATCGCCTGCCGCCTGCGCTGAGCCTTTCACAACCGCCGGATCACTCGATTCCCACTCAATGCTGGAGCCGTTCCCTCCAAGCTGAGGCAGCGTCAAATGTCCCTTAACCTGATCTAGATTATGGATGATTAGCGCCGCCGCATCCGCCTCTGCGATAGCGCTTTCAGAAAATTCCTTTAATACTTTAAAGCTCAGCAACCGCTGCATGGAAAGCCCCTGATACGTCAGGCTCGCGGTTAGCTGCACCGACTTATCCGCTTCTGACGCCGCTGGACGCGTCACCTTTCCATCTGCGGCAATGACCGCCGCATCGCTGGAGCTCCATGCAATCGCTACGCCATTGCGGCCAGCTGCCGGCAGCGTCAAATTTTTCGTAACCGCATCAGCGCTCGAATCGCCTGAGGCAAGCATAGTCGCTGGAGCGAGTGCATCCGCTGCCGCTGTCAGCACAAGCTGCTTGAGGTCCGTGATTGTGCCGGAAGCCTGCGTATACAGATCAGCCGCCTGCTGATCGTTCAGCGCATAATTGTAGACGCGGAAGTCGCCTACCAAGCCGCGATAGAACGCATCGCCCGCGAAAATAGATTTGCCGATATAGCCGGAGTAGTTCGTCCCCGTATTAATAATATCGGCAAGCTTAATGCCCTTCGCCGAGCCGGAGGATGCCTTCACGCCGTCAATATACAGCGTTATCGTATCCGCCGCACCGGAAAAAACGACCGTCACCTGCTTCCAGGCTCCCGCTGCAAGTGTAGTAGCCCCTTTCCACAGCGCTTCATTGCGCCAGCCGCTTTTCGATATGCCGGCAGCCGCATAATTGCCCGTGCTGCCATGACGCGGCGTGGCAAACAAATATTTGTTGCCATTCTCGGGATCGCTTGTCGTGGCACCGAATCCGAATATCCAGCGATTCGTGCCGTCGTTTTCCCAATTGACAAGCGAGGAAATCGTGACATCGGTTAAGCCGCTCAGCAGATCCTCGCCGCCTGCGCCTTTCGGTATTTCAATATAGCCGCTGTTCGCGGAAGCCGCGCCTCCGTTAAAGCCAGCAAAACCAGCAGTGCCATTCGCCACAAGCTGGCCATTCGATGGATTGCGGAAAATGCCGTCATATACGGCTGTTCCGCCAGCTACATTTTTCACAATGGTCTGCCCTGCATCGGTTGCCGTCGTCTTCATATCATAGTGTAAAATCAGGCCGGGCTGGTACACCGACTCCGCTGCCGACACCCCTTCATCCAAATAAGCAGGCTCCTCCTCTGTTGCCCAAACCGCTCGTGGCGCAAGCCCCGTCAGCGTGCTGAGCAGCATAGCTGCAACCAGCAGCACCGCTGCTATTTTTCTTCGCTTCATGTTCCCCCTCCTAAATGTATGCGTTTTCATTAGCTCGTAATAATTAAATAGCATAGCGCCCCGCTACACAATGGGATTATTTATGCCAGTCGTTTAATTTTTTGTTCAATTCCGGCCGGACGATATCAAAAATAGAATAAGCAGGCTGAAAAGTACGTTTTTCACCTTTTCTCACGGCTAACACTGCGTATAGGGCCCATCAATACGCTGCGTTTGGCACAAATGGGATCAGCCCTTTTTGTCATGACTATGAAATGAATTGAATAATTTAATTTAACAAGGTAAAATTTTCATATTGCTAACTATACGATTTCATCACTTCCCGGAGGAGACCTGCGCAATGAAAAAAATGCTGCTCAGCCTGCTGCTCATGAGCCTGCTGCTGACGGGCTGCATGTCAGATGCGGCAAATGGCTTCAATTCCAGCATTAAGCTGCTTAAATATGCTTGGCAGACGCCGGAGAAGCTTTCCGTGCAGCAATTAAAGCAAAAATACGGCGAAACGAGCAATAAGCCGATTATGCCGCTCTACAATGTAGCCAAAGATATGAAATTCGATTTTCATTTTCAATCCGATTTGACGCAGCTCGATAATTTAAAGTGGGAAGAAACGATTACGGTTCATACAGACCGGCAGGCGCTGCCCTCCAGCCAAATGGCTTCATTCAACCGGGTCACTCCTGTGGAGGGCAGCAAAAGCATAATCACGGTCGAGCCGCTGGATTCAGGTGTGCTGCCGCTTCCTTCCGCTTCCTCCTCTGATCCATTAGGCTGGGGAAATGCGCCGATTTATTATCTCCGCATTGATTATGACATGGCTTCCACTACGCCCAAAAAGCTGGAGGAGCCGCTCATTATCCCATTCACGGTGGAGTCCAAGCTGCCCGTTCCGAATCTCACCTATGAAATAAGCGAGGATGGCAGGCTAAAGCTCTTATGGGATAAAATAACCGGGGTCAGCGAATACAAGGTGTACCAGACCTTCCCCAAAGCTCGGAAAACGGATGGAACGACAAGCGCTCCGGGCAAAAAATCCGCCTTTTATTTGGAGACCCCTGTCCTGATTGAGCGGGTCAAAGGAACGGAGTTCGAAGATTTTGGCGATACCACTTACGAGCAATTAGAGCTGGATACGGGCGAGAGCTTTACACTCGCGCAAAATACCGGGGTACAGGGCAACTTTTATGTCACAGCCGTTGCCAACGGCAAGGAATCCAACTTCAGCGCCCCCGTCGTGACGGCCGATTTGTCGAGCCAGCTTCCGACGGAGGTTACCGACGAATATGAAGGAGAATTGTTCGGCAATACCTATGAATACGTAGATGATCTGCCATACAGCGTCGAGGTCAAGCATACGGATGGCTCTATCAGCTTTAAGGACATCGTGTATGAAACGGATGCGCTTGTCCTTGAGCCGTCCAGCCCCCTGCGCATTCCTTATTCCATTAAAGGTACAGCGCTGACAGGCGTCGTCTGGGTCGAAGACGTCACCCTTGAGGATATTGATTATGTAGCCTCCTGGTATGAGGATGAGGATGACGAAGCCGATAATACAGCTAATACCGGCTACGTCCAGCCGGAAAATACGACCTATTTTATACCGGATGCCAATGTGCCGACTATTATTACCCGCTACACCAAAGCGGCTTCGACTACCGACAACCTGATTGATCGGCAAATCGAAAATACGCGACTGGTCGTCGCCAAGGGCGATAAAGCAAAGGTTCCAACCGACAAGCTGCTGGAGAAGCTAAATATTTCTGCCGACTCGGCGCTAGAGGAATATTTGGCCCGCAACTTGATGACCGGAGAGGAAGACATTTCGCTTATGTCCTTTCCCGAAGCGCAAAATACCGAGGTTCTCATTGACGTCGTCGAGAAGGTCATGTACCAAAACCCATATATTATCGGGCTGGCAAGCTACGGCTACGATTACCGCACACTTTCGCTTTATGTGTCCTACGAGAATCCGGTCAAGGAGATGCGCGCGAAGCAGCGGGAAATTATGCAGGAGGCCGAACGCATTATTGCAGCCACGATTACGCCAGATATGAACGACGAGGAAAAACGGCTGGCGATCTATGATTATTTGAACGATACGACGGTATACGATGATGATGCGCTGGATAATGCGTATAAATATGATTTTCGCAAGGTGGACCCGGAGTTTTATGATGCTTACAGCACCTACGGCATAATGGTCAATAAACTCGGCGTCTGTATGAGCTATGCCTACACCTACAAGCTGCTGAACGAGCTCGCTGGCGTGGAGACGATTGTCGTAACCGGCTATTTGGATGGCGTTCCCCATGCATGGAACAAGGTCAAAATTGGCGAAGAATGGCTGAACGTCGATCCGACCAACAATGCGACCAATTCAGATGTTCCTTATATGCTCTATAACGCGAGCGATGCGACCGCCATTAACGAGGAATATGTAGAGGATGTGTCTTATTGGCTGGACGATGAGCTCGACCAATATACCGGCGATAGCAATAAATACGACTACTATGTGAAAAATGGTCTCGAAGTCACCTCCAATAAGCAATATCGTATGGAGCTGACGAAGCTCGTGCAAAGCGGGCAGGATCAAATTATTTTGCGCCTTTCCCCTGAGGTCGATTATTCGGAAATGCTGGATGACACTTGGGATATCGTATGGGAAGAGGTACCTGATCAATATGACGATGCTGAATTGTTCTATATGGGCAGCTACGTGCTGCTGGAATTATAAGGTTTGACGAAGCACAAGTACGGTAAGAGAAAGGATGGAAAAATTATATACTTTCCTATATTTGCAACAAAGCCCGCCCTTCAGCTAGCGTTGAAGGGCGGGCTTTTGTTGATTCGCCTAAATTTACTGCGGTATCGCGGCGGGGCTTCGCATCGTATGATGCGTCAGCTTCATGAAGGGGTGGAGGCCTAGCGAATCGGCGAGCCCGATTGAGGCGGCATTCGTCTCCAGCACATGGTATCTAGGCCTCAGCCCTCTCTGCCTCAAATGCTCCAACGCGGCAGCTACAAGCTGCCTCGCCAAGCCTTGCCCACGCCAGCGCTCCCGGGTATGGACGCCTGCAATTTCCCAAATGTCTTTATAATTGCAAAAAATAAAGCAGCCGGCAGCAGCCTCGCCGTCCCGGTAAATCACGAAGGCATAGGCGCGTTCGGCAAAATAGCCTCGCAGCTCCTCCGGCGTATAGCCGTTGCTGCAAAGCAGCGGCAGCAGTTCCTCTGTCAGCGTCTCTTGCTTCACAACGTCTTCATTATTAATCGCCTTATGCTGCTTATGCTGCTGCACGTTGCTGCTGGTAAGCTCGTCTTGGCTCGTATAGGAAATATATGCTCTGGCCTGCTCCAACTCGTAGTATTGGGCAAGCTGTTCCCGATACTCATCCTTCTGGAGCTTGAATACGAGGCGGGCACCTGTGGGAACAGCTGTGAGCAGTTCGGGCAGCAGCGACTGCTCCGTATACGCGACAAAAGCGATATAGTCAGCTTCGGGATACGTTTGCTGATCATAAGGATACGCTTCAATTGGAAGCAGCAGGAGCAACCCCCATCGCGATGGTTCAGAGCCCTCGATGAGCTTGCTGCTGATGGCCCCCTCATAAGCCTCGATCATTTTCAGCAGCGTAATGTTCGTAAGCGTGTCCTGTTCCAGAAGCGGCACTATTTGATTCAGATGCTGCATCATCTTCCTCTCCTTTTATACGAACCATAACATAGCTGCGAGAGGGCTTCAAACCATCCTTTTAAATAAATCCGCCATTCACGCGCAGCGTTTGCCCGGTTACCCACTGCGACTCCTTGCTTGCCAGAAACAGCACTACCTGTGAAATGTCCTCCGGCTCGCCCAGCCGTCCAAAGGAATTGGCATTGCTGATCGCCGTTATCTGCTCCTCCGTCTTCCCTGCCTTGAACAGCTCCGTGTTTACAGGTCCCGGTGCAATGGCATTGATCGTAATGCCTTTCGGACCAAGCTCCTTCGCAAGCTGGCGGGTAAACTGCTCCACCGCGCCTTTCGTTCCTGCGTAGGTGCTGTAAGCCTTGAACATATGGCCCGCCACCGACGTTGAGAAATTAATGATGCGCCCGTTTTCCTTCATATGCAGCGCTGCCTGCTGAATGGCAAAAAAGGTGCCTTTGACATTAATCTCAAACTGCTTGTCAAAATCCTCTTCCGTTATGCTTGCGAGCGGCTTGTTAATCATAATGCCTGCGTTGTTGACCAAAATGTCTATCTGACCATAGGCTTCCAATGTTTTGCGGAAAAGCTCTTCAATCTCCGCCACCTTGCTGATATCCGCTCTAATTGCTGTTGCTTCCCCGCCATCGCGTTTAATTCCAGCGACTACCTCGTCCGCCTTTGCTGGGCTGCTTGCATAATTGACCACTACCTTGGCTCCATACTGTGCCAAATCCTCAGCGATTTTCTGCCCAATGCCTCTCGATGCGCCCGTAACTAATGCTACTTTGCCCGTTAAACTTTTCTCCATCTGTGGTCCCATCCTTTGTCGCGAGGAATCGTTCCTCGTTGTTGTTGATTTGAGTATATGCTGACACCTATCAAATGTCAAATAACAAATTTTATTTTTTGTCATTTATACGATTTGAGTGCAAAAAAATACGCCTTTTAGAAACGGCTCCCGGAGTAATCCGATCTGTTTCTAAAGGCGTATTTATTGTAATCCGGCAAGCAGCAAGCTCCATACCGCATCAAAGTCCTGAGCTATTTCCTTTCTCGACCATTCGCGCACAAAAGCCGGATGATGAAATTTCGTCGTCGCCAGAAAAATAGCCCTTGCCGTCGCATGCGCATCACCCGGCTTAAACTCGCCGCTGTGCATGCCGCGTTCTACAATGATGGCAATCTGCTTGACCAAGTGATCGACATGCGCCGCAATTAAATCAACGGCTTCCAGCGTTACCGCTGAGTACATTGCAAACATCTCCGCATCCTCAAGCGCATACATCTGCTTCTTCTGCATAAGCGCGTCAAGCCATGAGCGCAATTGTACAGCCGCGCTGCCGTCCGTTGCAGTCGCAATCCCTTCTAGAGGCTCGGATACGCTTTTATCCAGCCATCTCTCGGTAACTGTCTCTCGAAGCGCAGCCTTGCTCGCAAAATGCCGATATAAGGTGCCATGACTGACCTGGAGAAACTTTGCGATGTCCGTAACCGACGTTTTATCGGGCCCATATCTCCGAAGCACCTGTTCCGCTGCGTCCAATATGGCTTCCTTCGTTAGCGGCGTTTCATTTGCCATTATTATCCCCTCTTTGTTCGTTTTGCTGCTTCAACCATATCATATGGTCCAACCCAATACAAATGTCAAAAGCTCAACTTTGTCAGTCGAGGCTTTTTGCTTTCTCAATAAAAAAAACGATAACGATGCAGCATAGAGGCTGGGAGGAGCGCATTGCTTAGTACGCCCTTCCCGCTACCTTTGCTGCTGATCGCCATCGGTTTTACCTGTTATTTCCGAGCAGGCTGTACTTTTAGCAGCTTGCCTTTGACCGTCGTGTTTTTCATCGCTTGCAGCACGAGGCTGCCTTTGCCATTCAAAATTTCCACATACGTCTTATTGTCCTCAATCGTAATGATGCCGATATCTACGGCCGTCATGCCCTCGATTTTCGCAATGGTGCCGACGAAATCAACCGCTCTGAGCTTATTTTTCTTGCCTCCGTTGAAATGAAGCTTGAGGATGTCTGCGCTGAGCTGTGACTTCTTGTCCTGCTTCAATTCTGGACTTGCTTTCAGCTTCAGCTCAAAGCTTTCCCTGCGGCTGTCCACGACATCTTCAGGCGGAGCTTCCGCCTGCCGGATTTTAAACCCGATGTACGCCTCAACATTAGCGAGAAAAGAATCCTCATTTGGCGTCACGAACGAGATCGCCTTGCCTTTGTTGCCTGCTCGTCCAGTTCGGCCTGCGCGGTGGACAAAGCTTTCCTTCTCCATCGGAAAATCGTAGTTGATCACATGGGTAATCCGATCAATATCAATGCCTCGCGCTGCTACATCAGTCGCCACCAAATAACGGAACTCGCCTCTGCGGTATTCGCCCATTACGCGATTGCGATCATCCTGTTCCATGCCGCCATGAATTTTGCCAATCGGATAACCGAGCTGGGTCAGCTCATGATGCACCTCATCGACATTCACCTGCGTCCGGCAAAAAATGATGCAGCTGTCCGGGTTTTCCATCACCGTCACGTCCTGCAGCAATTGCAGCTTGCGGTTATCCCGTACGATATACAACGAATGATCGATTTCGGCCTTCGCGGCGCCCTCAGCTTTAATCGCAATATCCACCGGATCATTCATATAGCGATGGCACAGCCGCTCTACATCCTTCGGCAGCGTAGCGGAAAATAGCAGCGTCACCCGATCCTTCGGCAGCTCCTGAATAATCATTTCCAACTGCTCGATGAAGCCCATGCTCAGCATTTCGTCCGCCTCGTCAATGACGAGGAAGCGCAGCTTCTCCAGATCGATCGTATCTTTTTCGATATGATCCATAATGCGTCCAGGCGTACCGACGACCACATGATTTTTTTGCGTCAGCTGCATTCGCTGCGGGGCAAAGGGCTGCTTGCCATAAATCGCCGTCGCTTTAATTCTTTTGTAACGGCCTATATTGGTGATGTCCTCGGTTACTTGATCAGCAAGCTCGCGTGTCGGTGTTAGAATGAGCGCCTGCGGGCGATTTTCATCCCAATCCACCATTTCGCAAATGGGAATGCCATAGGCCGCCGTCTTGCCGCTGCCGGTATGCGACTTGACCGTAAGATCGCGCTTGCTCAGCGCAATCGGAATGACTTCGCGTTGTACAATGGTCGGCTGCTTGTAGCCTAAGCTGTCCAGCGCCCGGGTAATGTCTTCACTTAATTGATAATCCTTAAAGCTTGCTTCACTCATCATAGAGCTCCTTTGGTGACTGTTATATTAGCTAGTCAATTAAATATCGTTCCTTCAATACGTTCAAATGGTGAAGCTCGTGACCGGCGATAATGTAGGCGAGCGCCAATGCCGTTACCTCGAAATCGCTTGCGTTGCCGCGCCGTGACAGCGCCTCATCGGAAAGCTTGCTAACCAGCTTCAGCGTCGATTGCCTGATCGCCCGATACTCTTCAGCAAGCTCCTCGATCGTATACTCATTAAACCGCGCACCCGCTACAAACACATCCTGCTCAAAACCAGGCAGCGGCGTCGAATCGCCCCGTGAAATCCGCAGCAGGCGATAACTCATCACGCGCTCGGTATCATTAATATGGCCAATAACTTCCTTAATGCTCCATTTGCCTTCCGCGTATTTAAAACTGCCGCGCTCCTCCGGAATGCTTGCCAGCAGCTCGCTTGTCGCCTGCTGTGCCTCTAGCAGCACATCCTTAATGCTGCCTTCGGGCACTTTTTCAATATACGTTTCATAGTAAGGATTAAAGTCATTTCTAGAAGGTCGATTGCTCATAATCGTTTCCTGCCTTTCCCCATTTTCAAAGCTATAGTTTCAGAGATTGTAGCATTCCCGCCCCCGTTTGAAAAGAGCGCAGCCGCGTCCTACCCGCTGCAACCGCAAAGCGGGCTGTTCCCCAAGGCGAAGTCCTCCGCCCTAGTGAACAGCCCTTGTCTAACGGGTGGGCAACTGAGGCCCGCCGATTATCTTGTTTGCTACTCTAAGGAGCTGCGAGGAAATTAGTACCCGCTTTTGTTGACAAAATCTCCACGGTTTTGGGAGTTTTGTCAATAAATTAGCGGTACTTTATTTCGTCGCAGTCTCTAAGCTCTATTATACGCTATTTCACTGCTACAAACGGTTTATCTTGCGAGACAGCCAGCTGATGCAAATAAATGCCGGTGCCATCGCCGATTGCATAGTTCATAATGCGCTTATTCACCGGAACAAGCTCGGAGCGGTATAGAGTCGGGAATACCGGAACCTGATCAACCATATATTGCTGCCATTCTTTATAAATGCCTTTGCGTACCTCTACATCAAAGGCTTTCTCCGAGACGCCCTCGGCAAGCAGCCTGCTATTCTCCTCCGTCTCAAAACGCGGGAAGTTATAAATCGCATCTTTGCCATATAGACCAGCAGGGTCTACATCGATGCCAACAGACCACGCCGCCTGATAAACATCAACCGCAGGATCGTCGTCCCCATTGTTGCCTACACGGTCATAGAAGGAGTTGAACTCGACCATTTCCAGATTGACATTAAGGCCGATTGCCGCCCATGATTGCACATAATAACGGGCCAACGGCTCAGCAATATCTCCGCCTGTCATCGAAATAAAATTGATAACCAGCTCGCTGCCATCTGGATTTGTACGGAATTCGCCGTTTAATTTATAGCCCGCGTCGTCCAGCAGCTTTTTCGCCGCTTCTGGATCGTAGGTTACGCCTTTATTGGTGGAATCATGGAACTCTGGGTGGGACGGCGGAATAAGCGTCGTCGCATTCCAGCGCAGGCCGTGATAGAACTTTTTGCCAACCGCATCATTGTCCACTGCCTGCCACATCGCCTTGCGCAAATTCACATCGCCCATTTTCGCCTTGTCATTCGGCTTAACGACTTTTGCTTCTTTATCCCATGTACCAAGCTTAAAGCCGACATACGTATACGCGCGATCGATCGTGCCGAGGAATTCGACGTTCGACATGCCCGCATTGTCCGGATATTGGTCAACCGGGAAGGAATCGACGAGATCAACGCCGCCGCTCTCAAGCTGCTGCACAACCGTCGTTGGGTTGATGACCTTCAGCACAACCTCATCAAGAGCGGGCTCCCCGCGCCAGTAATCGGTATTTTTCTCAAATACAACCGACTCGCCTGGTACAATTGATTTCACTTTAAAAGGTCCGAAGCCGATCGGCTTCTCGCGCACTTCCTTGGAAGCGGAAATTTTCGCTACATCCATATCGCCAAAAATATGCTTCGCCAGCGGATAATTCCATACACCGCCCGTTAACAGGGAAGGGGTGGATTGAATGTACGTAATTTGCAATTGTTTTTCACTCAGCACCTTAATGCCGGAGATCGTCTTTGCCTTGCCAGCATGAAACTCCTCCATGCCTTCAATATTCGTAAAATTGGAATCGTAACGCGGGCCATCATAAGCTTTATTTCCGATGATTTCATGCGCGAACAGCCAATCCTCCGCCGTCACCGGCTCGCCATCCTGCCAATTGACATTGTCGCGAATGGTGAAGGTAAACGTGCGCCCATCCTCGGAAACCTCATAGGTTGCTGCGCCGTCATTCGTATAGACGTAGTTTGCATCCCAAGTCAGCAGTCCCTCGTCGAACCACTGCAAAACCATCGCATCCGGGTTGCCCGAATAGAAATTGTAGTTCAGCGTACCTTCAAATGGCGTATCGGACACCAAGCCGTAAGTGACGGAGCCGCCCTTCAGCGCCGTACCTTCATTAATTTTCACCTTGTTAAAATCCTCAATGGAATAAAGACCGTCATCTTCAGCTGGAGCTGCACTTGCACTAGCCGCAGGTTCGGCACTCGCCCCAGGACTTGCGCTCTCGGCTGCCCCGCTTCCACCATTTGATGTACATGCCCCCAGCATTAGCGCGAGCACAAGCATCAGCGAAACGAATACATACTTTGTCCCCTTACCCTTACCCTTTCCCATTACACCATCTCCTCCTTTTATTAACCTTTTCTTTGTCTTGCGTCCGTCGCACGCTTTAGCGCTTGACCAACATTATTTATACTCAACATCAATACCAAGATCAGCACTGACGCGGGTAACCAGATCCACCATCTGCTCTCCAGGGTTTGCGGGTTTCTCGCATAGCTGACTAAGGTACCGAGGCTCGGCGTACTTTCAGGAAAGCCAAAGCCAAGAAAGGAAAGGCCGGATTCAAGACCGATGTTCGCTGCCAGATTCAGCGTCATCGTCACAATAATGATGGAGCTGAGATTCGGCAGCAGCTGCGTAAACATGATTTTCAAATGGGAGGAACCGAGCGTTCTGGACGCTTGAATGTAATCCAGCTCCCGCTCCTGCAGCGCCTTCGACCGAATCAGCCGGGCAATGCCCATCCACAGAAATGCCGTCATAATGAGCGAGAACGAAACAATGCTGTATTTAGGCACGGCGGTCACGAACGCAATTACAATCATGAGCGTCGGCAAAATCATAAAGAAATCGACGAAGCGCATAAATACATTGTCTACGCTGCCGCCAAAATAACCCGACAGCAGACCAATCAGAATGCCGATAATCCCCGTCATCAGCGTCACAATAATGCCGATGGACAAGGAGTTGCGCGTGCCGATAATCAGCTGCCCGAATACATCCCGCCCGCCATAGTCCGTCCCCAGCCAAAAATCGGCGGAAGGCGGCTTGTACAGCGAGAACAAATCGACGGTTACGATCTGCTTCTGATCCAGCACAAGTGAAATGCCGTACACAAAGACGATAACGAGTCCTAGAAAAAGAAAGGAAGCAAACGCCACCTTGTCGCGGACAATTTCCCGCCAGATGATTTTCCAGCCGGAGGGGCTTCGGTCCGCCTCGGCGGTTGCAAGCTTGCTCATAGTTTAAGCCTCCCAACGCGCTTATTTGATCCGAATCCGGGGATCGACGATGCTCAAAATCAAATCCGATATTAAAGCTCCCAAAATCGATGCGAGCCCATACAGCAGCACCAGCGCCGTCACGACGCTGAAATCCCGTAAGGAGATGGAGCTTAGAAACAGCTGGCCCATGCCGGGATAGCTGAAGATGCTCTCGATAAATACAGTGCCGCCGATCAAGCCCGTAATCTCATAGCCGAAAAAGGCGGCAATCGGCAGCAGCGAGTTGCGCAAAATATGGCGGTTGTAGACGCGGGACTCCGAAGCCCCCTTAGCCCTTGCGGTCAAAATAAAATCGCGCTGCTTCGTATCAATAATTTCGCTGCGCAGCAGTTGCACCGTCGTCACGGTCGTAATCAGCGCCATCGATAGAGCCGGGAGCAGCAAATGATAAATTTTGCTAAATACATAAGCAGCTGTGCCAGGCTCTACTCCCGGCTTAACGCTGCCGCCTGTAGGGAACCAGTCAAAGTGGAAGCCGAACAGCCACAGCATAACCAAGCCAAAAATAAACAGCGGCGCAGCAAAGCCCAAATAGGTATAGCCCGTAATTAGGCGGTCCGCCCAAGTATCGTTGTAGCGGCCGCTGGTAATACCGAGCGGAATCGCGATTAAATAAGTCAAAATCAGCGTCGCGACCGACAGCCAGATCGTATTGGATATGCGCTGGCCAATGAGCTCGGACACAGGCATTTTGAAGCGGAACGATTGTCCAAAGTCGCCCTGGAGCGCATGGACCATCCAGTTCCAGTACTGCACATGCCACGGATCGTTCAGACCAAGCCGCTCTCGCTGCGCTTCCAGCGCCGCAGGATCAAGGCTCGGATCAACAAGGCCTGTGAGCGCATCGCCGGGCATCGCTTTAGCGAGCAAAAAAACGAGAATGCTAAGCAAAAATAATTGCGGAATCATAATGAATATACGGCGAACAATCGTTTTCCACATCGCTATCCACCTTTCCCAGGCAGAGCTACTAGATGCGTGCTTGAGATCGGCCTTAATGAATAGGCCAGGCCCTCTTCGTCAAAATAGTCTCTGTAGGCTTGATCATATTCGGCTTTTACCTCTGCTCTAAACTGTCGCTGTTTCTCTCTTTGTGTAGGGTCGATATCAGGAATGGCTGCAAGGAGCCTCTTGGTGTAAATATGCTGAGGGTTATGAAAAATATCTGAGGTTGTGCCTTGCTCAACATGTCTGCCCTTGTACATAATGCCGATGTGATCGCACATATGCCGGATAATGCCAAGGTCATGGCTGATAAACAAGTACGTGAGGTTTAATTGCTTCTGGATGTCCTGCATAAAATTAAGCACCTGCGCCTGTACGGATACGTCCAGCGCCGATACGGGCTCGTCGGCAATGATCAGCTTCGGCTTTAAGGCAATCGCCCTGGCGATGCCGATCCGCTGCCGCTGGCCGCCGGAAAACTCATGCGGATATTTGTAGATCGTCTCTGCGCTTAAGCCCACTTGCTCCAGCAGCTCGCGCACGCGCCGCTTCTCCTCCTGCTCAGACAGCCGCTCGAAGTTGCGCAGCGGCTCCGCCACAATGTCGATGACGCGCTTCTTCGGGTTAAGCGAGGAATACGGATCTTGAAAAATCATTTGAATATCGCGGCGGGCATTCAGCAAGCCGCGCTTGCCGCCTTCGTTCAAGTCCTTGCCTTCGAATATGACGCTGCCGGACGTAATCGCATTCAGGCCGATAACCGCCCGCCCCGTCGTCGTCTTGCCCGAGCCGGACTCGCCAACGAGTCCGTAGGTGCTGCCCTGCTCAATGGACAAGCTTACGCCATCTACCGCTTTGACCTCGCCAACCGTTCTGCCGAATAAGCCGCCGCGAATCGGAAAATGCACCTTTAAATCCTTAATATCAAGAAGCGCCATAGTCAGCCCCCTTCCCGTCCACTTTAGGAAAATAAAAAGTCCGATAGCAGGTGCAGCGGACGAAATGACCGGGACTTACTTCGTGCATCGCAGGCTCCGCCTCATGTGCCGCCTCCTCCATCCATGGAATGCGGGAGCGGAAGCGGCAGCCCTCGCGGGGCAGCTTCTGCAAGGAGGGCACAATGCCTTGAATGACATGCAGCCGAGATTTCTCAGCACTGGCCGCCGGGATTGAGCTGAGCAGCGACTTCGTATATGGATGCTGCGCATTTGAGATGAGCGTATAAATATCGGCGATTTCCACGATCTGTCCTGCATACATAACGGCTACCCGATCCGCCATTTCCGCCACAACGCCAAGATCATGGGTGATGAGGATAATGCCCGCGCCAATATCACTCTTCAGCTTGCGGATCAGCTCCAAAATTTGCAGCTGGATCGTCACATCAAGCGCCGTCGTCGGCTCATCAGCAATGAGCAGCTCCGGCTCATTGGCAATCGCAATAGCAATGACGATGCGCTGCCTCATTCCGCCAGACAGCTCATGCGGATATTGCTGATACGTATGCTCAGGGCGGGGGATGCCGACCTTATCGAGCAATTCCAGCACCTTCGCCTTGCGCTGCTCCGCCGTCAGCTTGTCGTTATGGAGCAGCAAAGCCTCCTCAATCTGGCTGCCAACAATCATGAGCGGATTGAGGGCAGACAGCGGGTCCTGAAAAATCATGCCCATCTCCTTACCCCGCAGCTTGTTTAATTTGCTTGGAGGCAGATGAGCCAAGTCCTGCCCCTTATAATAAATATGCCCTTCGATTTTCGCCCGCGTATGGAGCCCCATAATCGAAAAGGCCAATGCGCTTTTCCCCGAGCCGGATTCGCCAACAATCGCTAAAATTTCATTTTTTCTGACCGTTAACGTAACGTCATCCACTGCTGCATAATAGCGGTCAGCGATCCGAAAGGACGTCGTTAAATGCTCCATTCTCAGCAATTCCTCACTCACATTTAATCACCCTAACGAATTATAATTTCGAGCGTTAATTAAATTGATAATTCTGAAAATAATGACGGGTTTAGCTCGGCATTATCAGGCGAATCTAGCTGTTCGAATGTGACATCATGGGACTCAATCTATGTCACATTTTATATCATTAAGAATAGAGTTACAATACTTTTTATTTATCTTTCTCTCTTTTTTTAACATCTAGTTCGGTTTACGAGAAAAAGTTAGTCAAGTATTAACATATTAGAGGGGATAATATTTATTTAAACCCTTAAATAAATATTCACACCTATAAATTAATTATATAATTAATTCAATATATTTATAATTATAATTCTTCCTGAATTTAGATATTGTGCGTTTTTCATAAAGAAATAACGAAATTCCACTTCGCGACGACAGGAAAAAGTTGTAAATTTAGCTGAAAAGATCATATTTTATCAATTACGGCTTCCTGATCTTTATTCGCAAACATGCATAAATGCGGCAAGCCCGCTCAGCCCGCACAGAAAAAGGCTGGCATCCACCTCGGGATGCCAGCCTGCTAAAATTCTATTTTGTTCAGTCTGCACCTTGTTTGCCTATCTCTCACTCCAGGCAGAGCCTAGAGAAAAATGAGCAGCAGGATACCGGCGACAAAGCAATAATAGGAGAAATATTTCAAATTGCCGCGCGCCATAATGTTCATGAACCAGCGCATAGAGAAATAGGTGACGATTAAGGTCGCGATAAAGGCAATGAGATAAGGAATCATCAGCGAAGTACGGTTAGGATCATTCGCGATATCCGAGATGCCCAGCACCAAGCCGCCCAAGCTAATCGGTATGTACAGCATAAATGAAAACCGCAGCGCCGTCTCCTGCTTCATGCCGACAGCAATCGAAGTAATGACCGTTGAGCCGGAGCGGCTAATACCGGGAATGAGCGCGACCGCCTGCGCCAAGCCTACAATTAAAGCGTCCTTGACCGTCAGGTCGCCATCCCGCTTGCGCCCTCGCAAATTGCGGATGAGCCAGAGCGCCACACCGGTTATGAGCAGTGATATCGCCACTGTGCGGACAGAGGAGAAATAAGACTCAATTTGATCCTTGAACAGCAGCCCGATAATGACGGCAGGCACCGTCCCAATGACGACATACACAGCGAACAGGAAGTCGCTTTTGTAAGCCTTGTCCCGTGTTCTCATATATTTGATAGTGTTAACAACTAGCCGATTAATATCCTGGCGAAAAATGTAGCCAATCGCAATCAGCGATGCCGTGTTCGTTAAAATTTCAAATGCCAGCCCTCGCTGTTCAACGCCGAGCAACTGCTGGGCAATAATTAAATGTCCGCTTGATGATACAGGGATAGGCTCTGTAAAGCCCTGAATAATACCGAGAATCAAATACTTCAGCCATAATACGAAATTGTCCATACCGTCTCCTTTTTTGCTTGTATTTACCTCCCCTATCATAACGCACCCTAGTAAAAATGATCAAATCTCCTAAGTTGCCCGCTACTCGCAATCATGGTATATTGACCCTAATTTCCAATGAAACGGCATGAGTCATTTTTAGTTGCAAAAGGGGGCAGCCTCAACGACTATGAAAATCGAGCGAATACTTCCCGAGCCTATTGAAAGCTTTCCCTATCAAACAGCGGCGGCTGGCGGCGGGACCTTCCCTGCGCTGCTGCCCGTCTATCAGGGCTTTGTATCTGGACTGCCAGAGCGTATAGATGCCCTGATAGTCACCTCCGATTTGCAGGGCGTTGCCATCGATGATGGATGCGAGGTTCAGCTGGGCGAGCTGCTGCCCGAATATTTAGCGTTATTAATAGCGATTGAATTTCCCCATCTTTCCCTACAGCGTATGGTCGCTCTGTTGTGCGGCGATTTATATGGAGATGCTGGCAAAAGGGGCAGCAGCGGCAACCCCCTTCCTGTCTGGCTCGCATTCGGTGAAACATTCGGCTGGGTCGCAGGTGTACCCGGCAACCATGATATAATGGAGTCTGCGCATATGAATATGCTCGCTGCTAGCGATTGCATGCATTTCATGGACCTGCCAGCTTTGACCGAAGTATTAGGACTCCGCCTTGCCGGTCTAGGCGGCATTATCGGACGAGCGGACAAGCCTAATCGCATGTCCCAGCACGATTATGTGAAGTGGCTTCGCAAGCTTATTATGAAGCAGCCCCACGCTTTGCTTCTGCATCAGGGACCAGATGAGCCGGCACTTGGGCTTGAGGGGAACAGCGCCATTCGCGCTGCGCTTGAACAGCTGCCGGAGACGCTCGTGTTTTGCGGGCATTCGCACTGGGAGCTTCCCTATGCCACGCTTAGCAATGGAAGCCAGATTTTGAATGCCGATGGCAAGGTTTTCATCCTGCTGCCCGCTTAGTTGAAGCACTGCTTTTAGTTATTCTTATATAAACGCCAACAGAGGAGAGGTTTCGCATTGAAGCTGGTTTCATGGAATGTTAACGGGCTGAGAGCCTGTGTGAATAAAGGGTTTAATGATTATTTTGCCGAGATGGACGCGGATATTTTCTGCCTGCAGGAGACGAAGCTTCAGGAGGGGCAAATTTCGCTGGAGCTCGGCGAGGCGTATTCGGACTACTGGAACTATGCCGTGAAGAAGGGCTATTCCGGTACGGCAGTGTTTACGAAAGTACCACCGCTTTCCGTCCGCTATGGCATTGAAGAAAATGAAGAGCCGGAAGGCCGCATTTTGACGTTGGAATTTGAGGGCTTCTATTTAGTTAATGTATATACGCCTAATGCCAAGCGCGATTTGCTGCGGCTGGATTATCGACTGGAATGGGAGGATCGCTTCCGTATTTATTTGCAGCAGCTTGATGCGGTGAAGCCCGTCATTGTCTGCGGCGATCTCAACGTCGCCCATCAGGAAATCGATCTCAAAAACGCCAAAGCCAACCACGGCAATTCCGGCTTTACCCCGGAAGAACGCGGCAAAATGACCGAGCTGCTGGCGGCCGGTTTTATCGACAGCTTTCGCCACCTCTACCCAGACCGTACCGATGCCTATACATGGTGGTCCTACATGCCCAAGGTTCGCGAACGGAACGTCGGCTGGCGGATTGACTATTTTCTGATCTCAGAGCGACTAGCTCCGCTGCTGAAGGATGCGGCTATTGATTCCGCTATTATGGGTAGCGATCATTGTCCGGTACTGCTAAGCATTGACCTTTAATGAAGAAATAATAGTTTGAGCCGTCAAATTCTGCTTGCAGATATTGACGGTTTTTTTGTGTTTTTCTTTTTTATTTCAACATTATTCGACGTTTTGCTACTTCATTCTTTTCAATTAGACACATCCGTTCAGAATCGGTTCAGCCCTAAAAAGTAAAATGAAGCTAAGCATCTTACTATTCGTAACAAGGAGACTCGGACAAATGAACGATAATTGGCGCAAAATGACCGCATTATCCCTGAAAAAGGGCCCCTCTCTTTTTGTTTGTGCTGCAGTATTGGGAACCACCTTGTCACTATCTGCTCCGGCATATGCAATTCCAGAACCTTCGAACTACTTTCTTCCTGTAGTAAACAATGATCTGCACTGGGTTAAAAATGATTCCAATGCGAATGCGGGAATGGGATCAACCATTAACGTTTATGGCAGCTACTTCTCATTGGATTCACAGAAGCTCTTCCCCCCATCAACCGTCATAACGATGTTAACTGCTACTTCCAGCGATACAAGCGTCGCGTCTGCGAACGCTTATTTGCCCAACTTTGAGATGGAAATATTCGGCCCGGGAACGACTGAAATCAGGGTTGAAGGCGTTACCTCTGAAAATGAAAAGCTGACCGAACACTTTCGCGTGACGGTAGACCTCTTCGCCGATACGAATAAAGACGGCATGATTACGTCAGCGGATGCCTTTCACATCGTTCGGGAGCTCAATAGAAATTCCACCCTTACTCCCGGAGACTTCAATTTATATGATATCGACCGCGACAGATCCGTAACGGCAGCGGACGCTTCCGCCTTAATGGACCTCTACACTGGCAAAACCGTTCTAGACTCGTCTAAAAAATATATCGTCACCTTAAGCGCCATTGACGATGCTCCAGCTATATATAACGGCTCTTTAAGCGCGGATACATGGGCACCAGGCCAAACGGTGACCGCGGAATACAGTTATTTTGATCCTGAAAATGACTTCGAAGGCAATAGCCGCTTTAAATGGTTCCGCGGCCTGCAAGCAGATGGCTCGGACCGTACGGAAATCATAGGCGCAACGTCGAACAGCTATACTCTTCAGCAAACCGATCTCAATTATTATGTGTTCGCAGAAGTGACGCCAGTTGCCGAATCCGGCGATCTGCTGACGGGCGAAACTGTCCTATTGAAGCCCGATTCTATCGTATTGAGTGCTACTCCTATCATTGTTAGCCTTACACCCGAAAATTACAGTGTAAATGTCGATAGAAATGCTGATATTGTCTTCACTTTTGATAGAGAGGTTACGGCTGTTCCTGGTAAGCACATTCGTTTTTATCATTCTGGAATAGACAGCTTTGTATTAGACTATCTTGCCAATGATGATTACAATATTGAGGTTGTTGGGAAAACCGTCACTATTAAACACCTAGCTGGAAAACTGTCATACGGTACGCACTTTGTTCTTTTCATTGATCATGGTGCCTTTAAAGATGCAAACGGTAATGATTATGCAGGCTTCGATCAAGGAGAATGGGAATTCACTACCAACTACCCGAGCTAACTCTGCATTAGCCATTGATTTTTCAACAAATAATCAAGTTTCATCCATCTACTTACTTTCATGGAGGTTATTATGCAACCATTCTTGAGACAAGCTCCTGCTAAACGCTTTCTGCTGCTCATGCTGAGCTGCCTGCTCGTATTGCCAGCTTTTTTTGTCCCTTCTGCCGCACATGCTGCATCAGACGCCCCTACTAAGGTTACGATTACGAATACCAATGTGACAGCCGGACAATCAGCAACCGTGCCCGTCATACTCACAGATCCAGGAGACGGCGTCGGCGCTTACAATATGCAAATCGACTTCGATCCTTCCGTACTGAGCATCGTCAGCATTACGCCTACACATGGTGAAGTGGCGCCAGAAAACGGCGCTCCATCAGCTACAGGCTATTTTCAGTCCAACTTTGACAATACGGCGGGCTGGGCACGTGCCATCTGGATAGACTCTACGGGCGGAGACTCGCGCATTAACGATCCTGTCCAACTGTTCGCTATTGAGGTTAAATCGCTCAGCAGCGAAACGACAGGAACGTATCACCTGACTGTAGATACGACGAACGCTGAGAAATGGGCGTTCTACCGCAGCCCATCGTATACGACGCCTTCTACCGTTGATGGCGGAGAAATCGTCATTTCGAAGGCCAACTCAGGATCTGGTTCAGGTTCAGGTTCAGGCTCTTCAGGCGGAGGTTCCACTACGACTCCTGCTACAAGCACGCCAGCTCCGACAACTACAACAACTCCGGTTATTGTATACATCGACGGCAAGGAGCAGCAATATGCAACGGCTCAAACCTCTGTGCAGAACGGCCGCAAAACGGTACAACTGGACGTAGACAATGACAAGGTTCTTAAGCAAATCGACACAGCAGGCATTAAAGAGCTCGTGCTTCCGATTCAAGACAGCACAGTCGCTGTCGTCAACGGAGGCTTGAACGGCCAACTGGTGAAGGAGCTGGAGAAACGCGGCGCAACCGTTAAAATCGAGACGCCAGCAGCAACCTACACCTTGCCTGCGAGCGACATCAACATTGATGCGATTTCCGCACAGGTCGGTACAACGGTGAAGCTGTCCGATATTAAAATCATCATCTCTATTACCGCAGCAGACAATGCAATCATCAATACTGTACAAAGCCAAGCGTCCAAGCAAGGCGTAAGCGTCGTTGGCGCTCCGGTAAACTTTGAAGTCATTGCGCAGTACAATGGACAAAACATCAGCATTGGCCAATTTAATCATTATGTAGAACGCTCGATCGCTCTGCCTGCCGGCGCAGGCGGCTCGAAGATGACAACGGGCGTCGTGCTTGGCGAAGATGGTACGCTGCGTCATGTGCCAACCTATATTTCCGTAACGGGCAGCACGTATTTTGCAAACATCAACAGCTTGACGAACAGCAGCTATGCGATCGTGTATGCGCCTGCTTCGTTCAAGGATGTTGAAAATCACTGGAGCAAAAATGACGTCAACGATCTCGGCTCCCGCCTGATCATGAAGGGCGTATCGAGCACGGAGTTCGCACCGAATGCTTCCATTACACGCGCTGAGTTTACAGCAACCCTGCTGCGCGCACTTGGTATTCACAAGGCTTCCGGCAGCACTTCGGTTTCCTTCTCCGATGTAAAGGCAGGCAGCTGGTATGAAAATGAAGTGAAGCTTGCTGTAGCAAACAAGCTGATCAGCGGCTATTCGGACGGCACCTTCCGTCCAAACGGTTTGATTACCCGTGAAGAAGCGATGATTATTTTAAACCGCGCTCTTGCGATTACAACTTTGCCAACCGTCAGCGATGCTGCTGAAATCGACAGCCTGCTGGCTGTTTACGAGGACAGCTCCTCGGTGTCGGGATATGCGAAAGCCGCTGTTGCCAGCGCTTTGAAAAACGGCATTGTGCAGGGGGCTGACGGTTCCCTGAACCCAGATTCCAACGTGACCCGTGCCGAAACGGCTGCTATTGTGAAGCGCCTGCTCGTCAAGGCTGGCCTGATTAACGGCTAAGTTGCTAGCAAGCTTGTTATAAAGCTGTAAGATTCTGAGCTTGGAATCTTACAGCTTTTCAAACTCAGCTGCTTGAATTAGACAAGCTATTCGGAATAAAGGAGACTTAAGACAAATGAAGCATTCTTTGCGTAAAATGGCTGGTTTTTCACGAATCAAAGGTCCCTCGCTATTGTTGTGCACCGCTGTACTAGGAACAAGCTTGTCATTGTCAACCCTGGCGCATGCAGCATCTGGACCATCGAACTACTTCCTGCCTGTTATTAACAACGATATTCAATGGGTCAAGCCTACTTCTAATTACAGTCCTGTCCCTAGCTCGGGATCGCAGATTATTACGTACGACTCCTCCATTATGCTGGATACGACGAAGCTGTTCCCTCAGGCAGCCATCATCACTACGTTAACCGCTTGGTCCAGTGATACAAATGTCGCATCGGTTAATGTGCAGCTGCCTTATATAGACGTTGAAATTTTAGCTGCTGGAACGACTGAAATCAGAATTGAAGGCGTTACAGCCGGAAATGAAAAGCTGACCGAGCATTTCCGCGTGACGGTAGACCGCTTTGCGGATACGAACAAGGATGGCATGGTTACAGCAGCGGATGCGTTCCTGATCGCTAGAGAGATAGACCGGAATACCGTCCTGACCCCAGGCGACGCCAATCTGTACGATATCGACCGCGATGGCAGCATCTCCATGGCAGATGTCACGGCTCTGATGAATCTCTACACCGGGAAAACCGCCCTTAACTCAACTGAAAAATATATCGTCACTTTAAGCGCCATTGACGATGCTCCTGCTGTGTACAACACTTCCTTAAGTGTCGACTCATGGGTGTCTGGCAAGACGGCTACTGCGCAATACAGTTATTTTGACGCCGAAAATGATGCCGAGGGCAATACCCGCACGAAATGGTTCCGCGGTACTCAAGCTGACGGCTCTGACCGGGTGGAAATCATCGGTGAAACGGCGACTACTTACAGCCTTCAGCAAGACGATGTCAATTATTATGTGTTCGCAGAGGTAACGCCGGTTGCCGCATCAGGCGATCTGCTGACGGGCCAGGCCGTCCTCTTGAAGTCAAATGCTGCCGTAGCAAGCGCTGCTCCTTTCATTGTAAGCCGCACCCCTGTAAACGGAAGCGTCAATGTCAATCAATATGACGATATTGTTTTTACATTTAATAGAGACATTTCCGCCGTTGCTGGTAAAGAGATCAAATTTATTGATACCTCAACTAACAGTGAAGTGCTGAGCTTTCCAGCCGACTATCCGGCTCACGTTATCATTAGCGGAAATACGGTTACCCTTAGCGGTTTAACCATTTTCCTGCCATCCGATACACAATTCAGCATTATCATCGATGATGGCGCCTTCGAAGATATCGACGGAAATGATTTTGCAGGCGTCTCACTTTCTGAATGGATGTTCACAACCCAATATGTAGGTTAACAGTGTCAAGACTATCGAAGATCAAAATACCCAGGCCCCACACATCTACCCTTACTATCATGGAGGTTATTATGCAACCATTATTGAAGCAAGCTCCTGCAAGACGCCTTCTGCTGCTCATACTGAGCTGCCTGCTCGTATTGCCAGCCGTTCTTCTTCCAACTGCCGCACACGCTGAATCTAGCGCCCCTGCGCAGGTTACGATTACGAATACCCGAGTTGCAGCTGGACAATCAGGAAGCGTGCCTGTCATGCTGACGAGTGCTGGCGATGGCGTTGGTGCTTATAACATGCAGCTCGATTTCGATCCTGCTATTTTCAGCATCGTCAGCATCACGCCTACCTATGGTGAAGTTGCTCCAGAAGACGGCAGCCCCTCTGATACGGGCTATTTCCAGTCCAACTTCGACAATACGGCTGGCTGGGTCCGGGCGATCTGGATCGATTCCACTGGCGGAAACTCGCGTATTCATGACCCGCAGCAGCTGTTTACTATTGAAATTAAAGCGCTTAGCAGCGAAACGACAGGAACTTATAATTTGACTGTAGATACGTCCAAAGATGAAAATTGGGCCATTTACCGCAGTTCCTCTTATAAGGTGCCGTCTACACTGGCAGGCGGAGAAATTGTCGTTTACAAGGATTCTCCGAACAATCCAGATCCAGGCTCCGGATCGGGCTCAGGCGGCGGTTCCACAACACCGGCACCTGCTACAAGCACACCGGCGCCGACAACAACATCGACACCGGTCATCGTCTACATCGATGGCAAGGAGCAGCCGCAATTTGCGACTTCGAAGTCTTCTGTACAAAATGGACGCAAATCGGTACTGCTTGAAGTAGACAACGATAAAGTAATCAAGCAAATCAGCACTTCCGGCATTAAAGAGCTGGTGCTTCCGGTTCAGGATACAACTGCCGCTATCGTGACCGGCGAGCTGAACGGCCAACTGGTGAAAGAGCTGGAAGGTCGTGGAGCTTCCGTTAAAATTCAAACGCCTACGGCTACTTATACGCTGCCTGCGAGCGATATCAACATTGACAGCATTTCCGCACAGGTTGGCGCTTCGGTTGCCCTGTCGGATATTAAAATCACGATTTCCATCACAACAGCCGATGGCTCCGCGGCAAGCGCAGTAAAATCCCAAGCCTCCAAGCAAGGGCTGAGCGTTGTTGGAACGCCAGTTGACTTTGAAGTCATCGCGCATTACAACGGCAAAAGCATTGTCGTTAACCAGTTTAATCATTATGTAGAACGTGCGATCGCTCTTCCTGCCGGCTCTGACGGCACAGCGATTACAACGGGCGTAGTGCTTGGTTCTGATGGCACCTTGCACCATGTACCGACCCATATTTCCGTTACGGGCAGCACGTATTGGGCGAGCATCAACAGCTTGACGAACAGCAGCTATGCGGTCGTTTATACCCCGGCTTCGTTCAAGGATGTTGAAAATCACTGGAGCAAAAATGACGTCATCGATCTCGGCTCCCGCCTGATCATGAAGGGCGTATCGGGAACTGAATTTGCACCGAACGCTTCCATTACTCGCGCTGAGTTTACAGCAACCTTGCTGCGCGCGCTCGGCATCCATGCCGCTTCCGGCAGCACAGCGGTTTCCTTCTCCGATGTGAAGGCAGGCAGCTGGTACGAAAATGAAGTGAAGCTCGCGGTTTCGAGCAAGCTGATCAGCGGCTATTCGGACGGCACCTTCCGTCCAAACGGCTTGATCACTCGTGAAGAAGCGATGATTATTTTGAACCGCGCCCTTGCGCTTACCTCACTAGCACAAGTCAGCGATACCGCTGAAATCGACAGCCTGCTGGCAGCCTACCAAGACAGCGCATCGGTATCAGCTTCGGCTAAAGCCGCAGTTGCTGCTGCTTTGAAAAACGGCATTGTCCAAGGCGCCGATGGCGCTCTGAACCCGGATTCCAATGTAACCCGGGCAGAGACCGCTGCTATCGTGAAACGCCTGCTTGTCAAAGCTGGTCTAATTAACGGTTAAGCTTGATCTGCATGATTTCAATCCGGCTGCAAAATTCTATCGCTAGAATTTTGCAGCCTTTTCCTTCGACTTATTTCGACAATAAGATTCAGAATCCGTTCAACCGCTTGTTTTACAATAAAGGCAATATCTCATCAACCCTCTTATAAGGAGAACTGGACGAATGAATAATTATTGGCGTAAAATGACTCATTTCTCCCGCAGCAAAGGACCTGCGATTATTTTGTGCGCGACTATGCTGGGGACCGCTCTGCCACTGCCAAATGGAGCGAATGCCACTCCGGCCACCTCCAACTTTTTCACCCCGATCGTCAACAAGGATATTCCCTGGATTAAGCCTTCCTCGGATTCTACCACCCCATTTGGTGCGGCTATCGAGCATCACGGCTCCCGTATTTCCTTGGATGCAAGTGTGCTGTTCTCCGGTGTTGCTGGCCTTTCCCAGCTGACAGCCTCGTCCAGCGATTCCGCCGTTGCTACGGCAAATGCTTATCAGCTTTATACAGAATTAGAGATTATATCGGCGGGGACAACTACGATTACGCTTGAAGCACAAACCCCAGCGCTTGAGAAACTGACAGAGCAGTTCCAGTTGACCGTAACCCGCATCGGGGATACGACTGGCGACGGTGTTGTCACTGCTGCGGACGCCCTGTACATTATGAAGGTCGTGAACAGCGGCGCTGTACTGACGCCGGAAGAGATTAATCTGCTCGATATTAACCGTGACGGCGTTGTCACCGCTGCGGACGCAACCAAGCTGCTAAGCAGCTATGCGGGCAAAGGCTCCTCGGCAACCAGCTCCAATTACATCATCACGCTCAGTTCTATCAACGATGCTCCTGTGCTGCACGGCGCTTCGCTCGCTGGCTTGCTGAAAGCAGGCGAAATGATGACGGTGCAATATAATTATTTTGATGCTGAAAATGACGCCGAAGCCGCTTCCCGCTTCCAATGGTACCGCGGCACGCAGGCAGATGGCTCGGACCGCACGGCCATTGCCGGCGCAACTTCGCCAGCCTATCCCGTTGCGTCTGAAGACGTCGGCTTCTACTTATTTGTAGAAGCTACACCAGTTGCGGCGGCAGGCACAATCGATGGGCAATCCTTCTTGCTGGCCACCAGCACGGTAGTGCCAGATACGTCCGCACCCTATATTCAGAGCCGGGTTCCAGCTCATTCCGCGGGCGACATTAGCGTAGCTGCCGATTTGGAGCTGACAATGAATAGGCCCGTTACAGCTGTTTCCGGTAAAAAAATCTATATTACAAATACGGCGAATCCGCTTGATGTTTTGGCCTACGATGCAGACGATGCTAGTCATATCATCATAGATGGCAAAAATATATCGATTAAGCATGCCGATCTAGGCAGCGAGACAAGCTATTCCGTCACGATAGACGCTGGCGCATTCATCGATCAGGCGGGCAATACCTTTGAAGGCATCAGCAGTTCTTCAGCTTGGAGCTTTGCAACTGCCGATGTCGCCGCTCCTCTGCTCGTGCAGACCTCTCCTGCAAATCAGGAGCCGAATTATGCTTTGTCAGCCGAGCCTTCCCTGTCCTTTAACGAGGATATCGTTCCGGTCACAGGCAAAAAAATTACGATTCGGCAGGCCTCAGACGATACGGTCGTGCAAACCTACATCGTATCTGAATCAGATCAGGTTACGATTCAAGGCGGTAAAGCGATTCTCCATCCCTCATCACAACTTTTTCAATTCACGAGCATAACTGCTTATTACGTAGAGGTTGAGGAAGGCGCATTTACAGATGTGCATGGCAATGCATTTGCAGGCATCAGCGATGATGCAGCCTGGACGTTCCTGACCGCAGATGCGCGGACGTTAACTGCTGTCGATCTTGAGGATTTGACGGAGGATCAACTGCGAGCTTCCGGCGGGGCTATTTTCGCTGTCGCATTAGAGGAGGATACGTTCGATTCGGCGGCAAACACGGGCGACTTTGAGTTGAACCATGCTCCACAAGGCATGACCATACTCGATGTGTCGCATTTATCCCCCAATGAGATTTGGCTATCGGTAGATTACGATGGCACCGACTTTGATACGGATATTACAAACTTCAGCATTACAGCCAAGGCAAGCGCTTTGACCAGCGGACGCACACTTAAGACTGCTGACATGCTCATTAGCGCAACGAATGAGCTGGAAATTACCAGCCTGTCTCCTGCTAACCATGAGCTAAATACGAATAAAAATTTGACGCTTTCGCTTACGTTTAATCGGCCCGTTACAGCGGCAGCAGGCCAAACGCTTACCGTGTATAAAGCATCAGACGATACCGTTGCCGCCAGCATCGCCCTCAATGACCCATCCCAGGTGACGTTCAGCGCCAATATGGCAAATGTCCAAGTTGCCGGGCTCTCAGGCGCGACCGCCTATTATGTAAAGTTTGCTGCCGGAAGCTTTAAAGACAGCAATGGTCTGGCATCGACGGGAATGACCTCGAAGACACAGTGGACGTTTACAACCGCTGCCGACGCTCCGAGCTTTACAACCTCGCCTGTTTACATTGCCGAGTTTTTACTTGAGGATGAATACCGGTCAGCCGTCGAAATTTATAGCGACAACAGTGACCTTACAGGCTATAGCTTGTTTGTTTACGGCCGCAATTCTACCAATGGGCAGTACTACGAGAAGGAGCTAGCGTTTCCTTTCCTCATGCCCAACAATATTACCGTTATTATAGACACAGCATTTTATGATTTTATGGATATAACTTCAGCTGTTTATTTTAATTTTGAAGATAAGTTTGCTCCAGAATGGAATATTACGGTGAGCGGCCTTGCTCTTAAGAAAAATGGCGTGGTCGTTGATGTAGCTGGCGATATCAGCTCAAACGGAGCTTTAACCAGCACCCTGTTCCCAAGCGGCGGTACAATGGTCCGCAAGTTGGGTCAAATCGGCAAGAGCTTGTACGATACCAGCCAGTGGTCCTATTATCCTAAAGGGACGTACGAATATATGGGGCATCACACGCCGTAAATGACGATAATACTGTAAGGATGGCTTGCACTGCCTTGAAAACCAACACGGTGCTAAGCTCATATAGCTAACGGCATCAGGCTGGAGTCCGTTCTGGGGACGGCTCCGGCCTCTTTTTTTGCTCCGCCCAAGGTGAAACGGCTGTCGCCGTCCTTTGGCGGCACGGCGCGTTTCATTCCGATAAATAGAGAGGAAGGGCGGAAAAATCAGCTCCTTCCCTATATTTCAAGGTGAAACGGCTGTCGCCGTCCTTTGGCAGCGCGGCGCGTTTCATTCCGAGAAATAGAGAGGAAGGATGGAAAAATCATACTTTCTCTCTATTTTGAAAAAAAGCTTGCCAACCTTCACCGAACTAGGTAGAATCGACAAGGATTATAGACGTAGAACATTCGGGAGGATCAATGGTTTATGAAAAACCGTAATGCAATTGGAATTATGGATCGCCCTCCGCTAGGGCAGAGCCTGATGCTGAGCTTGCAGCATCTATTCGCCATGTTCGGCTCCACCGTGCTTGTGCCGAATTTGCTCGGCGTCGATCCGGCTGTGTGCCTGCTTATGAACGGAATCGGCACCTTGCTTTATTTATGGATTTGCAAAGGCAAAATCCCCGCTTATCTTGGCTCCAGCTTTGCCTTTATCACTCCTGCCGGAGCGGTAATCGGCCAACATGCAGCTGGTGAGCCGGGCAATTATGCCGCAGCGTTGGGTGGTTTTATTGCCGCAGGCGTTATTTTCACACTTGTCGCCTTGATTATTCATTATGCGGGAACGGGCTGGATTAACGTCGTTTTCCCTCCTGCGGCGATGGGCGCGATTGTAGCGATTATCGGGCTGGAGCTCATTCCGGTCGCAGCGAAAATGGCTGGCTGGATTATGCCGGACAACTATAAAGACCCGGCAAACTGGACGATGGACGGTTCAACGGTCGCATTGTCTACCATTACGCTGGCTATAACCGTGTTCGGCTCGGTGCTGTTCCGCGGGTTTATGAAGATTATTCCGATTCTAATTGGAATCGTGTCCGGCTATGTTCTTGCTCAATTTATGGGCATGACTGACTTTTCCGGCGTTAGTGAAAGCGGCTGGCTGCAGTCTCCTCAGTTTACAATGCCAGTCTTCCAGTGGGCAGCCATTCTTGCCATCGCTCCCGCTGCGCTCGTCGTCATTGCCGAGCATATCGGCCATTTGGTCGTGACGAGCAATATCGTCGAAAAGGATTTGTCGAAGGACCCGGGGCTGAGCCGCTCCATGCTGGGCAACGGTATTTCAACGATGATCTCCGGCTTCGTCGGCTCCACGCCTAATACGACCTACGGCGAAAACATTGGCGTACTCGCGATTACGAAGGTATATTCGACCTTTGTCATTGGCGGCGCTGCCGTCATCGCCATTGTGCTCTCTTTTTCAGGAAAATTCTCGGCGCTCATTTCGGGCATTCCGACTCCTGTCATGGGCGGCGTTTCCCTGCTTCTGTTCGGCGTTATCGCCGCATCCGGCTTTCGGATGCTTGTGGAATCGAAGGTCGATTACAGCAAGCCGACAAATCTGTTTCTGACAACGGTTGTCATGGTAACCGGACTCAGCGGCGTCACCATCAAGCTGGGCGATTTCTCCATCTCCGGCATGGCGCTTGCGACAGTCGTAGCGATTTTGCTAAGCCTGCTGTTCAAGCTGTTTGATGTGCTGAAGCTGTCCAACGATCATGAGGCATCGGGGCACTAGCCGCTGACGCAATACGCAATACACGCTTTTCTTAAAAATGAGGGCTGCCAACTATATGGCAGCCCTCATTGCTATAGGAAGACTACTTCCGAATCTCCACGATTTCATGCCTATAGGACAATGCCTAATGCCCTCCCTCCCCCTCTTACATAGGATAGAAGCAAAGGAGGGAAACCTTTCATGCCTTCATACCGCATTATCGTTGATCTATCTGACCGCAGGCTGTATTTGCTCGATGGCAATACGGTTGTAAACGCCTATCCTGTTGGCATCGGCAAAATGCTGACGCAATCGCCGCTCGGCGAATTTACGATTATTAACAAGCAACCTAATCCCGGCGGGCCATTCGGCGCTTTCTGGATGGGATTGTCCAAGCCGCATTACGGCATTCATGGCAACAATGATCCTTCCTCTATCGGGCGCATGGTGTCGCATGGCTGCATCCGCATGTACAATGACGACGTTGTCGCTCTCGCCCATTTGGTTCCAATTAATACCCGTGTGACCATTCGGGAGTAACGGCTGGCAGAGCTAGTCTCCATTGGCGCAGCTGCGGCGCAAGCTATCTGGCGATTGCAGCTGCAAGAGACCGTACTGATCGCTATCGACCACGCGCGTATTGAGCAAATGCTTGCCAACATCGTGGCGAATGCGCTTAACGCATCCTCCCCAGGCGATACGATCCGTATAGAGGCCGAGCTGGATGCGAACAAGGAGCAGCTTATGGCGGCTCCATTGCGTTCAGAAGCAATAACGGCAGTGGCACCGTTTTTCATTTCACTATTCCCCTCTGCTAATCGCATAATGGTTAACCGTTGTACCAATACATAGGATGCTCGTCTATTTGCTCAAAACAAAGCTTTTGGGCGACACTTAAGGACTCCAGGTTATCGGAATGACAGCACCAGTTTGGTGTCAGTCCTTTGTTAAGACACTCCTTAATAAAATGGACACCGGCCCATGCAGCGAGCCCTTTTCGTTTATATTTTTCTACTGTAATGATGTCGATTTCAGCGTAACCGCCTCCAACATAGGGAGAGGAACAAACACTGACAATCTTATCGTCTTTCGTCACAAAATGACCGACACCATTATCGATAAATTGTTGGGCCGAATCCCAAACTATTTTATAATACGGATAAAAGTCCTCTCGATATTGGTTAGCTATTTCTAGATTTAATCCTTCATCGTTGAATTCAGCATTGAGCACAAACGGATAATCGCAATAAGTTTGAAGAAATTTTTCCTTGTTAAATTGGAAATAAGCCCTTTTAATCTTGGCCGCATTTATTAGATTTTTTTCAGCCAGCAGCAGTTCCCAATCCGCTGAAAATAAAGCTAGAGCATAAAAACGAATAGAATGGCTGTCTCTATCGTTTAGGAACCGTATAACCCCCTCATTAAATAGAACATCGTTTGCAGCTCCCAATAAACAATAGAATCCACCAACACTCGTTATGAATGCGGCTGTAGGACTTTTCTTATCGTTTACTAACACCTTTCCTGGTTGAAGCTGCTGGATTACCGATAAAGCATAGACCGCTTTATTTCCTACCTTTTCAAGCATTGGATTAACCATATTAAACTCTGCTGCTGTTAGCTCCTGCATAGAAACCGCCTCCTTGTGAAGTGCACTTCACTGTAAGGATTTATTAATAACTTGATAAGCCTTTTTAAATATTGCGTATTTATTATGGGGTTAAGACAATCTTTCGAGAGAGATACGCATGACCAAGCAAGCGATTATTCGAGCTAGAAACCTATGTAAAACCTATTCGACAGGCGGCGAGCAATATCATGCCATCCGCAATGTGGATTTAGACATTTATGAGGGCGAATTCACTGTCATTATGGGCAACTTCGGCTCCGGCAAGTCGCCGCTGCTGTACTTGCTGAGCGGGCTGGATCAGGTGACTTGCCCGTCGTCTCGTGCCTGAGTATTTTCTCGGCGGTGCTTGGCTCATGGGCCTCGTCGAAAGTGATTAAACAAGCTACGCCGCGTATTCTCGTGACGGAGTAGACGTTAGGTATAGACAGGTTTAGATAGGCTTAAATAAGCATAGATGCATCAAAGCTGTAGGCTTGCTCGTTCGGATATGTATGCGGAGACGATATGAAGTGGCTTAATAACCGGGCTAAGTCGGCAGCGGAAATTTGGCGGACACAGACGACGCTATTTTAACCAAATTAGGGTTTTTGGCGGTACTCGCGGACTCAGGAGCCGCTAATGGGCGCCTCATACTCATTTCCATGCGATTATGGGGACAATAACGGATTTCCTGCTCTTCTGTCAATAGAGTAGACACGCCCATTATGCTATTTTTTCGTAATAAAGCTGTTCGAAACGCAAGGGTGACATGTAGCCAAGCGTGCTG
>NZ_LMLV01000002.1:0-211799 GCF_001422685.1 Paenibacillus sp. Leaf72 | reverse complement strand
CCGTTGTTCTCCCACTCGCGGACACCTCTTCTTTTTCGTTACGTCTATTATTAGGCGTTCCTTAACGCTGTGTCCACTTTTTATTCTAGTTACATCCTGTCCGCTCACAGGCTGAAATCGCATAAAATGCTAAAATAGCGGCTTCTCAGTCCTTCAAAATGCAAGGTGCCCTTCACTTCCCCCTTCCTTACCCTTCCTTATCCTGTCCTACCCTACCCGCGTTGCCTAAAATTAATTCCCCTTGCTCATCCTCTTCATTTTGATTTGAGTCAAGGGGTTGTCCTAGTTGTTGTAGCTACTGAGGGCAGCCACCTTGCTCAAAAGAGGTGATTTTCAGCTTGTCATCAATGAAGTCCAGCACCTGCTGCAAATCCGCTATTTGCTGCCGAATTTGCTGCTTATGATTCAGCATTAATTGCACCAGCTCGGGGTAATCCGACGGTTTATTGATGAAGGACACACCTATAAACGGTCTTATCTCGTCAAGCGACATGCCTGTTTTCTTCAGGCAGACCAGCATCTTCATCGTTTCAATATCCTTCATCCGGTAAAAACGATGGGTGTTGTTTTTACGCTCCGCCTGCGGCAAAACGCCGATTTTCTCATAATAACGGATTGTATCCTCTGATAACCCTCCTAGCTTTGCGGCTTCCTTAATGGTGTAAATCTTTCCACTATCTTGTACCCGCTTCATTTCCATCGTTTTCTTTCCTTCCGCCATCCCGATTCCCCCTGTTTCAACATAGATATAGAAAGCGTAACAAGGTTTCGGGGAAATTGCCAGTTTATAAGATAGGGAACGATCCCTAAGGTAGAACCTTACAAAAGGCCGCTTTTCAACCGATAATACTATGTAAGAAGTTTCATTCACAACAACTTTAAAGATAAGAAGGGCTGAGGTATACATGTCTATCGTCCGTCGGACGTTCATTTGTCTTATGGTGGTTTCCAGCATGCTTGGGGGAAGCATCGCTGCTGCTGAAACCTATGGACCAAGCAATCAAGGGTCAGATACATTAATGCATTGGGCCAGAGAAAATGGAATCATTGAGGGTTATTCGGATGGAAGCTTTCAACCGGATCGTCTTGTAAGCGAGGCAGAGTTTTTGAAAATATTGTATGAGGCGTTCGATAATGGGTTGTTGAGGAACGCTGAAACGGATGGGACAATTAAAAGTCGGGTAAACACGCTATATCAATTTGCGAAAGAGTGGAACCATCCCGTTGTCGGAGCAGCCAAGACAGAACTTCGTACAGCACCGATCACTCAAGCACAAGCAGCCGCGATTATTGCCTCAGCCAATGGCGTCCACTTTGAGGGACAGGATAATCTGATTTATCTAATTGGACATGGGATGGTACACGGTGATGCCGCCTCGCTGTCTACCTTTAAAGCCGATTCTCCTTTGACACGGGCTGAGGCTATTCAATGGATTAGGCAGTTGACGGTTGCAGGAATGATGGGTATCGAGGAGCGTCCAAAATCCCTGTCCAAACGCAGTATGCTGCCGAGTCTGGTGAATGCGCCAAAACCTTTGCCCCTATTCAGCACGCAGCCATTAACCAAAGGGGATTTTGATTTAATTGGAACCGAGCCTAATTCGACAATGAAATTTGGGGATACGAAATCCTCTATCGATGCACGGTTTGGGGAGTCTCAGACTGTCTCATTTGGATTTAACCAGTATCCTTCCTTCTCAGTTATATACAATAAAGCGGATCTGTTAGGCCTTTGGTCTATATCTACTGATTCAGAATATACGGACACTAGTAAGATTTTCTCTACCAGCAAAGGTATAATAGTCGGAAAAAGCACATTAAGGGATGTCCTTCTGCAATATGGAACAGCGGGCTATTTAAGACCAGGCAAAGCGTACCTCTTTTATGAGCAGGCGGAGGATGGAAGCTATTTTTCGCTTGATCCATTTTTCGATGGTACTCCCATTAAAAATAGAAACAAAACCTATGGCTTTGCCTTCTTCTTTGAAGAAGAAACATTAAAAGTCGAATACACTATGTCTTTTTGGCTGCCTGTAATCAGCGGAGATGATTCATAGTATACTTTTAAAAATCTAATATAAAAAATCCCCTCCAGTTCCCCCCCTTCCCTACAATTCGTATGGGAAACGGGTCGACCAGTGGGGATTACTGCTTCTGCTTGTGATTGTAAAGCTTAGTAAGCCAGCCAGCCCGCATCGGCAGTTACAACCGTGCCGTTGACGAAGCTTGCATCATCGGAGGCCAGGAACAGAGCAACCTTCGCAATTTCCTCCGGCTCGCCCGTACGCGGGTTGAGGCCCATGCCTGCCATCGCACGCGACGCTCCGAAAGCGTTAGGCTCCGTTAGCGACGCCGCAATGTTCGTTTTCACACCGCCAGGTGCAATCGCATTGCAGCGAATGCCGAGGTCGGCATATTGGAAACCAATATTTTTCGTGAGGCCCACGACTGCATGCTTGGAAGCTGTATAAGCTGCGCCCGCTCTAGAGCCTTGCAAACCTCCAGCAGAAGCGATATTGACGATAACCCCACTCTTTTTCTCGGTGAAAAGAGGGATCACTTTCCGAATCGTACGCATCGGTCCCGTTGTATTAATAGCGAATACCCGCTCCCATAGCTCATCCGTTAAGTCCCCTGCCGGAACAAAGTTATCCATAATTCCCGCATTATTAACTAAAATATCCACTGTGCCGTATGTTGCTACGGTCGTATCGATTAATTGCTGAACATCCTCTTCCTTCGCTACATTGGCAGCGATTGCAATGGCTTGTCCGCCGCTTGCTTCAATAGCGGAAACAACCGTTTGAGCAGCATCTACGCGAAGATCGGAAACGACGACTTTAGCTCCTTCTGCTGCGAACAGCTCGGCAATCGCTTTCCCCATACCTGAAGCTGCGCCAGTTACGACAGCTACTTTTCCTGTTAGTCTCACGGTTCATTCCTCCATTTGAAATCAAGGATACAATAAACACATGCTCATTACAGAACATCTGTTACTTCGAGTATAATAAAACGTAAGGTTAAGAGACAATCAGCAAAAAAACCACATTTGCCCGGTAACAGACACAATGCGGTTTTTTGTATATAAACACGTCAAGAAGGTGGAGCATAATGTCTGAAAACAATCCAAAAATCGACCGCCGAACTTTGCGCAGCAGACGTGCCATGCGGGAAGCACTGCTCACTCTAATGGCGAATAAGCCATTCCAAGCAATCTCCATTACGGAGATTGTAGAATGCGCTGGCTACAACCGGGGAACCTTTTATGCCAATTATGATAGTAAAGAAGCGCTGCTAGATGAGATTACGAATGAGCTGCTCGATAAGCTGCTGCAATCGTTTCGGGAACCCTACGAGCATGTCGAGGTCTTTAACGTTAGCGAGCTTCCTGCCCATGCAGTCACGATTTTCAGACATATTTACGAGCATTCGGGCGTCTACACGATTCTAATGAAAAATGATGTGCTGCCCAATATGAAGGAAAAAATGCTTCATGTCCTTAAACAAATTTCGATGGCGGAGCTTTTGAATCCTACGGATGATATTGATCCGGAGCTGTTAGCCACCTATAGCATGAGTTCTGTGCTTGGCCTCGTATGGCACTGGATTGAAACCGGCTTTAAGCATCCGCCTGAATATATGCAGGAACAGCTCGTTAAGATCGTTAATATGAATCCCAATGATGCAAATATGGCGCGTCCAGGAAAGCGGCCCTAATAGCTGTCTTAATAATACGCTCCCCCATTCCAAATTTCGACCTAACTGCAGGAGCATTCGAACTGCATGCCCCTTGCATCTGTCATGTCGTTCTCCGAACCCAGACATCCTTATAATTGATGTTGCCCCAGGCATTCAAGGCAATGCCCTGCAAAGACTGGTGATGCCCAACCAGCTGCCGGCTATGATGCAGAAACAACAGGCTGAACTGCTGCTTGAGCCGCTCTTGAATACGCATTAAAATGTCCAATCGGGCCTCCTGCTGCTGCTCCCGCAAACATAATGAAATATGCTCATCGACAAAGGCGCGGTCTTCAAGGCAAAGACCGCTAGCTACGAAGCTCGTCTCCGACTTATACAGCTCAATTAGCGTCATATCCGGCTGCTCCCCCAGCACCTCTCCGCCTAAAATAATATCAGCTTCCTTCCGATGCTCAGCGCACGCCACCAGCTCCTCAATTGGGAACACCCCCATTTCGATTCGAATACCCAGCTTCTCGCATGCCTTCCGGGTCCATTCCGCACTTTGCTCATTGCTGGGCATCTCATACGTGTACAGCTTGAGCGTTTCGCCTGCGTAACCCGATTCGCTTACCAGCTGCACCGCATAGGAGAAATCATAGCTGGTGCAATCGTCAGCATCTATCCCCTCTTCCAAGAAGCCCGTTGACGCCTGCTCGCGAATGCCGCCCAGATCGGCAATCATCTGCTGGCGGTTCAAGCCGTAATGAATCGCTTGGCGCAGCTTCAGCGACTGCAGCACTCCTTGTCTCGCTAGATTAAAGGCTAAATAGGTGCTGCCCTGCTCCAGCTGCTCCACTTGCTCCAACCGCTCCTTCTTCCCATCCGCCTGCTGCTTTAGCTGTGCTTCAAAATAGGCCAGCTGCGACTGCTGCTCTGGAACAGACCACCCTTCGCTTGACTCATAGTTTGGCCACACCCACATTTCAATGCGATCCAAATGGGGGCAGCCTTCGAAATACAGCTCATTCGCCTCCACAATGAGCATCGATTCATCATTTCGGAGCATGCGGAAGGGCCCTGTCCCAATCGGCATTTTGGCAAAATCGTCCGCTCCCCCCAGCTCGCCCGCATGCTCCGGCACAATGCTGAAGCGCTCCGTGCACAAGCTGTGCATAAACAAAGCATTCGGCTCCTTCAGCGTGATGGTGAGGCTGTACGTTCCGGTTATGTTGATCGCTTCAATCATCGAGGTCAGCCACTCCGAAGGAGAGCTTGCCATCAGCCGCTGAAAGGTAAAAGCAACATCACGCGCGGTCAGCCGCTTTCCATGATGGAAACGCACGCCCTTGCGCAGAAAAAAAGACCACTGCGTATGCTCCTCATTGCTTTCCCAATAGTGGGCCAGCTGCGGTTGAAACGTCCCCCGCGAAAACTTGACCAGCGTATTAAAAATCTGTTCAACCCAATGCGACTCCGTACGCCGGAACACATAGGCAGGGTCCAGCCTTAAGACAGGACGATAGAACGGGAAGCGCAGCACATCCTTCTCCTCCGTATCCTGCTGCAAGCCAAACTGCCGGGTCAGCCATGCCATGAACTCGGCTTTAATCGCTTGATCCTCAAATGGCTCCATGAGCTTCCATGCCTCATTGATTTTCTCCTTTTCAACCAGCTCCTGCGCTTTGGCGAACGCCAGCTCTCTATAGGATTTCAGAAATGCCAGCTGCGATAAATTTCCCCGTCCGCGCCCTGGCGTCCATTCCACAAGCCCAAGCTCCGTCATTTTGTGCAAAAGCATTTGCGTGTTGCGGCGTGTGCAGGCAAGCAGCTCGCTTAGCTCCTCCATCGATACAGCAAACCGCTGCCGCTTCGGCATGTCAATATAATGCTTCCTTAACTGGCCGTAATAGTCGTGGACGTCCATTTAGACTCCTTTTCCAATAGGCAAATGCTAAAAGGCGAAAAATAAAATCCTCACCTTTCGCTTTTCCTTCGTCTTTTTCGAAAGTATACTTTGATCCATAAATACGGTCAAGAGGAGCAGCCCCACATGTTCATAAAAACTAATCGTCTTCCCCTATCACGGCAGCAGTCGCACACGGCAATATGGGGCCATCGGAACTTTCTTATTCTTTTCTTTACTAGCGGCATCATAGCCTTCGGCAATAAAATCTATGAGCTGGCGCTGCCGCTCATTTTATATGATTTGACGCAGTCGGCTGTCGCTATGTCGACGATGAAGGGCATCGAGTTTCTGCCGAATTTATTGCTGGCCGTGTTCATTGGCGTATTAGTGGATCGGGTGCATAAAAAGAATTGGTCGCTCGCTTCGATTTTGCTGCAAATGCTCGTTCTGCTCGGCTTGTATGCCGCACTTGCCTATGGCGACCCTTCGCTGTATGTCCTCTACGCAGGCGGATTCCTGCTGATGGCCTTCGGCTATGCCTTCTCCAATGCGCGGGTAGCGATCGTCAAGCAGGCGATTCCTACCGAGCTGCTCACCTCGGCCAACGTATCGCTCAATTTTGTCACGATGCTGATCGGCATCATTGGTCCTGTACTGACGGGGCTTTTGCTCATGCTGCCGCGGCTTCATGACGGTTTGTTCGTGACGGCGGTGGCGTTCGGTTTTGCATTCATTTTGCTATTATTTCTGCAATCGACTGAGCAGCCGCGGGCGCAGCGGGTATCAAGCTTTTGGAAGGAGCTGCTGGAGGGCTGGCGCGAGCTGCGCCGCAACCGCTTATTGTGGCTGATCACGTTAACCGTTATTTTCCTCAATTGCGCCTCCGGCATGGTCGATACAACGGTTATTTTTTATGCCAAGGACGCATTGCTGCTGAGCAATTTCGAGCTGGGACTCGTATGGTCGGCGGCTGGGATTGGCGGCCTGCTTGGCAGCTTCATTATCAGCTGGCTGCGCCGCAGGCTTAAGGTAGGAACGTTAATTACGCTAACGACTTTATGTCTAGCCGTCACTTATTTCATGATGTATCTTTCCCATTCTGCTGCCATGCTAGGCGTGTCGCTGTTTCTAAATGGCTGGTTCGAAACGATCAGCGTCGTCTGCATTTGGACGTTCCGCCAGGAAACGACGCCGCAGCACTTGATCGGGAGAATTAGCGGCATTACCGGCTCGCTGTTCAAGCTTGGCATGCCCTTCGCCGTCGCGGCGGCTGGCTGGATTTCCGTGTTTACTGCGCCATCCATCGTCTTTCTTGTGGCAATGCTCATCAACTTGATTTTGTTCGTCTGCTGCCGCTTTAGCCCGCTATGGGAAAAGCAGCGAAGCTTGCTTTAAAATCGGATTATACTTGTGAGGAGCAAGTGTTTATAATAAAATTAAATATAATTAGATATAAATAAATATATTTAGCCGCAATAGGAAATGAGGAAATCATATGATACAAAAAGCAACGTTTGCCGGAGGCTGCTTCTGGTGCATGGTCAGTCCGTTTGAAGAGCAGCCCGGCATTCACGGCATTTTGTCCGGTTATATGGGCGGAGAGCTGGAGAACCCTACGTATGAGCAAGTATTGACAGGAGAGACCGGGCATTTGGAGGTTGTACAAATAACGTATGACGATGACATTTTCCCATATGAAAAGCTGCTAGAGCTTTATTGGCCGCAAATTGATCCGACCGATGCAGTCGGACAAGGCAATGATCAGAAGAGCCAATATCGGGCGGCGATCCTCTATCATACGGAGGAGCAGCGCGAGCTGGCCTTGCAGTCCAGAGAAGCTCTCGCGGGCAGCGGCCGCTTTGACAAGCCTGTCGTAACAGCGATCGAAGAAGCTTCCGTCTTCTATCCGGCGGAGGAATACCATCAAAACTATCATCGCAAAAACCCGGAATTTTATAAGGAATCGCGTATTTATTCCGGCCGCGAAGCGATTATCGAGAAGTATTGGAAATAAAACGAATCCATTTAATAAAGGCAGCCCGCAATTAGGGCTGCTTTTGCTTTTGCTTTTGCTTTTGTTTTTGCATTTGCTTTTGCATTTGCTTTTGCATTTGCTTTTGTCGGGAACTTCACCTTGTTATACAGCATACGCTTGGGAAAGCTGCTTTATTTTTTCAATAATCGCGCCTTCGTAATCCCCTTCCACTGCGATGCTTGCCGTCGCATATGGTCCCAGCTCCGCATGATCGCCGATTCTTACCGCATAAAGCGCCGCCTGGAACATGCTGATGTCATTGGCATCGTTGCCGAAGGCGATGAACTGCTTCGCTTGCAGTCCCGCTTTTTGCAGGGCGCTCCATTTATGGATGTTCTGCGGGCCCAGATCAAGCACATTTTCCCGGCTATGCTGGTGGACCACTAGCTCAAGTGCGGCTAATTCTGCAAACAAGCGCTCCATATTCACCGACGACAGGATGAGGATTTTTACGATTGTGTTAAGCGACAATCCCACTCGCTATCAATTAAGTATGTACCCTGATACGCTGTAATTAATTCCATTATTTTACTTACTTGTTCAGTGGCAAACACTTCTCCAGGCAGCCGTTTTCCCGCTTGAGAGATCAGCGAGCCATTGCCGCCAATGAATAGAAGATGATGAAATCTCTGGTCCACCACAGGAAGCATGTCCCTGATTGGGCGGGCTGAAGCAAATACAACCTCATGTCCTGCCTCGATTAAACCCTCCAACGCGCAAAGCAAACGTTCCGATATCGGTTTTCCTTTAAAACAAATTGTTCCATCCAAATCAAATACAAATTGCATCCTCGGCCTCCACTTTAGCTGCATTTCAACTAAATTTTATTAAATAATAATTCCTACGCAAAAAATAATATTTAAAATGACTATCGCCAACTATTTTGCAAGCGATTTCATTCCCAATTCATTAAAAATGAAAAATTTTCAAAATAAAATGAAAATAATAGTAATAAGTTTGCAAGCTGCAACCGATATTAGAAGTACACACATTTTATCAAAAGGAGAATAGTAATGTCATTAAAGAACTCGCGTTTTATTCGTAATTTGCTCATTCTTGGTTCGATTCGTCAGACAGCAGGTAGAATTGTATTGTCCACCCTGCTTATTATCGTCGTTTGTGTCTCCGTGCTCTCCTACACCTTCTACGTTCCAACCTCCAGAGAAGTCCAATCCCAAGCCGAAAAACAAATGGAGCTTTACTCCAGCCTTCTGGCCAAAGAAATTGATGCCAATTTAGTTGAAAAGCAGGCGATTATGCAGGTCATTGCGGAGCAGGGCTCCAAGGTGGAAGCAGACCGGCAGCAGCAGCTTGATTTTCTCGTTCAAGCCCATAATCAGCATCCCGAATTTGAATCGATTTTTTTCTCACTTGATTTAATTGGCGCCAACGCTGTTAACATTAAAAATACGGACGTCGATTTATCTGATCGGCCTTACATCAAGCTTGCCAAGGAAGGCAAACCGTTCATTTCTGAGCCGGTTATTTCCAAAACGATGGGCACGATGGTTGTTGTTGTCGGTGCTCCACTAATCAAGGATGGCAAAGCTTATGGATTTTATGGAGCCTCCTATTCGATTAGCCAAGCGGTAGAAAGCGTCAGCAAAGCTCAATTCGGCGAGACCGGAAAAGCTTATATGACCTTAGCTGACGGAACATTCCTTTCGTACACGGATGAATCGTTTGTGTTAAACAAAAAACTATCCGATCTAGGTATCGCTGCACTTGATCAAGCGCTCGCCAATGCGACCCAAGGCCATACCGCCCCGATTCATTATAAGGAAAATGGCGTTAATAAAATTGGGTTTATGAGTGTGACTGGCCTGGGCTGGGTCATTACGATGTTCGCAGACGAAAGCGAAATTTTAAAGCCTGTCGATACTTTGCTAAACTTGATTATGTTGGTCGGCTCAGGCATTATCATCCTTGCCCTGATTATGACGGTTCTCATTGCTCTGCGGATTGTGTATCCGATTCGTCAGTTGACACATGGCATTGATGTTTTGGCGCAAGGCGATTTAACGTATCGCATTCCGGTGAAAGGCAAAACCGATATTAGCAAGGCGCTGCATTCCTTTAATACCGCTGGCGATCAAATGCAGCTGTTGATGAAGGAGGTTAATGGCTTATCCGAGCAGTTGACGGATTCTGCGAAGCAGCTTGCTGAGGGAGCGGATCAAGGCGCACGTGCGGCGCAAAGCATTTCCGAAGCGATTCTCGTCGTAGCCGAAAGCTCGGAGCGCCAAACATCCAGCTTGCAGGATGGAAGCCAAGCAGCCGACAGCATCGCTGTGCAAATTGATGGTATCGCTTCTTATAGTACAAATGCAGCTGACATCGCTTCAGAAGCCTCCAACCTCTCCGATGACGGAGCGGCTTCCATGGATCAGCTTAATGGAAAAATGGTCGCGATGGAGCAAGGCATCGGCGAGCTTGCCCAAACGATTCATGCGCTCAGCGGCTTGTCCGGCAAAATCGGTGATGTCGTAAGCAGCATCAGCCAAATTGCCCGCCAAACGAATATTTTGTCGTTGAATGCAGCCATTGAGGCTTCACGCTCGGGAGAAGCAGGACGCGGCTTTGCAGTCGTAGCGGATGAAATCCGCAAGCTTGCCGGCCAGTCGATGGAATCAGCCGAGCAAATAGCTGGCTTTATCGGAAGTATCCGCCTCGAAATTGATCGGACGCTGCAAGCCTCTGAACAGACCGTCAACCAAGCGGCTGAAGGCAAACATACGGGTGAAGAAGCCCGTGAGCTGTTCGCCCGCATTCGCTCTTCCATTCAGGAGGTAGCCGTGAGCATTCAAGGCGTATCAACAGCATCCGGCGAGATGGTGTCCGGTACAACTACATTGGTGGAATCCATTCGCCTCATCTCCGACTCGGCCAGTGAAACGGCGGCCGAATCCCAAAATGTTTCCGCTGCGGCAGAGGAGCAAATGGCTTCGATGGAGGAAGTAGCGTCGTCTTCCGCAGAGCTTGCTAATATGGCAGAGAAGCTGCGTATTCAAATTAATAAATTCAAGCTGTAGCCTTGAGTTGAACGAACCGTCTCGGTGCATCGTCAAAAACAGCAAAAGCCTCTTGCTTTTGCTGTTGACGGTTCATCGGGATTTTTTAGCTTCCCATCCATTCAAAAAGCTTTCCAGCAGCGCTTATGCCATTTCGACGACGCAGCTCTATAAGCCTGCTGCTGCTTTGATTTGGGCCCGCTGCTCCATAATCAATTTTTTCAGGCTGTCTGTTCCGAAGGCGCCAGTATGAAAGCCATTCCCTTCGGGATAATAGACGAGCCGGAAAGAGCTGCCATCCAGCAAGTATACCCTTAGAAAAATACCGGATTCATGCTTCGTTTTTTCATAAACCTGATTGAATCCCACATGCTGCAGCGGAAGCAGCTCCTGAATGAATTGTGCAGACGCTTCTGCACTAAAGTCGCCGATCGGACTGCCATCCTCGGCACTTTCCAGGCCTACTTTTTCAACTTTGCCTTCGATATCGAGCAATTGTCCCAGCGTTGCCGCCTTTGGATTATCCATCACCTCATAAACCTTGTTGCCTGCTGCGACACGGAACTCCGACTTGTAGCCCTTTAACGCGTAAATCTCTGTGCCGATAGGCAAAAAGGCGGCATTCCCATCCTTCTCCACATAATCCGTGCAAGCATGATCGTTCAGCATATAAGTTACCTCGCCTACTTTTTCGCCAAGCTGATCGTCAGATACCTTTCCGCTTCCCTCGTAGTTGTATTGATATTTGATGCCATTAATCATCAGAAAATCGACCCACTCGATAATCGCATTACAAGTTTCAGTCGGTTCCTCGGGTTCTGGACCCGCAGCCTTAACCTGATTTTCGGTTGCCTCGGGCGCTTCACGTTCCATCGCACTACTCCCGCCGCCGCAGCCGACAGCTGTCAGCATAAGGAGCAGCACGATTAAAGCCTGGCCCGTCCGTTTTATTCCATTCATCGCCAATCACCTCCCTTCCCTAGACGCTCCCGCGAATCACAATGTTTCAGAAAACCGGGAAAGGCCGCGCTGACCTTCGCTCCATAAAAAAAGGGCTGCCCCCAGCCATTAATTATGGCTTTGGGACAACCCTCACAGCATAGCTTGCTCAGCTCAGCCGTCTATACTGACCTTATTTCATTAATTGATCAAATCCTGCCGAAGCGGCGTGAAGGTATCGAGCAGCTTGCTTGCTTTCAAGGCGCGGCAGCCATGCTCAGCATTGCTAGGAATAAAGATCGTCTCGCCTGCGGAAATGACGGTCTTCTCCCCATTTATCGAAAACTCCAGCTGCCCTTCCAGGCAGTAGGAAAACTGCTCATGCACATGGCTGTGCAAATAACCTTCCGCTCCTTCCTCAAAATGCACCTCCATCATCATAATCGTCTCGCCCGGTGTGAAAATTTTCCGTTTTACGCCCGGCTCGGCATTTTCCCAATTGTTCAATCTGCTCATCATTCGTCAATCCTCTCAACTATTATTGGATTAGATTACACATAATTGCGGTTAGACATATTGCGACTTGTTGCTGCTGCGGACGAAGCTCAGCTCATAATCATCCGCTGCGGTCAGCTTGAGCGCCGAACAATCGAAGGCAGGAGCAAGCCGGTAGCATTCCGCCTTAAACTGATCCCAGCTGCCGAACTCCTGCTCCGAGCCCAGCTTGCAGAAATACGCATTTTTGCGGCTGTATGCCCGGTATTCGCAATGGAATAGGCGATCATGATGGGGAACCATCGGCTCACTGCACCAGATCGCGGCATAGCCGCTGCCTTTTTGCCCAAACAGCCAATGTCCGTCCTGGACGAAATCATCAAACTTCGCCTCTGGGAAAAAGAGATGCGTAAACGCGACCGGATGCTCTTCCCCGATTTCATAAATCGCGCCGAGCGCGCTGCCCTGCTGCTTGACCGCTGGCATGATGCCATTGCCATACCAATAACCCGGCCGCATGCCGCCATCGTCAGCCAGCTCTCCCGGATGGTTCGTATACAGCACCGTATCGTTGTCCAGCGCCGCATACCACATATGCTGCTGATACCCGTACACGCCCGGCTCGAAACGCGATGTGCCGTGAAAACGCTCATTAAACGATTTAACATAATGGCCCGATTCAATGTCAACGGACTCGTCAAAGCTAATATTTTGCCAGAAGGACGGGCTGGCATCATATCTCGGTGATTGAACCGAGGTCAGCATATAATCAGGCTGCTTGTTGAGCTTCACCCATGCGTTCCCGGTCTGGTACTCCAGCTCCAAGGATTCATCCATCAGGCTTGTGAAATGCTGCGGCATCACGTATTTGCTGTTCATCAGAAAAACGATCCATTCGCTGTTGCCCATTGGCGTATCCGGATTCAGCAGATGAATTAAAGACTGGGCCGACTGGGTGAATGGCAAAATGACGGAGCGGTAAATGCGCGCTTGCGGCGCGACAATTGAACCGCGGAACGTATGATAAGCGAAGGATTTCAGCATCTCGTCAATTAACCGGCTTGCGCGAGCGGACTCCTCTTCCTCCATATAGTCGACGACATTTAGCAGCGCACCTAGCGTCACGCACATGTAATCCGCGCTGAGAAACTCCTCAAAGCCATATTCCTCGACATCATCCAGCCACTCGCGGATTTTGCCGAGCGCCACATTGCTTGCCTGAACGCCCGTGCGGCCCGATCTTGCGAATAGCTGATCCGGGTACTCGCGGCCCGCCATATAAGCGCAAATATAGAACATCAGCGCGTGATTTTCGCTCCAGAAGCACATGCCATCTGAGCCGTTCTCCGTCATCCAGAAGCGGTAGTCTAAAATCGCCTGCTTGGTCCGTTCGGTTAAATGGGCCGGAAGCTCTTGCTGCTGCATGAAGCGAAGCAGGCCCGCGAGGATAAAGTCCGAGCAATCCTCGCGCCGCTCAATTTGTCCAAGCGCGTGCAGAATATGCTGTTCATCATTAACACCGGGTTGTCCCAAGTTCCAGCGCGCCAGCACATAAAATAAACCAAAACGCAGCGGTTGAAACGCCTTCTCCGTGCCTATGGCGGCAATCTCCTCGAACATGGCGCCTTTAACCTTGGCCGCTGCCGCTCCTTTGCGATAAACCGGCTTTTTGTTTTGCAGCAGCTCGATTTTGCGAACCAGCTTTCTTTGTCCGATTTCACCATATACGATTGCCATTGGCGCACCCTCGTCAAGCTTCACGCTGCGCTTGCCGCTAATGTCCTCGGCGATCAGGCTGTCATTTACTTCTTCTCCATATGCCAGATAGATGCTGCAAGGCGCTTCCGCCGGGAAGCAAAGCTCATTGCCCTTCAGCGTAATGCCCGACAAAAAGCGGTCCAGCGCAAGAAATGGCTCGGCCTGCTCCGCATCCGGCAGCGTCACCGAAATCTGGTCCAAATGCTCCAATAGTTGGATGCCGAATATGTTCCGCGTATCACGCACTGCCAAATTTTGCATGCGGATGACCATCGTGTTGCTGCCTTTGCGCAAAGGCAGCTGTATTTCCTGCTTATTAATCGGCTTATACACCGGCACGGCAACGGAGCTTACCTTCTCTCCATTAAGCCATACTTCAATCGCCGTATAAGTCCATAGATTTGCCAAGACGACAAGGTCTTCTTCCGCCACAAGCACGGTAGCGGCGAGCAGCTCTACTTTTTGGGGCGTAAACGAAAACTGGCTGAAATTAACGAAGCCGCTGCACGGGTAAAGATATTCCCAAGGCAGCCCCAGCTCGCTCTCAGCGCCGATTTGGATGGCTTCTGATCCCGCTGGCGCTGGAAGCTCCCTGTCCGCGACAATCGAGCGCAAATATTGCTCGTAGCGTATTTGGTTTTTATCGGATTTGTCCGATATAAAATCACTCAAACGCAGTCCTGAAGTTAGATAATGAGTAATAAATCCGTTTTGCTTATCCACATGCTTCACTCCAATCGATTCATTCAGGTATGGCGAACACGGTAAGGCGCCCGTCACGGTTTAAGCTCAGTACAGGGCGGCCCTGCTCGTCCATGGCGACGCTCCATTCAGAGATCGCCAACTGCTGCGTGCCAAGTGATGGCTTCATCACGGTAATAAACCATGCACCTTCATTTTCCGTTGTCAGCAAGCCCTGAAGCACCTTCAGCGGCTGCATCTTCATTTGGTGCACGGATTCCCAGCTATCCTCCACATCAAGCTCCAACTCTGGCGGTCCAAATACGAGCAGCTCGCAGGCGAGCGGCGAAGCGGCAGCAGCTTCTACTCCATTGGTCAAGCCGCTGCCTTTGGCATAGTAGCAGGCAGGCTCAACATTGGAGCCTGTTTCATTAGCTGCAGCAGCGCTGCCTGCTGCCCGTTTGTGTGTCTCCCACTCCAGCAGCCTAGTGTGCAGCCGGTGCTGATACGTATGCTCGCCAGTACCCGTCAGGCGGTCATAAATGACCCATTCTCCGCTATCCAGAAACCATAGGGAGCGCCTATGCGCAACGCCGCGGGAAGCATATCCGTCATGCTCTGCGCAAATCATTTGCTGATCCGGCTCCCAAGCGATTAAGGAAACGGATGCCTCCGGCACGCCCCATCTTTGGGTGCGCAAATAAGGCGTCTGATCCTGCCCGTCCACAAGAACGGTATTATGGGCAGATGTGCTTTTGAAATAACGGCGCCATGGATTTTCCATATACGTGTACGTGCCCGGATCGACGAACAGCGCTTCGCCATAGGCGCACCATTCGAAGGACAACGCATCGGCATGGCCATGAGGGCCTCCAAGCGCAGCTGCATCGAAAATGAGCTGCTGCTCCGTATTGCCAAGCCCATAATAGCCTGCCGCAGGGAATGCAAAGGGCAGCCGCTCCTCCATATGGGCACTCGTCGCTTCTGCTTCGCCTGCCATTGAAGCCGCCCGCGATACTGCTGATTCTGGCGACTTAGCTGTCGTTTCTGGCGACTTAGCTGTCGTTTCCGGCATCTTAGCTGCCGCTGCCAGCAGGCGGTCGATAGCCTCAGGGCCGACCGTCCAAAACTGCTCATACAGCTGATCTTCCAGCAGCAGTCCTGGACGATCATAATACAGCGCCGCCGCATTCAAATCGGGCGGCTGGTTCGCGAAGGAATCGGCAAACGGCGCCATGCTGCCGTCCTGTCTGATCATCAGGCTTGCGAAACGCGTCATGCCGGCTACAATGCGCTCGTATTCGCCTGAGAACGCAAGCCCGCGCTTTTTCGCCATAACGGCACAATCGACGAACAGCTCCAGCGATACCATATGGTAGTGCGGCGTAAGCTCCGAATGGACGCCACCCTGCAGCACCTGCACGCGTATGCATTCCTCCAGCCGCTTCATCGCGGTGCTGCGCCATTCCGCGCTTTCCTCCCACGTCACAAAGGTCAGCCCCGCGCCCAGCAGCCCAATCATATGCATAATCGAATGATTGATTTCAATGCTCGCTTTGTAGGTGGAGAGAAACCAAGCATGCTCTTTTACCGATTGGAGGAACCGCTGCTTCGCTTCAGCATTCCAGCTTTCCGATTGATCGAAAAAATGATAGGCATATATCCATTGGCGCAGCCTAAGTCCAGTTTCCAGCAGGCGCCACGGGCCGGGCCTTTGAAAATAGGTCAGCTCCTCTGCCGGCAAATTCCGCGGGCATGGCTGCGTATCGATCCAGCCTAAAATATGCTCCAGCGCTTTAGCCGCATATTTCTCGTCTCCGGTGCACGCATAGGCGGTGCCTAAGGAGCGAAGATGCTTAAAGCGGTTAATGCCCCAAGTAAATTCCTTGTCTCCAGTTGGGTTGTAAAGCCAATTAATAGGCTGGCCCAGATCGATTTCAAAACCTTTCCAAATAATAGGCTTATTCTCGCACCAACGATCTGCCTGAGCCATTGCAGCGGCCGCCTGCTTGGGAAAATGCTGCTGAAAGCTTGCTCCCCACTCGCTTCTCTGCTTCGGCCTAAAATACAAATGATCCATTTAAGCACTCGCTCCTCTCCCATCCATAAAAGCAGAGGCTGCCCGCAGGCAGCCTCTCTTTTCCTTCAGCTATACGGCTACTGGCCGAGCGAGCCTTGCAGGCTCTTGGCGCTGAACGACGGATTAGCCTGAATATTAGTCAGCCCTTCCGTACGAGCCGCTGCTAGCGCTTTGTTGTATCTCGTATTCAAATCCTTAATCGCAGCATCCAAGTCCTGATTGCTGGTCAAAATATATTCAATAAATACGTCGCTTGCTTTTTTGCCTTCCAGCTTCGTTTCGGTAACCGAAATCGGAGTTGCTGGATAGATGCCATCATATTTCGTTGGAAGGAAGCCTTCGATGCCTTTCAGCTCTGGCTTGCCTGCCGCTTCATTGACGTAAGGCAGAACGGATAGTCCAAGACCTTTCTCTTGATATTCCGTACGAAGCTCCGTGTTATACAAGTATTCTAAGAACTTCACAGCTGCTGCCTGCTTGTCCGATTGTGCGTTGATTCCGATATAACCGCCTGCATTAACCCATGTTACACCATTGATTTGACCATCTTTAGTCGGTACAAGCGTCGATGACCAATTGATTTCCGTCGGGAATTGCGAAGTGTAAACAGCTGGCTCGCTGGAGTGGTTCACATACATCGCGATTTTACCTTGGGCAAACTGTGCGCGAAGCGGATCAATATCCAGCGATTCAGCGCCTGGGATCATGCTGCCATCTGTTTTCATTTGGTGCAGCGCTTTTGCAATGTCGGCGTACATGCCGAAGTCGAATTCACCGGTTTGGTAGTTAAAGCCCTCATGGCTTGTCTCTGAGCTTAGCGAGCCCGATGCAAAAGCCGGACGCGTAAAGCCGGAGCCATTTTTGAAATTGCTAGCGAAGCCGTATACGCCTTCAGCCTTGCCTTGCTCTGTCACTTTTTTCGCGATTTCTACCATTTCGTCGAGCGTCTTAGGAGGCTCTGTGTAACCCGCTTTTTTGAGCAGGTCTACATTGTACAGCAGGCGCCAAAATTGGCCCGTGTTTGGAAGCGTATACACATGTCCGTCTTTTGTATATACATCCTCTACCAGCAAACCGTCGAATTTCGCCAGAAACTCTTTGCTAAGCAGCGTATCAAGTGGAGCAAAATAGCCTTTGTTCACATAAGTTTGGAAGTCTCCGCTGCGGAAAATATCCGGAGCCTGATTGCTCGCAAACGCAACCTCAACCGCCTGATTGTAGTTATCCGCCATAACCTTCATTTCTACTTCAATGTTATCTGTATTCGTTGCGTTATATTTGTCTACCTGCTCCTGCATATAATCCATGTCATGACGATCTATTGTCCAATAGGAAATTTTCGTCTTTGCTGCGCTGCTTGCACCGTTTGTGCCAGCGCTTGCTTCTGGTGCGGCGTTCGTTCCGTTACCCGTCGAGCATGCCCCCAGCATTAAAGCCATTACAAGCAAGCTGCAAAGCAAAAACGAGCGTTTCGTTGCGAATCTTTTTTTCATCTGTCGTACCTCCCCTTTGTTTGGCAAGCGGCGTTCAAGCGGTGTCTACCACCCAGCCCCTCCTGCTGACCTCATTGTAGCACCGTTGCACTCTTGCCCATGAAGGACAAAAACACGATTCTGGGAGGGCAAAATCACTATGATTACGCTTCCGGCTCCGAGCTTTCATATTTGCTGCGGAATTCCGTAGGTGTCAGCCCCGTATGTTTTTTGAACAGCTCGGTGAAATATGGACGATCCCGATAACCTAGCTCATACGTAATATCCTGCACCTGCATGCCTTCCAGCAGCAGCTCCTTCGCCTTGTCCATCCGTGCAGAAGTGACGTATTGCATAAACGTCATCCCAGTCTCTTTTTTAAACAAATTTGAAAAATAGCTCGGGCTCAGATGCACGACATTCGCGCATTCCTGTACCGTCAAATCGGTGCCGAGCCGTCCGCCCACATAATTCATAGCTTGATGGATGAGCTGGCCGACATTGTTTTTCTGGCGCTTCTGGAGCCAGTCGCAGCCAGTCAGTCCTAATTCCTTCACATCTTTAATCAGCTCGGAGGTGGATGAATACCGGCCTTTCTTAATGACGCTCAGCCGTTCATCAAGCCACATGCGCTGCTTGCTATCCGCCTTCTCCGCTATGACACGGTAAATGGAGAAGGCCAGTCCATAAAACAAATTCGTCATCACATCGGGATCAGGCGGCGTCGGATAACGCAGGCATTCCTCGGCAATGCTCACCAGCAGCTTCTCCGTCCCTTCCCGGTTGCCTGAGCGCAAGCAATAAAGCAGCTCCACTTCCTTGTCTGCGGAATAATGCGGGGAAATATGATTTTGCCGTTCAATATCGCTATACGAAATAACACAGCCGCTGCCGGAATAAAACTGATAGCTGAGCGCTGTTTTCGCCTGATTATAGGAAAGGGCGATTTCGCTGATTCCTTCCACGCAGCTTCCGACGCCAATGGAAATGTCCCGCTTGGCATAGCGATTCACATTGTCCCGGCACGCCTCTGCCAGCGCCAGCATTTCCTCTTCCTCATTCGGATTCAGCAATATGACAAATTGGCCCAGATGCTCCCGAAAAACGACACCTTTCGCCTGTTTTTTAATCGTTTCCTCCATAATGTTTTGCACAGCGAAGCGGGTTAGCTCCACTTCCCGCACGGACAGCGGGGAATGCTCGTCCATTAGCCCCTCAATCTGCACAGACATTGCAACGAAACGTCGGGTATCCATATCGATGCTGAGAAACTCCCATTTGTCATAGGCCCGCTCGGGCAGCTCATCATGCCGGATCAGCAGCCGAAAATACTCCTGGCGCAAATAAGGCAGGCTTTCCCTTACTTTGCGCTCCAGCGTCATCCGGTCCAGCTGCTCCAGGCGCTGCGTTTCAATCTTCGCTTTAGCGCGCAGCACGACCTCGACAATTTGCTGCGTCGTAAACGGCTTGACCAAATAATCGAATGCCCCAAGCCGAACGGATTCCTGAGCATAGGTGAAATCGGTAAAGCCGCTGAAAAAAATAACCTTAGCCTCCGGTTCTCCGCTTTCCTTCATCTCACGGACCATATCAATGCCGCTGCGCATCGGCATCCGAATGTCGGTCAGCACAATATGCGGATGCTTCTCTTTAATAAGCTGCAAGCCATCATTGCCATTAGCGGCCGTTCCTACAATTTTGATGCCATGCTCCCCCCAAGGGATTTTGGCCACTATGCCATCGATGACCGTCTTTACATCGTCTATAATGCACATCGTAATTTCGCTCATTCGCTTATCACCTCTTGAATGGGAATAATTAGCTTAACAGAAGTCTGCACGCCAGGCTCGCTTTCAAGCTCCATGGAAGCTTTATATCCGTAATACAGGGACAGCCTTGTACGTACGTTTGCCAGTGCGTAGCTCGTCCGCTCCACTTCCGGACCGTTCAGCATTTTCTCCACACGCTCGGCCTCCATCCCAGTACCATTGTCTGTAACGGTTAGCATGAGCAAGCTCTTGGCAGCATCGGCTTCCACCTCAATGCGGATAACCCCTTCATGAGGCAGCTCCTGAAAACCGTGCAAAATCGAATTTTCCACTAGCGGCTGCAGCAAAATTTTGAGCACGGGCGTATCCAGCAGCTTCTCATCGACCGTCTGTATGCTGTACCTAAACAAATCCGGATAGCACATTTGCTGCAAACTCAAATATTGCGCCACATGCTCCAGCTCCTGCCGCAGCGTCGTAATTTCCCGGCCATTGTTCAGGCCCAGCCGGAAAAGCAGCGATAGCGAAACGATCATGCCGCTGACCGCCTGCTGCTCCTCCATCTCGCTTTTCCAATAAATCGTATTCAACGTGTTGTATAAAAAATGGGGATCAATTTGCGCCTGCAGCGCTTTGATTTCTGATTTGCGCTTGTCCTGCTCGGATGCTTTCACCTCTTCGATTAATTCGCCGATTTGCTCCAGCATCCGGTTGAACTTGTGGCCGACCTGGCTGATTTCATCCTCAAATACGCTCTCGAACCTGACGTCCAGCTTATTCTGCTCCACCTTCACCATAAGATTGCGCAGTTTGAACAGCGGCTTAAGCAGCAGCTCCGACAGCATGCTGGACATAACCAGCGCAAGCAAGACGCAGCCGCCCATAATCGTCAGAATCGTCCAGTTCATGCGCTGAACAGGCTTCAGCAGCTCTGACTTGGACTGATAGCCAAGCAATATCCAGTCGGGATTCATCCCTAGCGCCGCGTAATTGAGCAGATAAGCGTCTCCGCTCTGGCTTGTATATTCGAAGTTCCCTCTTGCGCTGGAACCGACACGCTCATAAATTTGCTGATTGCTTTGCGGCATGCCCTCAGTGGAAGCAAGAACGTTTTTCCCCGTACGGTCAACCACAAGCTGACTGAGGCTGGCGCTCTGCATATCCGCCTGAATCAAATCCAGCAGGTGATCCTCACGGATGTTGACAATGACATACACACCCGGCAGCTGGATATCAAAAAACGGTTTAATAATTAAGGTAATAACGGAGCTTTTCCGGCTGAACAGCTCATCGGCATGTCCCGGCACCCATAGCTTGCTCCATTTTTCCTGCGTTTCCGTTATTTTCTGATTAATAATCGTGCTCTCAAAATCGCTTTTCGGGCTGCGCCGATTTCCCGTCGGATAAAAATCCCCGATTGGCGTATGCACCAGCACCGAGTCAATCGACTGCTCAGCCAGCATGAGCTGGGCAAAAGGCGTTTGCAGCTCAGACAGCCGATTATAATATTCCTTCTTGCTGCTCGACTGCACATCTTTCAGCGTGCGCTGGAAGGGCTCGCCCATCATGAGGGTGGAGACAAGCACAACGATATTTTTCAGGCGCTCATCGAGCACCCTCGCCGACTTATTGAGCGTATCCTGGCTCGTCTTCGTTGCCTGAGATTCCATTTCACGAGAAAAAAACACGGAAACATAAGTTCCCGTGACGGATATACAAACGACGGTCAATAATACGAACGAAACCCACAGACGTCTTTTTAGCGACATTTTTCGAAATATACGTTTCATGCTGTTCATCGCCTCAATGCATATGGAGTTTGTTAGCCTTTAACCGAGCCAGCCGTAACTTGCATAAATGAACGGTTAGCGAAAATATATACGATGAGCATAGGGAAAATCGAAATGCATGCGCCGGCGAGCATCAGTTGATTTTCAACTGCGGCTCCCGCCCCGTAGCGCAAGTTCGCAAGTCCCACGGGCAAGGTTTGTAGATCAGGACGCGAAAGGGAAAAGACGAGCGGCAATATATATTCATTCCATGCATTACGGAAGGTGAATAGCGATACGACAGCCAGCGCTGGGCGCAGGAGCGGTAAAATAATGAGCCAGAAGGTGGTGTAGAAATTACAGCCATCAATGAGCGCCGCTTCATCCAGCTCCCGCGGAATGCCGCGGAAAAAGCCGATTACCATAAAAAAGGCAGTCGCATGCGCACTAATTAGAATAATTATGACGCCCCACAGCGATTTCTGCAAACCAATGGATACCATTAGATCAAATTGTGGACGCAGCACAACCGCACCGATGGAAATAAAAAGAGTGAAGGATTGAAGCAGAATAAACAGTTTCTTTCCTCTGAAAGCAACGCGATCGACCGCATAAGCAGCCATGGAAGATATGAGCAAAGTGCCAACCGTAGCGAACACAGCTACATATAAGCTATTGAAGGTATAAGCGGAGAAATCAGCTTGATTCCACGCCTGCAAATAGTTTTTAAACTGCCAGGAGGAAGGAAGAAACGTCGCTCCGGTTGTCAGCTCCAGGTTCGTCTTGAGGGAGCCGAATAACGCGATTACGATTGGAAAAAGCATCAGTGCTGCCGTAACAAGGAGCAGCAGCCAAACTGGTGTACGAAGTACTATTTTGCGAATGGTCATGATCGTTCCCCCTTTTTAATAAACGTTATTAAGCTTTTTGGACATCCAGAAATACAGCCATGTGACGATACCGACAATAACAGCCGTTGTAAAGCCGACCGCGCTGCCGTAGCCAATATTTTGCACGGACGTGCCAGACGTCGTCAGCGGGAAGAACAGTTTGTACAGGTATAAATACATAACCTCGGTTTTGCCGAAAGGACCGCCCTCCGTCAATACCATAATGCTCTCGTAGCCTTTAAGCGACGTTGTAATCGCAAGCATAATAATCATTTGCAAAACAGGACCGAGCATTGGAATCGTAATGTACCACATCCGCTGCAACGGGTTTACGCCATCCAGCGATGCCGCTTCATACACATCCTCTGGAATGTTCTGAAGACCGGCGATAAATAGCAGCATATAGTTGCCGACTGCTCCCCACACCGCAATAATGACGATCGTCGTCATGGCATGTGCAGCGCCCAGCCAGTCCACTGGAGCGGATACGATGTTCAGCTTCATTAAATACTGATTAATAATGCCGTTGTAGGAGTTAAACACAATATAGAAAACGATGGACATGACAGAGGCGCTGAAAATCGTTGGCAGGAAAAAAATCGCCCGAAACGCATGCCGTCCCCGCAGCTTCCGATTCAATATAACCGCCAATATGAGCGATAGCGGCAGCGTAATAATTAATTTTCCACCCGCATAGATGAAAGTATTCAGAACGGAGTGCCAAAATTCAGCATCCCTTCCCACTCGCGCAAAGTTCTCAAGTCCGATAAACTTCGGTGTCCCAAACCCTTGATAATCAAAAAACATATATCGAAGCGCCCATACAACCGGATAAATGCCGAGCGCCATGGTTAGAAAAAAGCTTGGAAAGCTGAACAAATACGCCCCGATTCGATTTTTATGCATGCCTTCATCTCCCCTTCTTTTGTAGCTTCATTGTATAGGATGCCGCCTTTCATAGGGGATGGGGCAATCAATGATGCTGGGGGGACGAAACGACTATTGTCGTTGTTGACTTGCGGACAATTGTCCGCTAAAATGGTTTTCAGCAGTGCGGACAATTGTCCGCAAGTAAGGAGCGGCATAGGCTGCCTGAATGGAGGCTGAGTGAACCAGCGGGAGCGGGGACATACTGATTTTAGAGCGTTAGCAGCATTGGCACACAAACGAAAGGCATGAGGAGGAACGATTTTGAACACAGGAAGTCTAGATACAGCACCCAAGGATTTGAGTGGAATAAAAAGAGGACCTATTGTAGCGGCACTTATTATAGGCGCATTTGTCGCAATACTGAACGAAACCCTGCTTAATATTGCTTTCCCCGATTTAATGAAGGAGTTTGATATTAGCTACGCGACTATTCAATGGTTGTCGACGGCATATTTGCTCGTAGTCGGCATTTTGGTTCCGATTACGGCACTGCTTCAGCAATGGTTTACCACCCGGCAAATGTTTTTGTCGGCGATGATTTTATTTCTTGTCGGAACCGTCGTCTGCGGCACGGCAACCGTCTTCCCGATGCTGCTTGTCGGCCGCGTCATTCAGGCGCTTGGCACCGGCTTAATGCTTCCGGTCATGATGAATACGATTTTGGTTATTTTCCCGCCGGAAAAACGTGGCGGCGCCATGGGCATGATCGGCCTCGTTATTATGAGCGCGCCAGCTATCGGTCCGACGCTGTCGGGGCTTATTATTGAATCCTTCAATTGGCGCTGGTTGTTTTTCTTAGTTATTCCGCTCGCCGTTTTCTCCATTGTGTTTGCGGCGGTTTATTTGAAAAATGTTTCGGATATCACTCGTCCAAAGGTTGACCTGGTATCGATTTTATTGTCATCCATCGGCTTTGGCGGTCTGATTTACGGCTTTAGTAAAGCAGGTGAGGATGGCTGGGGCAGTTCCATCGTCATTTGGTCTATCGTCGTCGGCGCAATCGCCTTGCTGCTGTTCATTGTGAAGCAGCTCATGTCGAGCCAGCCGCTGCTGGATTTGCGCGCCTTTAAATATCCGATGTTCAGCCTTGTCGCCTTGCTCATGCTGGTGATGATGATGACGCTGTTTTCCACGATGATTTTGCTGCCGCTTTTCCTGCAAAACGCGCTTGGCAAAACCGCTCTGGCTGCCGGACTTATTTTGCTTCCGGGCGGTATTATCAACGGCCTGATGGCTCCGGTTTCCGGCGTGCTGTTCGACAAGTTTGGACCACGGGTGCTCGTCATTCCGGGGCTCGCTATTACAGCGGCAGCGGTATGGATGTTTAACGGCATCGACGAGCTGACAAGTATAGGTTATATTATCTTTATCCATGTTGTGCTGCTAATCGGCGTTTCCATGGTGATGATGCCTGCGCAGACGACAGCGCTCAATCAGCTGCCGCGCAAGCTGTACCCGCATGGCACAGCAATTTTGAATACTTTGCAGCAGGTTGCCGGCGCAATCGGTACTGCTTTATTCATCAGCATTATGTCATCCGGCACAAAAAAATATTTGGAAAGCTCCACTGATCCGGGCTCTCCGCTTGAGCAGGTCAAAGGCTTCGTATCCGGCATGCACAGCGCGTTTCTGGTTGGGCTTATTATTGCCTTCATCGCCTTTGGGCTTGGCTTGTTCATCCGGCGCACCAAAGCACCTGATGTGGAGGAGAAAAGAGCGGCTTAGGGAGTAAATTAAAACTGGGGTTTTCAGTTTTAATTTACGACCCAGGAATAACAAAAAAACGGGCCTTTTCGTTTTTTTGTTATTCCCCTCCGAAGCATTTTTCCTAGAAAGTCGGTTTTGTGTTGCTCCCTCGGAGCGGCTTCGCAGTGAGCATAAAGGAAGTGAAAGCTAGTTGAATTTTGAAATGGATGAGGTGGGCCGGGATATTATCGAGAAGGCCCGCCAGCTTTTTAACGAGCATGGCGTTGAAGCGGTCAATATGCACCAAATTGCGAAAAAGGCAGGCATCGGTCAGGGCACGCTTTATCGGCGTTTTCCAAACAAGGGCGCGCTGTGCATGTCCGTTTTGGATAGCCAATTCGAGCAGTTCATGGCGAATACGATGCGGGACCTAACGGAAAAAGCCGCGCAGCCCGTCGTCATACGCCTTTCGGCCTTTATACAAAGCCTGCTGTTCTTTTCTCTTGAGCTGCGTGAATATATACGTCCTATTCTTTCCGCTATTTGCGCCGAAGAGAAGAACAACCAAGACTGGTTCCTAGCTGAGCCATATACCTTCATGCATGCGACGGTCAGCGGACTGTTGGAGGAAGCCGCAGCAGCAGGGCAGCTGCGACCGCAAATTTTGCCAACCATCGCCGCATCCCTGCTCATTTCCTCATTTTCACCAGAGCTGATGGCCCATTTCGCAGAACAGGGCTACAGTAAGGAATTTATTTCTGAGCAATATAGAGCGACTTTTATTGAGCCAATGTTTATAGAAGCGCCAGAGGCGGGCAAGGACGGCAATTGATTTGCTCCTTCAGTCAGCCCAGCTAAGAAATGTACGTATATCCTTATTATCAAATAAGAGGGTGTCCTATCGGCCTAAATGACCGTGGACACCCTCTTTCTGTTATATAAGATGGTTTATATGAGCTTATTGTATTTTATGTACTTGTTCCGTTAAAGGCCGCCGAAGCTCTACATGAAAAACGGCTGGGCAGGGCATTACTTTTAATAATAGAGGAGATATCCTGTGCTGCGAAAAAATCCGTGTGCACGGTTACAAATTACGAGCAGCAGATGGGAAGGATGGGACATCATGGATCGCCAAGTGAGCACCATACAAGTAGGTGAATATGTGCTTGAATACTCCATTGTGGGCGAAGGATCGCCGCTGCTGCTTTTTCATGGCGGGCACTCCAACTGCTATGAAGAGTTCGGCTACCAGAACCTTGTCGCTTCAGGGTTTTCCATTATCACCCCCTCCCGAGCAGGCTATAGTCAGACCTCCCCTGTTGCCGAGCTGCAGGAAGCCTGTGAGCTATACTTGGCTCTGCTGGATCACCTGCATATTGCAAAAGCACATGTTATTGCAGTTTCAGCGGGTGGGCCGACAGGCATCCTTTTTTGTGCGCAATTTCCTAAACGAGGGGCAAGCCTGACCTTGCAATGTGCAATCACCAAGCCCTGGCTCTCTTCAAACGATACAGCCTATCGCATTGGAAGGCTGATTTTCAAACCCGGGGTGGAAAAAGGAACTTGGCTCATCCTAGCTAGGATGAATAATCTTCTGCCGCGGCTCACGTTTAGGATGCTGCTTTCTTCCTTTTCCACCCTAACACCAGCTGAGGCGTATGCCAGGCTGGATAATCTTGCTGTAGAATTATTTCGCGAAATGAACAACAGACAGCGTTCATATAAAGGCTTTCTTATTGATCTCGAGCACACCCAGAAAGATTATACGAGAGAGTTACGTTCCATTAAAGCTCCTACACTAATTATGCATAGCAAAAATGATCGCTGCGTTGCTCCCAGCCATGCTGAGTATGCCGAAGCCCATATTGTACATTCTGAAGCTTTTATGCTGGATGCATGGGGCCACCTGATCTGGATAGGCAAGCACGCTGCCGAATTTGATCGTAAGCAGATTGCCTTTTTAGCTGAAAATCAATAACAGCCCTCTTCCTCCTTGAGATAGGTGAATTAAGATGGATGAGGGCTGTTTTGGCAGCTTTTAGAAGCTAAGACATCGGCCCTTGGCTCCCGTGAGCTGCCATCAGCTTAAGCTGCTCTCGGTACTGCTTCGGCGTAATGCCTTCATATTTTTTGAAAATCCGAATAAAATAGCTCGCCGTCTGCAGGCCGATTTGCTCTGAAATGCCATCCAGGCTGAGCGGAGAATGATAAAGCAGCTCCTTGGCCCGCTTCATCCGCAGCCGGATGACATAGTCACTGAAGCTTACGCCCGTCTCCTCCTTGAATAACACGCTGAGATAGCTCGGATTCAGATGGACATGCTGGGCGACCTCCTTGATGGACAAAGGCATGCCGATACTTTCATGGATATACTTAACGGCACTAAGAATATAAGCATTGGTCGATGGCACGCCATAGGAAAGCCCGTTTGCCGCTTCCTCCGACTTGGATTGAAACGCTTTTCCGACCGCCTGAATGAGCTGCTCCTGCCGAATCGGCTTCAGCAAATAATCGACGGCGCCAAGCTTCAGCCCTTTCTGGGCATACTCAAATTCTGCAAAGCCAGTGAGCAAAATCGTATTTATGCCATTCTGCTCGCCGCGCAGCGCCTCAAGCAGCTCGATGCCCGTCATGATCGGCATCCGAATATCAGTTATGAGCAGATCATACGGCTTCTCCCGAAGCAGACGGATCGCCTGCTTTCCATTGTCAGCCATATCGACCTGCACCTTGTCCTCCCCCCACTGCTCCAGAGTGAAGGCCACCCCCATGCGCGAGTTGTATTCATCATCAACGACCAATATGCTGTGATTCATCGTCAGAAGCTCCCCTCTCCGGCTCGGGCTTTAGCGGAATTTTCAATACGATCGTCGTCCCGGCGCCCGGCGCGCTGTCAATGGTTAAGCCGTATTGCTTGCCGTAATGAAGCTGGATCAGCTTGCATACATTGAACAGGCCGATCCCGTTTTTGCCCGTAACAAAGGCAATGCTCAAATCATTCTGTAAGCGTTCTCTTATTTGATGCAGCTGGTCCGGGTCTATGCCAATGCCATTATCGTGCACCGTAAAGGAAATGACGCCCGCTTCCTCCCTTACGCGCAGCTTGATCGTGCCGCCATGCTCCATAGGCTCTATGCCATGCACAATAGCATTTTCAACCAGCGGCTGAATCGCGAGCTTGGGAATTCGCACGCTGCCGAGCTGCTGCTCGCAGTCGATTTCAATGGCGAGCCTGTCGCGCCAGCGCATTTTCATAATATCGCCATACCGCTTGACCTGCTCCAGCTCCTCATCGATGGTGACAAATCCGTCCTGGGTGCTTGAATGAATCGTATACCGGAACAAATCGGCCAGCTGAATGACGGTTTGCGCCAGCTCCTGCTCTCCTTTGCGGATATGATCCCAGTAGAGCGAATCGAGCGTATTGAATAGAAAATGCGGATTGATTTGGGAATGAAGCGCTTTAATTTCACTTTTGCTCTTCACAATTTCAATCTCGTATACGGATTTAATCAAATAATTAATCTGCTTAACCATCTGGTTATACGTCATATTCAGCTGATTAACCTCGCGGTTGAAATACTGGTCGGGATTTTCCCGCGGACTGCCGTGCTTGCCGCCCTGAATGATGCGCGTCAGGCTTCGGATCGGCGAGGTAATAAACTTGGACAAATAATAAGACAGCAGGGCAAATACGAAAATGCTCAGCACGCTCGCCCACAGCAGCACATCACGCAAAAAGTAAATGTCGGCGGTCAGCGTTTGCTTGGGAATCATAATTTGCAGCTTCCAGCCTGTCGACCGTATCGCCCGCTCTACCGTTACATAATCGCCGCTCTCCCCTTCAAGTGCGCCGACAGACAGAAGCAGGCCGCTGTCTTCCCCCACGTTCATGCTGTTATTGTTCTCGTCAAGAAGACGCATCACCCGGCCTTTATCCTTCGCCTTGTCCGTAGTGGCCAGCTCAATAATCGAAGGCTTAAGCCGAATGAGCAAATAGCCGCCCTTCGCATATTTCTCTTTCTCCAGCTTGACCTGCCTGACAGCCAGCAAATATTCCGGATTGTCCGGATCACGTCCGATCCATATAATGGCTCCGGCCTGATGAATTTCATCCGCCTGCTTTAAATAACGCTCCTCTACCCGTTCTCCGATGCTCTTCTCCACGATGGGGTAGAGGCTGCGAGACAAGCTGTAAAGCTCAATATCCTTTATCGTATCTGAGTAGGCCGTCTTCTCGATGAGCAGCCTCCTCAGCTTCATTCGTTCGTCATAAACCGCCAAGTGCCCCTGCTTCTCGAGGCCGAGCGCTTCTTGTATCCGGTCATCCATGGCGAGCTGCAGCGTCAGAACGTTAACCTCGTTAAGCTGCGATTCCAGCCTCCCGCTTGCTTGCAGCGCAATCTCGTCAATGTACAGTGCCGCATTTTCCCGCTGCACCTTGGACAGCAGCACATAGAGGCTGCTTACCGTAATGAGCAGGACAATGGACATGGTCAAAATAAAGCTGACAAAAATTTGGCCTCTCGTCTGATCCAGCCCTATTTTTTTGAAATAGCCCACTTTGTCTTCCTCCAGTAAAACTTGCACAAAACCTATCCTCTCGAAAGTTCATGAAAGGATAGGCTTTGTCCGCATACGATTATTTATTAGGATAGATCATGATTTTTATACTCGTGTCCTTCTGCGTGCGGGCCATTTCTACCGCTTCCTTCGTATCCCGCAGCGCATATTTATGGGTAATGACCTTCTCGATGTCCACGCTGGACTGGCTGAGTGCTTGAATGGCGCCCGGGTAGGTGTTCGCATAACGGAACAATCCGAGCACATCTACCTCAGCATCGATGATCGCGTTCACATCAACCGGAATTTCGGAGGCTGCCGGCATACCGACAAGCACAATGCGTCCGCCGCGCTTGACGGTGCGAACCGCATCGGCGATCGCCCGTCCGTTCCCCGATGTCTCAACGATAACGGTAACGCCTTTTCCGCCGGTCAATTCAGCAATGCGCGCCTGCACATCCTCTTTCATCGGATCAATAATCGCCGTAACGCCCATTTCCTTCGCCAGCTCCTGGCGGAAGGGCACAACGTCCGTCGCATAAATTTCACTTACGCCAAATACCTTTGCTGCCTGAATGGCAAGCAGGCCGATCGGGCCAAGCCCGGTTACGAGCAGACGGTCTGCCGGAGTAACCTTTGCGCGATTCATCGCGTGAAGGCCTACCGACAACGGTTCCAGAAGCGCGCCCTGCTCAAAGCTGATTTCACCCGGCAGCTTGAATAGGAAATCGCTGCGTACCGCTACATACTCAGCCCATGCGCCGTCAACCGGCGGCGTTGCCATGAACACAACGTCCGGGCACAAATTGTAACGGCCCGACTTGCAATATTCACAGCGTCCGCAGGCTACGCCCGGCTCTACCGCTACCCGGTCGCCAATCGCGACATTGGATACGCGTGCGCCGACAGCAACGACCTCGCCAGCCAGCTCATGGCCGAGAATAATCGGTTTTTCTACGACGTAGCGGCCAATTCTTCCGTGCTCATAATAATGAACGTCCGAGCCGCATACGCCAATGCAATATACTTTGACGAGCGCCTCATCGTCTTTCGGCGTCGGAACGGGTACTTTTTGAATCTCGATATCCAGCGGTTTGTTCATTACGGCTGCATCCATTACGTTTATGCTCATCATCAGCTCACCTTTCAGAATACTTGAAATAATCAAAGTCCGCATACTTGCCTCGTCCGCTTAAATCCTGTACGCAAATGCCGATAAATGCCCCGGTGAAGCCTTGATCCAGCGCAATGCCATCCTTCACCAGCTCGGCGTTTTCATCCGATATTTTGCTGGCATCCAGAACAGGACCAATTGGCTGCCAAGCCGCTCCAGCCAGCGAATAATAAAATTGCAGCGCCTCATGGCGGACTTCCGCCTTCAAATAGCAGCGCTCGGCCCCATCAATCGATACGGGCTGCTCAAGCGGCTCATCATAGACAGAGCGGTCGCTCGACATAATGCCGAGGCATTTGCCCAGCTGCTCATCGCGGCTGATCCATAAGTAATAATAATTCTTTGTATTGTAATAGTATACAAGCCCGGCAAGCTGCTGATAAGTATCTGGCTCAAATTCAACGACCGTTTCAGCATCTACTGTGAACGATTGCTGGCGGCGTGCGATCAGGCTCTGCCGGTGGGAGGAATACAGCGATTCTCTTCCCTTCAGCCTCATATGGCCGGGACGCTCCTTCAGCGTTGCCCATTGCTCGCTCCGCGGCTCGCGCAGCGTATGAAGATGAATGCTGATCGCATCCCCGTCAAAATGCTCGATCTCCGGCTCCGCCGCAAAACGATGCTCCGGAAGCGCAGGCGCGCTCACCTGAACTTCTGGAGAATGGCCTCCGCTGATAAGGCGCAGCCAGCCGTCCTCCGTCCAAACGACCCTCTGAAGGGCCGTTTCCCGTCCAAGCGTGCAGCTTCCCGAAGGGCTGAGCGGCCGCGCGCACAGATGGGCAATGTACAGCTGCCCAGCCTGCGTCTCAACCAGACTGACATGACCCGCCTTTTGCAGCTCAAGCTCTGGGCGGTCCGCCGACGTAATAAGCGGCCCAGCCGGATCGGCCTCGTAGGTGCCAAGCAGCGTCCGGGAGCGAGCAACCGTCGCCGCATGGCCAAAACGCGTGCCGCCCTCGGCGGTAATCAAATAATAATAGCCGTCATGGCGGTAAATGTGAGGACCTTCGGTCAAGCCAAGCGGCGTGCCGTCGAATATCGTTTGAATCGGCCCCGTCAGCGCCTTTAATTCCTCGGAATACTGCTGAATAACGATGCCGCCAAACGGGTTTTTCCCTTTGCGGTGATCCCATGTCAAATTGACCAGCCATTTGGTGCCATCCTCATCATGGAACAGGGAAGGGTCAAAGCCGCTGCTGTTCAAATAAATCGGCTCTGACCAAGGCCCCATAATCTCGGTTGCTGTAACGACATAGTTATGCGTGTCCTTGAAAGGCCCCATATGGCTCTTCACATCGGTAAACACCAGGTAGAAGATGCCGTTATGGTAGCTCAGGCACGGCGCCCATACTCCGCCGGAGTCGGGATTGCCGATCATATCGAGCTGGCTCGCCCGGGTAAGCGGGTGCGTGAGCACCCGCCAGTTTTTCAAATCGCGAGAATGATGAATTTGGACACCGGGAAACCATTCGAAAGTCGAGGTCGCAATATAATAATCGTCTCCGACACGAATGATCGAAGGATCGGGGTTGAAGCCCCGAAGTATCGGATTGTTAATTACGTTAATCGTAAACGCCTCCTGTCTCGTAAGTTCTAGCTGCTATTACTTGATTTTCGCCAGCTCGTCTTTTACGCTGCTTGCGTTTTGACCGACGATCGCACCGACCGAGTTCAAAAACTGCTCCGCACGCTTCGCGTCAAGCGCTTGGTCGTAGTAGCTGAAGAAGCCTTCCAGGCTGCTGCTGATCGAGCTGTCGTAGGCAAACGCCAGCGGGTTCATTTTCGCCTCGTCAAGTCCAGGGTTTTTCATCGGGCTGATGTTCGCGCCCTCGTTAATTTCTTTCCGTTGCAGCGAGTCTGTGAGGAAACGGATCGCCTCATAAGCAGCTTCTTGGTTCGTCTTCGAGGAAATCGCCATGCCGGCGCCGAAGCCGCCTTGGTAAATGTTAATGCCGCCTTGGCCGCCATCAACTGTCGGGAATGGCACAAAGCCTACTTTATCGGCAAAGTCGCCATCCAGGAAGGAGTTCATTGCCCATTCGCCTTGCAAATACATCGCAGCTTTGCCGTTCGTGAACAGCGATTCCGCCGCTGCATAATCAAGGCCAAGGAAGCCATTGATGAAGCCTTTATGATCGACAGCAAGCTCACGCAGCATTTCGCCTGCTTTCACAAAGCTGTCCTGAGTGAAATCGGCTTCGCCTTTTTTCGCTTTCTCGAACGGCTCCATGCCGCCGATGCGCTGTGCCAGATAAGAGAACCAGTGCAGAACCGGCCAGCGGTCTTTGCCTGCAACTGTAATCGGCACGATATTTTTAGCGTTCAGTTGGTCTACAACGCTTAGCAGCTCCGCGTAGGTTGTCGGAGGAGTCAGGCCATTTTCCTCAAAAATTTGCTTGTTGTACCACAGGGATACTCCGCTGAACAGAACGGGAATACCGTAGTTTTTGCCGTCGTAAGAGAACGTTTCCAATCCGCCGTTAAGCACATCGTTTTTGAATGCTTCATCCTTGTTAAGCGGCTCGGTAATATCGCCCAGCATGCTGTTGGATACGAGCGTGTCGAAAGTTTCACCGCTCCAATACGTAATAATATCCGGTACCTGGTTGCCTGTAATGGCTACTTTCATTTTTGTTTTCAAAGCCTCGTCTTCAAAAAACTCAGCCGTAAGCTCCACATTCGGATGCTCGTCGTTGAATTGCTTGATCGACTTTTCAATAATATCTTTGTTTCTCGTCTCCATGCTCCACATGGTCAGCTTCGTTACATCGCCCGATGCTGCCTCCGTCGCTTCGCCTTCCGCCTTGTTTCCGGCGTTAGAGCAGCCTGCCATCACTACCATCATCATTGCCAACAATAAAATAAGACCCTTTTTCATGTTTGTTTCCCCCTTGAATAGTGTCGAATGCCGCAGCTCATAAATAGATGTTCCGATCAACCTTTAACCGAGCCCGCTACAACCCCCTTTTGAATATACTTTTGCAGAAACATATATAAAATAATGATTGGAGCTGTCGTAATGACCAATGCCGCGCTGATGAGCGAATAATCGGCACTGAAGTTGCCTTTGAACATCATAAGGCCGAGCGGCAGTGTTTTGAGCGATTCTTTGGATACCATAACGAGCGGAAAGACGAAATCATTCATAATGTTGAAAAAGGAAAGAATCGTAATCGTCGCCAGCACAGGCTTCGCAATTGGAAAATACACTTTGAAAAACGTCTGGTAGATCGAGCAGCCGTCAATCATGGCCGCCTCCTCCAGCTCCTTCGGCACCCCTTGAAAGAAACCATGGGCAATAAAGACAGCGACCGGAAGATTAAAGGCGACATAAGGGAAAAACAACGCCCAGAACGAATCATACATGCCCAGCTTGTTCGCCATCGTAAACAATGGAATCAAGGTGCTGTGGATCGGAATCATCATGCCGAGAAAAAATGCCCCCAGCAGCAGCTTCGAGCCTTTAAACGGCCGAATCGATAAATAAAAGCCAATCAGCGTCGATACGACCAGCAGCCCGACAACCGAGAAGAAAGTAATGTACAAGCTGTTGAACAAATAGCCGTTGATTCCTTGGTTCCAGGCCTGCACAAAATTATCGAAATGCCACGATTCCGGCAGCCCCCAAGGGTTGGCGAAATACTCTTTGTTGGTTTTGAATGAGGAAATGACCATCCATACGAACGGATATCCTGTAAATACGAGATGCACCAGTAACAGCACATACAGCAGCAATCGGGAAAAACCTTTGCCACGCGTCCCCGCCGGCTGCATTGTTTGAGTCGCGCTCACCTTCATCTCTCCTTTCTCTTATTCGAATCTGGCGCCTGTACGGCTCAGAAGCTTGGAAATAATAAATGCGAGGCACAGCCCGAACAGCAGCAGGAAAGTAGAGATGGTGCTGCCATATCCGAAGTCCATCATGCGGAATGCATTTTTCATCATATAGCTTGCTAGCACTTCACTGCTATTATTCGGCCCGCCGCCCGTCATAATATAAATCAGGTCGAAATATTTCAAAGAATTAATCACACAGTTCAGCACCGTGAACGTAATGGTCGGCCAGATCAGCGGGATTTGGATGCTGAAAATAATTCTCCACTCTCCTGCGCCCTCTACTCGTGCCGATTCCAGCACCTCTTCGGAAATGCCCTGAAGCGCTCCGAAATAGACGATAATATAAAAGCCGATAAACTGCCAAGCAACAACTGCGATTACCGACCCTAGCGCCGTCGCTTCCTCTCCGAGCCAGGCATGTGCCCAGTTGTCGAGCCCAAGCTGCATAAGCAAATTATTCAGCAGCCCGAAATTCGGGTCGTAAATTTGCCCCCACAAAATGCCAAGCACGGCTGTAGACAGCATAACCGGCGTGAAATAAATCGTTTTCAAAAAATTCGACCCTCTCAGCTTGTAGCTAAGCACAATGGCAAAGAACAAACCGACAGGCAGCTGAATTAAAAGCGCTCCCAAAGTTAAGTACACGGAATTTTTAAGCGAGGTCCATAGAATCGGATCATGAATCAGCCGATTGAAATTGTCCCCTCCATTAAAAATCTTTGCCGAAACTCCGTCCCATTGGAAGAAGCTATAATAAATGCTCATACTGATCGGCACAACTACGATTGCCAAAAAAATCAACAGCGCGGGACCCATGAAAAACAGTCTGCTGCCCAAGCGTCTGACGCCTGTCTCGTTCATCCGTAACACCCTCTCCTAGCTTAATGCGCATGATGCCTGTTGCGTTGTATCCGTTTTCATTATTTTATCAATGACATAAATCATTGTAATGACACGTTGATTAGGTAAAATAGCACTTTCATTGGTTCGTCCGGTCGGGCGATGGAATAAAACAAAAAAAACCGCATTCGTCTGAATGCAGTTCTTTTGAGAGGAAGCTTTTAGTTTGTGCCGACTATTGTAGTAGGACGTGAATGGGAACATAATACCCCCAAATCCTGCTAGAAGCAGCCCGCGTCAAACGTATTCCCGATCGATAGGCTTGGTGGACACAGAAGACCCTATTTCTATCGAATAACGGGTTATGGCATAGTTCGCGGACTCAGGAGCAGCTATTGCGATGCCAATCACCATTTTGAAGGGATAATGAGGACGATAACGGATCTCCTGTCCGCATACTGCCCGAAATCGCATAAAAAGCCAGAATAGCGGAACCTCAGTCCCAATCATCCTTAAACTCTTCTGGGCCAACATCCATTTTAAAATCGCCTTTTTCATAAAGAAGCGGACTGCGCTCCACCCCGTCTTTGGAGTATTTTTCAACGTGACTGACTCGCATTTGCTTGGCATCTGTGAAATCGATGTGGGCAATTGCCACCCAATAGGCGTAATCGTTTTTCTCGAGAAGTGGTGCTGTTACGGTTTGGCCCTGATGATTATCAACAACTGCGCGAACCTTCATTGATTTAAAGCTGCCCGTTCCATTGCTTAATGCGCTATAGGCGGCAAATAAAACGAAGCTTAACGCTTCCGGCCGATGAATGACAATCGTTTCTTTACCATGCCCCAAAGCATCCCCATCCAGTTGAATGTAAGGTGCAGTATGTGGCGATCCAAGGTTGCGATAATAGATTTTGCCGACCTGCCTGTCCTTTGTTACATAAAAACAATACAGATCCAAATCCTTATCCGTTTGCCATTCCAGAGTCGCCGTAACCTTGGATGACTTTTGAATGCTAATGCTCTCTTTCTTCTTGAGCTCTATTTTTAGCAATTGGTTTGGCTTTGCAGGGGAAACAGCGGGTTCAGCAGCAGCAGCCACTTCCGCATGTGATTCGCTGTATACTTTGAGTCCAAAGTTGCTAACAAGAGCGGCGAGCCCTCCCTCAAAACCGCTTCCGACGGCGCTAAACTTCCACTCCCCTTTATGGAGATAAAATTCGCCAACAACGATGGCTGTTTCTTTGCTAAGGCCTTCTCCGAAGTTAAATCTTCCTATCTCTTCTCCGTTGATCGGATTATAGATTCGCCCTATGGCGCTGCGAACTTGCGAAAAGGCTTGGCCGTTCAATTCCCCATCATGAATGGTGAGTGTTACCGCGATTTTATGTATATCACTCGGTATCTTTCCTACCGAAATTTTTATAAGCTCTCGATCACCATTCGCCTGACCTGAGTGTGCAACGGCATGCTGCCGGCTGGACTGTTGATTGTAGAAGATCATATCTTCATCCTGGGCACATACACCTGCTTGATTTAAGAGAAAAGCTGATGCATTTATATCGATTGCTGGATCTGCCGCCTGCCAAGAAAGCCCAATTGCAATATCAGTAATCCCGCGACCTTTTGTAACATCGATTTTTTGACCTTTTGTGAGGATCATGGATAACCCCTCCTTATCAATCTCCTATTTTACAAAATGACACATTTTTAGTATATCACACGAATTAATGACTATAGACATCGTAACAGCTTCTTAGATTTCTCTTCACCCAAGTCATGCAAAAGCAATGAACCAAACACAAAAAATAAAATAACAGGATTGACTTTCTGCTCAGAAGTAACTATGATAGTTACAACGGTGGTGATAACAATGAAACAACTCAGCAGCCGCTTCTCGATGGGAGTCCATATTTTGACGTTGATTGCTGTTATGCCGGGAGATTGCACAGGGGATATTATTGCTGGCAGCGTGAATACGAATCCCGTCGTCATCCGAAGAATTATGGCCCAGCTGAAAAAAGCCCGCTTGATTAGCGTCCGGCCCGGTGTTGGGGGTGCTACTCTTTTGAAAGACCCCGCATCTATTAGCTTATTGGAAGTGTATCATGCGGTTGAAGTCATTGATGAGGGGCCCTTGTTCAATTTTCATCAAAATTCTAGTCCGCGCTGCCCTGTAGGCAGAACCATTGAAGCCTCGCTTACGGCAGAACTGGCTGAAGCCCAAGCTGCTATGGAGCAGAAATTAAGCAGCGTGAGCATCGCGAAGATGATGGGACAAGTAGGTTGAAAAAAGCTCTTGCAGCAGCTTTTTTTATGCGCTCGTTGTAACCACTTGAGTTATAACATTGAAAGTTTCAATAGTAAATAAAGCTAGGCTACAAGGGGAATTCGATAGTAGAATTCCGTTTTATTACACACAAACCCACCCCATGGAGGAATGAATCATGAAAATTTTAGTTACTGGCGCAACTGGACAATTTGGCTCTCACGTAATCGATTCCCTGTTGAAAAAGCTGCCCGCTGAACAGCTCGCGGTAAGTGTGCGTACACCAGAAAAAGCCGCGCATTTGCAGGCACTAGGCGTTGACGTTCGCTACGGTGATTTCGATCAGCCCGAAACCCTTGATAAAGCTTTTGCCGGTGTAGACCGTTTGTTGATCGTTTCCGCTGATGCAGATAATGCTACACGTATTCGCCAGCATCAAGCTGCTATCGATGCAGCTAAAAAAGCAGGCGTAGGCTTCATCGCTTATACAAGTGTTGCCAAAGCCGATAAGAGCACGCTTTCGCTCGCAGAAGTACATCGCGCTGCGGAAGCAGCCATTCTGGCGACGGGCATTCCCTATTCGCTGCTGCGGAACAATTGGTATGTTGAAAACGAAGCAGGCAGCGTGCAAGGCGCCATTCATGGAGCTCCTTGGCTGAATGCCGCAGGCGCTGCACGTACAGGCTGGGCATTGCGCAGTGATTATGCCGAAGCGGCGGCGGCTGTTCTGGCTGGCGAAGGACATGACAATACCGTTTACGAGCTGTCGGGCAAGCCTCGTACGCAAGCTGAGCTGGCTGCTATCACTGGCGAAGCGTTGGGCAAAGAGATCAACGTCGTGGATGTAGACGATGCTGCATTCGGCCAAGCATTGACTCAAGCCGGATTGCCTGATTTTGTCGTAGCGATGTTTGTGGATATGCAAGGCGCAATCCGTGAAGGCTCCCTCGATGTAGAGAGCAATGATCTGGAAACGCTGCTTGGACGTCCGGCTGCTCCTTTGAGCGCATTTGTTACAGCTCTATCTGGACGTTAAGCTTTCCTCGCTAAGAGGATAGGCAGGGTAGGCAAAAGAAACGAGGTTGTCTCGTGAGGTCAGAAATGACCTCCGGGACAGCCTCGTTTTACGTTAAACGTCTGGAGAAAGGGCTTTGATATATGCCACCCCTTGTCTAAGTGATCATACATACCGTAAGGTAGCTTCATGCTCTTTGTTTCAGAGATTCAGGGTTTCAGGGATTCGGGGATTCGGGGTTTGCACCCGGCACAAAGCTAGACTCGGCGGACACAGCAGACGCTATTTCAACAAAATCAGGGTTATGGCACAGGCTGCGGACTCAGGAGACGCTAATGCTCCACAATCGGCCATTTTGGCGGGGTACGGAGGGCAATAACGGATTTCCTGTCCGCTTAAGGCCAGAAATCGGGTCAAAAGCCAGAATAGCGGAACCTCAGTCCTCCAAAAAAGCAGTGAGCATCCCGAGCTTCGAATTCTCAACTACAGTGCTTCAGCTAACTTGCTCTCAGCTACAGTGCTCTCAGCTACAGTGCTTCAGCTAAAGCGCTCTGAGCTACAGTGCTCTCAGTTACAATCGCAAATTAAGGTTCCCCTTTCCTTGAATCATCAGATGAGATTAGTCTTGAATAAACACGCAGCAAGTTTGGCTGTCCGTGTTCCTATTTGGCGTTTTAAACACCTGTGTGGCTGTTCATGTTCCTGTTTAGCAATTCATGCTCCTGTGCGGCTATCCATGTCCCTTCGCGGCTGTTCCTACTCCTTTCTGGCTATCCATGTCCCTTCGCGGCTGTTCCTACTCCTTTCTGGCTATTCATGTCCTTTCGCGGCTGTTCCTACTCCTTTCTGGCTATTCATGTCCTTTCGCAGCTGTTCCTACTCCTATTTGGCTGTTCACGCTCCTGCCTTCAACCGATCAAAGGCTTCTTGATTTACAGCAATGTCCACTGCTTTTACCTTTTCCTCAAAATAACGCTCGAATTTATGATGAAGCACTTCGCTTTGCAGCTGGGACTCCAGACTCGCAAGGGGAACCGCATACTGTTCATTTTTGTCGATCAGCTGAATAATGGAGAAGCTGCTGCCCTGATCAATAATGGCAGAATGCTCGCCAACCCTTAATGTTTCAGCAGCCTGCTTCAGCAAGGTATCGGCCTTGAGCGGAGAGGCTTGCTGCTCTAGAACGAGCGAGCTCTGGCGTACGCCGTCTTTGCCGTACTTCCTCCCCACTTCTGCAAAAGGCGTGCCGGAGTCTAGCTGCTTAAGAGCCAGCTTTATTTTCTCGCCTGCCGCTTCCCGTTCTTCCTTGCTGTAGGAGACGGACAGTTCATTAAAGGTAATTTGGGTTTGATTTTCAAACTTTGCAGCATGGAATTGATAACGGTCCTTCACTTCGTCCTTCGTTACCTTTAATGCCCCTTCTCCCAGCTTCTCCTCAAAGTCCAGCCTTAATTGGCTTAAGGAATAGAAATAATATTGGCTGAGATCGTATTGGGCCAGGCCAAAAATCGCCTTCCCCTGCTCTTTGCTTTCGCCACGCTCTGCATTGTTCTTCTCCCAACGTTCAACGAAGCTTCGAAAGGAGCTGTCTGCCACAAGCCCATGCTCTACGGCCAGCAGCTGCAAGGTTTTTCCTTTGACAGCCTCGTCCATTGCTTGCTGTCTAAGCTTATCAATCGGACGCTCTTCTCCGAACGTTTCCGTCCAGTAGGCTTCACTATCTTCGGCCCCATAGGTTACGTTGAAATAGTTGGTGACGGCCCCTTTTTCCTTCTCCATATAAAGCAGAAATTCGGCTTCGGTGACAGGCAAGCCGCCCACCTCTAGGATGATCTCCTCTCCTTGAGGCTCGGAGGGCAACAAGGCTGCGAACCCTGCGACTGAAATAACCGCCACTACTCCAATAACGACAGCAAATAGCACAATTCGAGACTTAACCGTGTTGAAAAACATTTGGTTAGACCCTCTCCGATTCATCCGTCTCCTCCATTCGCATCCGATATCCCCTGTTCCTCTCAGTTAAAGCTGCACTCCGCCTTTCACTCCGCCTTTCACTCGGCCCTTCACTCAGCCCTTCACTCCGCCAAGCGACATGCCATTCGTTAATTTTTTTTGCAGCAGCGCGTACACGAGAATGGTTGGTGCAAGCACAATGACTAGGCCGGCGAAAAGGGAGCCCCAATCGGTAGCAAATTGCTGGATTTGCATCAGATTAGACAAGCCAACCGGAATCGTCTTCTTGCTATCGCTCGTAATGAAGGTCATCGCCAGCACGTATTCATTCCAAAAGTCGAAGAAGCTGAAGACAGTCAGCGTAATAATGCCCGGCCGGGCCATCGGCACAATAATGCGCAGCAAAATGCCAAAATAGCTGCAGCCATCCATCATGGCCGCTTCCTCGTAATCGTGCGGAATCGACTTCATGAAGCCGGTGAGCAAATAAATAGAAAAAGGCAAGCTGCCTGTCGCATAAACGGTGCTTAACCAAAAGCGATTATCGAGCATATGCCATTCATTCATTAAAATGAACAGCGGCACAATAATATAAACGCCCCCAATAAACAGCCCTGCCATATAAAATTGCGCTATAAATCCACGCAAGCGGAATTTCATCCTCCCCAGCACATAGGCAGAGGGAACCGCCGCAAGCAGCAGCACCGCCATCGATAATAGAACGATAATAACGGAGTTGATCATGTAGTCGCCCATTTTCGCCGTCGTAAAAGCATGAACGTAATTGCTCCAATTTAGGCTCGACGGCAGCCGCCAAGGGCTTCCCATAACCTCCGTATTGGTTTTGAAGGACGCCAGTACATTCCAGACAAGCGGATAGACGACTAAGAGCGCCTGCACGAGCAGAAAGAGGCGAAGAACGATTTTCCCCGGAATGGCTGTCAAAGCGGGCATGTTAATACGATCCCCTTTCCGTTAATTTATTGCTCACAAGCGCGAGCAGCATCGAAATGACAAATACGACAACCCCGATCGCCATCGCATAGCCAAAATTCGAGTTCGTGAAAGCTTGGGCATATAAATAAGTCATCACAACTTCCGAATGCCGATCGGGCCCGCCCCCCGTCATAATCGAAACAATGATAAAGCTAATGCTAAGGACCCCATTAATGCTGAAAATAATCGTGACGCGAATAATCTCCCACAGCATCGGAATCGTAATGCGGAAAAATTGCTGTATGCGGGTTGCCCCATCAAGGTCGGCAGCTTCATAAAGCTCCGGCGAAATGCTGTCGATCCCTGCCATATACATGACCATGTAATACCCGGCCGCCTGCCAGATCAAGGTAATCGCCAATGCCCAAAGGACGGTGCGCTGATCGCCCAGCCACGGCTTCGCCCACTCCCCAAGTCCAATCATCTCTAGGCCAGTGTTCACAAAGCCCATCGTAGGGTGATAAATAAAGGACCACAGGATAGCGATAACAACGAACGAAAGAATGCTTGGGAAAAAGAAAACGGTGCGGTAAAAGCCGCGTTCCTTGAGCTTCGATTGCGTTAAGATAGAGGCATTAATTAAAGCGATCATAATCGTAATAATCGGCACGACCAGCATTAAGAAGCCCGTATTGCGCATGGACAGCAGGAACGTCTCATCGTGAAGCATATCCGTAAAATTTTTAAGCCCGATATATTTCGGCTCATCACTTAACCCCGTCCACAGGTACAGCGACTTTTGAAAAATTTGAAACGTAGGATACACCTTAAACAAAGAGAATAGCAACAGTCCTGGCAATAAACATACGAGGATGAAAAAGGTTCTTTTGGTTTTCATGGTCATCGTTTTCATTCCTTCCCCTTGCTGCACGTACTGCGCTCATGCTTGCTGTCCTTTTGCTTTTGCAGCACAATGGTCTACTATGGGCGTATTATTGATTTGCAGAAGCCGCCATGCTAAGGTGAAACGGCTGTCGCCGTCCTTTGGCGGCACGGCGCGTTTCATTCCGAGAAATATAGAGAATGGATGCAAACATCATATCCTTTCCTATATTTCAAGGTGAAACGGCTGTCGCCGTCCTTTGGCGGCGCAGCTCGTTTCATTCCGAGAAATATAGAGAATGGATGGGAAAATCATATCCTTTCCTATATTTGAACGATAAACGGCGGCCACTGCCTTCCTTTTTAAGTGAATAAACCGATCTCAGCGAGCTGCAGTTGTGCTGCACCGCCGCTATTCGCCGTTACGTTCAAGCGATAATACGAGTAAGCAGTTGAATTGCTGAACGTATACGTCTTGGTCAAGAAACGGGTGGCAAATGCTTCATTCGTGCGTGTATCCAGCGTCGTCCAGTTCGTTCCGTCGTTCGAGCCTTGCAGCGTCCAGTTTTTCGGGTCCCTCGCCGGCACATCGTTAGCGGACGTTATCGCATACGAGGTCACGATATGAGAGACACCGGTTACAAATTTGTACTGAATCCAGCCTGTTCCGGTTGTGATGAGCCATTTGGTCGAAATATTCGCATCAAAGGCTTTTTCCTTCTCTTCTCCTGACGGGCTGCTTGTGGAGCTCGCCGTTACCGTTCCACCTACCGTGACTGATGTCGGTCCACCGCCTCCGCCGCCTATGACGGTCGATTCAAAAGCGCCAATATCCGGAGCCGCCCCATTAAATAAGGCATTTCCATAAAAATCGGTCGTTCCTAATTGCGGCACATTATAACCGGCATTAATGAGTGGAGAAGTGGCTTGCAGCTTGTAGCCATCCCATACGGTTGCGCCGCTTGTAAAGCCGTTGGCTCCTAAGGTCGGCGCTTGCCCCGGGTTAACCATTTGAGGCGGCGCAATCACCTTCGCTGGATCATTCGGTTCGCCAGCCGCATGGCTGCCGGTAGTTACATAAAACGCATTGTTTCTAAATACAGCCGTTCCATAGCTGCCGGAGCTGCTCGGCCAAAAGCTGGAGGAAGGGGTATTTTTGTCATAAAAAACGTTATTGTAAAAATAATACGGCACACTTTTGAAATAAGTAGAGGCAAGGTTAGCGTTGGAATTCGTAAATTTCGTTACGCCGCCGTTATAAATAAAGACGTTGTTCAGGAAATACGCAGCCGAGCTATCGACGTCGAACCAGCCAAACTTGATTAAATAGGCAGCGTTATCGTCACTGATGTTGTATCTGGCAATATTATTGCTGCTTCGGCCCAGATAAGACATCCAGCCCATGGGGTTGTTATGGGTATAGTTGAATTGATAGACGATATTGCTGTTGGGCGAATCAAAATCAAAGGCGGTTCCATCTCCGTTATTCGCCCCCGTCGTCGTCGGCCCGCCGTAAACCTCGTTGTTTTGGAACGTTACATTTTGAGATTTCCACGGATAAATGCCTGCGCTTTCCGCGTTATAGCGCTTGGACCAGCCATCTACGACGTTGTATTCGATAATTGCCCCCTTCGCATCACATACATCAATTGCGCCTTGGCCTATATTGCGCATGTAGTTGTGTCCGATATAAATATTCGTTTGCCACAAGTTATACGGTTCGATTTCGTCTTGGAACGCCGTTGTCGTCGTGTAATTGAAATTGGCAATGGCGAGCAGATCGACCTTCTCGATGGTGTTATTTTCAATCCTGACATCATTGAACGTCATGTTGGCCTTTAAAGCGCCAATGACATAAAACATAATGCCGCCATTGAACGAGGCGTTGCCATACTGGTTCGGCCATTCGTTCGGGCTATCGACATCATGCACGTAATTATCATGAATATAAATATGATCCATGATCGTGTCGCCGCCTGCCGCCACTTGATTCGTATCCAGCACAACCAGAATGCCGTCTCTTATGTTGGTGGGCTTGCTGTTTGCATAAGTAGTCGTTACTAAATCTACGTTAAAGTTGTCGTCATTCGTCACTTCAAGATTGCTGATTTCCCAATACTGCTGGTTGCGCAGCATGACGGCGCCCGTCGCTTGATAATCCCTCTGCGTTCCGCCACCGTTAATAATCGGCTTTGCGGTTCCGCCATATTTATCGATTTTGATAGGAGACCCTGCTGCTCCTGAGCCTTTAGGCCACAGCTGCCCGTTCCATACCCCGCCCGATTTAAACAAAATTTGGTCACCCGGCTGGAATGTCGTCGCATTCACTTTCGTTAGCGTTTTCCAAGCAGTAGTGGTCGAGGTGCCATTATTCGCATCATTCCCACCAGCAGAATCAATATAATACGTCGTATTTGCTGCACTTACCGCCACCGGCCCAATCATGAAAATAGAGGAACATAAAATCAGCAATACCAATAAGCCTGACATGCGTTTTTTCATTCTATTGCTTCCTCCCACATGTATTTGATTCAGACGCAAAGCTGAACAATGGAGCAATGGATTGCCTTCCTTTTTTCATATTGCATTTCCAGATATCGCTACATGCTCATCAGCCCCTCTCCAATCGAAAATCTGTCGATCTTTGAATGAGACGGCGAAGCCACATCATTTGGAGCGCAAGCTGGTCTACAAGCTGGGTTTGCCAGTTGAGCTTCAGTATAAATTCATAAGAGCGTTAACCAAATGAACAAAAAGGCAGATTCATATAGAGGATTTTTAGCTGTTCATCGAAAAATGCAGGAAATCATAAAATCCTTCAGGTTTATGAATTATGAGATATAAAAAAGGATGAGCCTGAGGTAAACCCTCATCTCATCCCGCCTGCCGCCTACCGCCTACAACATGCTATCTGCCGCCCGTTAGGCTCCAGCAGCCTCCAGCTCCTTCTGAATTTCCGAATACACCTTATACAGCTTGGCAGCATATTCATCCAACGTCATCTGCTTGCTCATAATCGAGGAAAATGGCTTATAAACTTCATCACTAGGGTTGAACTTGCTGCCTTTGGCCACCGGCTTAAAGGCGCCATTAACCGCAAGCATGCCGTCATCCGCCGCCTTATAAACGTTGTAGGTTGTCTCCGTAATATACGCTTTAACGAGATCCGGCGCGCCTTTGACCGCCATAACTGCTTTAGCCTTGTCGCCATTGAGCTGGACGATCTTATCTGTGTACAAGTACTTGAGGAATTCTTTGGCAAGCTCTGGATTTTTAGCCTTCGCCGGAATGACTACCGTTTCCACATTCGTCAGGGCGGATACCGGTTTGTCTGATCCAAACGAAGGAACGCCTAAATAACCGAAGCTGAACCCTTCCTCGCGCGGCGCATCCTTCATTTCATCCTCAAACCAGCTGCCGTTTGGAATAAACATCGCTTTGCCTTGAAGGAACGCTGTCTGCGATTGCGTATGGTTAAGCGCAACGGTGCCCGTCATCAATGCATTGTCTTCGGTTGCGATTTTCTCCATGAGGCCCCATACCTGCTTAAATGTGTCGCTTTTCCAAAACTCAGGATCGTAGTCGAAAAATTGGTTCAGCGCTTCCGTGCCGCCCGCTGCATAAATGGCAGGAACGATCATTTCCTCCAGGTAGCCTGGATAAATGCCTTGGTACGTAAATAAAGCGCGTCCATTCTCTTTAGCCGCCGCATTTGCCGCAAAGAAATCATCCCATGTTTTAGGCGGCGTCATCCCTTTCGCCTCAAACAGCGCTTTGTTATACCACAGGCCCATGACGCCAAAGTTATAAGGGGCCAAATACACTTTGCCATCATCATACGGGGACGTTGCCCGGGAATTCAGAACACCATCGAGAATTTTATCCTTAAGCGGGGTGCCCTCTGGCGTCAATTCCTCGAATACTTCCGTCAAATCAAGCAGCGCTTTGTCTTTAATCAGCCCGTTCACAAGCGGCGTATTGTCGCTGCCGGAAATGTACATAAAATCGGGCGGATTGCCCGCAACGATTTTTGGCCGAATGAGCTCGCCGATTTTCGGGCTGGCGGTAATGTTGATTTTAGTCCCGGGGTAATCAAGCATAAACGCCTCGGCAGCGCTATCCCAAAATTCCCGGCCATAGCCGCCTTGGAAGACGGCAACGTCCAGCTCTGGATTTTCAAACGTTTTGCCGCTTGCTGGCGAAGCACCCTCAGACGGGGATGCAGCAGCTGTATCCGAAGCCGATGGGGCGGCAGAGGATGGCGGTGTCGCTTCATTGCTCGGACTGTTGCCCGATCCGCAGCCGGCTAACGTCGTAGTAAGGGCGATCGCTACAGCTGCAAAAGCAAACCCATTGTTTTTTTTCATTGATTTAGTGACCCCTTTCATTTGTAATGAACTTCATTATAAGTTCGCAAGGAGCGTCGCTAAATGAACAAAAGAGCGGATGAGTATGGACAATTTTAAGATTTTCATGATTAGACGGGCGGCATGCTTTTTACATTTTTCGGGGGATGGCCGTAGCGTTTTCGAAATAGGCGATTAAAATAAAACGGATCTGGAATGCCCACCTCAATGGCAACCTGCTTCACAAGATACTTGCCGGACAGGAGCATGTCATAGGCTCTGTTCATGCGGATTTCATTGAGCCTGGTCAAAATGCTGCTCCCCGTTTCTGCCTTGAACAGCTGGCAAAGATACGGCTCAGACAGTCCCACATAGGAGGCTACATCCGAAATCGACACGCGATCCGCAAAATGTTTATTTAAGTAGGCCAACGCTTGCCGTATTTCCTGGCGCAAGGTAGAAGTGGATGCAGCAAGCTGCGCTCCTTGTCCTAAAGAGTCCAGAATTTCATCCGAAAGCTCTTTAATGATCAGCTTTAAGCTGGAATCAGAGTCCGCTGCTTCGACTTTTTCAATCCAGCCCTTCTCGTTCCAAGGCGTGTCCATTTGCAAGGCTGCCGCATTAGAAAGCCCCCAAATGCCCCCTGCTACTATGCGCTTCAGCGATTTCGAATGAATGCCATGCTCGGCGGCGGATTCCATTAATAAAAAAGCTTTTTCCACCCACCGTTCAATCGCGCCATCGCCAGAGCCGCGCAAGCACTCCCGCAGCTGGGCTTCTGCTTCACGAAACCGCTCATTCGTATCTGCGGCTAGCCTGGTATTGGACTGGCACCCTGCTTGATACGCCGTATAAAAGCGAAGCGCCTCGGCCTGCCTATTTAAGCTCATTTGCTCGATGAGATGTTTAAATGACGTTGCTGGCTGCCCATAAATGACGCTAATCACTTGGCCATAATACATTTCCGACAGCTTAATCAAACGTTGGGCTATTTCTTCAGGATCGACAATATTTTGGAGCAAGGGAGTGGAGATGATTAAGGTGTAACGGTTCGGGCGGGGATGAAATACAAATAAAAAATGCTTGTTCGGGAACAGCCCCTCGGCAAGCTTCTCTAACGTTTCATGAAAGTCTAGCGTTTGATGATTAGCGCGCTCGCCTTCTAGCATATTTAGCGTAAATGTATAACAGCATAAGCCTTGTAGCCGAGAGATCGCTTGCCTTTCCTTTTGATTAAAAATATTCCCGTTCAGCTGAGGCTGCTCAGCTTGATCATGCTTTTTCAACAAATCATACAGCTGCACCAGCTCGCCATCGGCCTGCTCTGCAGTCGTTGTCTGGGGTTGAAAATAACTCTGTTTGGCATCCAGCTTAGCCGCCATTTCTTCAAGCGTCTGCATAAACGTTTCGGTCTTCAACGTAAGCTTGAGCATATAATCGTAGGCGCCGAACTTGAGCGCCTCGCGCACGAGATCAAAATCATTATAGTTGCTTAAGACGAGAACTTCGCCTTTAAATCCGTCCGCCAGCAAGCTTTTAATCAGCTTAAGGCCATCCATTTCAGCCATTTTAATATCGGTAATGACGATATCCGCCTTGGTTCTTCTTACGAGCTCCATCGCCGATACCCCGCTCGAAGCAGAGCCTGCGTATTCGAAGCGGCTATCCTCCCATTTAATGATGGTTTTGACAGCATGACGAACGATCATCTCATCATCTACGATAATGACTTTATACATGTTCTACCCCTTCCTTCATCGTCATTGGCAAGCTGATTAACGTTTGCGTCCCGCGACCTGGCTCGCTTGAGATTTTAATCCCGTATTGCTTTCCTACATGAAGGCGTATTCTCTCTTCTACATTGCTCATCCCTATCCCTGACAGCTTGTCATGGGAATGCTTCCGCTCCTGCACCTCGGCCATATCGAAGCCTTTGCCATCATCGGAAATTTGAAGCAGCAGCCTGCCCTCGTTAATTGAGCCGTCTACGGTAATATGTACTCTGCGGCCTTCCCCGCTGCCCGCATGCAAGATTGAATTTTCTACAATCGGCTGAAGAATGAAGCGCGGAACTTGGCATTGATAAAGCTGATCATCGCTCATGCGGCATGCGAGTTTAAACGAGTCGCCATATCTCATGCGCTGGATGACGGCATAATGCATTAAGTTGTCGATTTCCTTCTCCAGCGTAATCATTTCTTCCGTATCCAAAATCGTATTATGAAGCAGCTCGGATAAAGACGCGATCCCTTGCTCCACATTTTCGTTCCCGCTCATCATTGCGCTCCATTTCAAGGAATTTAACGTGTTGAACAGAAAGTGAGGGTTGATTTGAGCTTGAAGCATCTTCAGCTCTGCCTCGCGCTTCGCCTGCTGCTCCTCTTCGACTTGATAAATCAGCATTTTGAGCCGTGCGACCATTTGATTGATCGTTTCGGATAACCGCCCCATTTCGTCGGAATGTGTCGGACCGAGCCGGGTTTCCAGCCTGCCAAGCTTAATTTGGGTCGCATATTGGAGCAAATCGCGCATCGGCCGATTAATGCTGCGATAAATCCACATGGCCAGCAGTCCGGCTAGCAGCAGGATGAACAAGCAAATATACAGCAAGCTTCCTCTAATCGCAGAAAGCTCCGAAATGATATACGAATGCGGAATCAGGCCAATCATATGCCAGTCTGCTGACCGGATATAGGCGCTGCCTACAAGTACGCGTTCCCCATCGACTTTCGCATAAAAGGTTTTGCTGGGCCCATTGGACATCATGGCGCTAAATACTTCTTGCTGGTTATACGTCTGCCCATGGGGAATCGAAGACGACACGGAGGACACGACGACGCCGCTATGATCCGTAATGTAGAGCCTGCCTCCTTTTCCAAGGTCCACATGCTCAAAAGTATTGCGCGAGAACACCTTTTCATCAATGACGATAACGAGGTAGCCCAACGTTTGATTCAGATTATCCTGGGAAAAAATAATGCGGCTCAAAGCAATTTTATCCGAGCCCCGGTTGGAATGCAGATACGTCCACTTTATGTTGCCAGCCGTTTCCGTTATGCCTTGCAGGGAATCCGCGATTTGGTTTTTCGGATACCATTCATATCCCAGATCAAAAAAGATGTCGCTCTCATTAGTCAAAATCACAACATTCGAAATATTGCTTAGGCGAAAGACTTGCTCCCCCAGAGCATCTTTAATATCGGTCTGCAAGCCGTATTTCTCAAAATCCGTCATGCTGTTCATATGCTGGAGCCCGCTTTGTATCAGGCTGTTTATAATAATGGATTCACTAAGGGTCTCGTATTGCGCAAGTTCTCTGGATGCATTCGTCGCGGATTCGGACAACACTTGAAGGGTGGATGTGCTTAGTTTTTCTGAAATAGACGCCTCATATCTAAGGTTTGAATAAAGTGCTACGGAGACGACAGGCAGGAGCGAGGTAATCAGGAAGGCAATTAATAGTCGATGCTTAATAGATAATTTCCGTAAAAATGTGGAAGCCCGCATAGGGCTAAGCTTAAAATTTCCGTTCATCCTACACCCCCGTTTGTTGCTCAAACTCAAAGCGTGCATTAATTCATGAATAGAATAGCTTTATCTTAAGGGCAAATGACATAGCCGTCTATACAACCAAACAACAATAACTTTTTGGGGAGTGCCAAAATAGGAAATAAAAAAGGCGACCGACTATTATAGTCGGCCACCTTAAGTGGTATCGGTTCAGCTCTATTGAGCCTTATTTACTTTTTTTCCATGACAGCGAAGTCATTTTCTTCATGATCCGCAAAGTTAAATACCCGTCCGGATGGCATTTCTACTAAAGGGCCGAAATGTGAAAAAAGAATAAAGCTGCCCGCAGGCAGCCGTGAAAACATAACATGTGGTTAGCCGCTCTAAATGGACAGCGGTATTTCTTTAACTCCGCGCACAATCATCCCCGGTCTCCATTCCAAATCGGCGATATTAGCCTGAAGCTCAAGCCTCGGGAAGCGCCGAAGCAGCGTATTGATGGCGATTTCTCCTTCCAGCCTTGCGAGAGGCGCGCCCAGGCAGAGATGAATTCCTTTGCCAAACGCCAGGTGCTGGCTCTTGCCCCGGGATATATCGAATACATCGGGCTGGCTAAAATGCTCGGGATCACGGTTCGCAGAATCAAGCGCTACGATGACCATGTCATTTTTCTTCATCATATGGCCTTTGAATTCCAGATCCTCGCTTGCCCAGCGACCCGTACTAAATTCGACAGGCCCGTTGTAGCGGAGCATTTCTTCAATAGCGCCATGAATGTATTCCGGATGCTGCAACAGCTGCTCGCGCTGCTCCGGGTGTTCCAACAGGGCAAGCACGCCATTGCCGATCAGGTTGACCGTTGTTTCATGCCCAGCAATAATGAGCAGGGTAATGACCCCATATAATTCTCCTTCCGTTAACTGATCCCCACTTTCATCCGCGACCACCAGTTGGCTGATCAAGTCATCTGAAGGGTTTTCCCGTACAAAGTCAAACCGCTCTTTAAGATAAGCTACGAATTCATCTTGGGCCTGCAAAGAGGCTTCCCGGCTGCTCTCCTCAAAGGAGACTTCAATAATGGAATTTGACCAGCTTCGAAATTGCTCACGATCCTCAGCAGGAATACCTAGTATTTCGCAAATGACAATAATAGGAAGGTGGAACGCATAATCGTCAATCAGATTCATGGTAGGTCCAGCGGCCACCGCATCGAGAAGCTCATCGGCTATTTTCTGGATGTGTTCTCGCTTCCCCGCAATGATTTGGGGAGTGAAGCCTTTTTGCACAAAGCTACGTAAGCGTTTATGATCCGGCAGATCCGAGAACAGCATATTTTTTCCTATTACACTCTTTTGCTCAATACTGCTGACTTTAGCTATATCTTTAATAAAACGCGGGTCCTTGAGCACTTCCACGGCGTCCTCATATTTGGTTACGATCCAGCCATAATGGCCATTCGGGAAAAACTGCTTAAAAATAGGATTGCTGGCTCGTAATTTTTCATAGACGGGGTAGGGATTCTGTTTAAACTCCGGTGTAAGCATCTTCTGCTCGATCGTGCCTCTTGAATTCAATGCCACCATCTCCTTCCAACATATAGAATACGTGTGGTAATCTACGATTCGGCCAGGGACAAAACTAGTGAAAATTGACGAAGAGAAACCCGCTCATTCCGAAATCAATCTAAGCCTAATTCATCCAAATTTTAATAAAAAACCCTTTTTCTGATACACGAAAAGTATACCTCACCTACAGAATCAAAGTCAATTCGTGCCATAAACGCGAAAAAATCATTCCACCCTGAAGACTATTGTTGTACTTTTGCCTCCTCGTTGGAACTTTTCTACATTCCAATATTCCTTTTCTCTGTTCTTCATCAGTTCTAATATTTATGGTCCCCCACAGAATACTGCCCGTTACTATAGCAAAAAAATGAGACCATCTGCGAAGGCAGCGATCTCATTTTTTTGCTATAGTGTCCCGTCGTAAGGCATCTATTTCAATATAATATCCGAAACGCCCTGCTGTTGATTCTCCCAATTAAATCAAATAATTATTCAATACAATTGCTTCAGCTTAGGATTAGAAACACTTTGGAAATCTGCGAATTCGATCCGATTGCGTCCATTTTGCTTCGCTTGGTAAAGGGCTCTATCTACTGCAGCAAAAAGTTGAATTAAATAGCCTTCCGGATTGTCCGGCACATGCTCATGATCAAAGTCCTCAATGGATAAAATGCCCACGCTTACCGTTATCGAAACCTGCTTAACTTCATGATCTACCAAAATGTAGTTCGACTCTACCGCTAATCTCACTCGTTCCGCTAATTGCTCTGCCAACTGGCGCTTAGTATGCGGAAGGTAGATCATAAATTCTTCCCCCCCATATCGGGCTAAAATATCGGTACCGCGAATGGATTGTTTGACGGCTTGAGCCGTACGATAAAGAACTTCATCCCCAATTACATGCCCAAAGCGGTCATTGATCGCTTTAAAGAAATCAATATCAAACAGGATGAGTGAAAATGGCGTTTTATATTGAATATTGGTTATAACCTCATGAGTCAACTGTTGGGTCAAATAACGGCGATTGTAGCAGTTGGTTAAACTGTCCGTAAGAACTAATTCTTCAAGCTTTCGATTAGCTTCAGATAACTCATTACGGATGCGATCCAGTGAATGATTGCGCTCCTGGAGGATCTCATTTTGCCGATTCATTTCTTGAACATAAAAGCGCTCTTGCGAGACATCCTGGAACGTAATAATATGGCCGATTTGCATCGGGTAAGAATCAACAATTGGGGAAGCTTGTACAATAAAATGACGTTCGATATCGCGCTGGGCGACGATTTCAATTTGAGACAACGTATTTTCCTTTTGCTTATAACGCTCCAGAAATTCCTTGCTGCTGCCCTCTACATGAACAGTGCCAAGAAACGTCTCCATATCAAAATAGTCACCCACATTTAAATCCATAGACGATCGTAAAGCTTTGTTAACTTCAATAATGGATTCATTCTCATCTAATACAAGGATTCCATATGGAATCGTATTGATGACGTCCTCATGGGCGATGGAAACAAGATCAAACACATTGTATTTTTTAATGACATATACGAAAAATAAATCTGAAAGAAAAATGCCTAGAGAAGTAAATCCTGGAATGATCGGCAGCCACTGCTTTAACACCACATTAAGAATAGCGTCAATACCGGCAAAAGTGGCCAGCACGAATATGCCCCACAGCGTAATCTTCACTTGATTTTTGATCATGGGTGACGTTCTTGAAGAATGTAATGCCCCAAACAAAACAAAGAGAGAAGCAAAAAAGTAGCTCAATAGAATAGCGATCACAATCCAGAACCATATGCCATATGCTCTATCGACGTAACCGCCCCTCATCGGAGCTACAAAAAGATTAAACGGATTTATAATGACACCAACTGCTGCAATAACCGCAGGCGCAAATAATAAAAATAGTCTCCTATTTCCCAGCTTGTCTGCATTCCCGGTAAGAAAGATCGTGAGCAGAAGCCAACCGCTTCCCAACAAGGAGAGGGCCACAAAAGACATATTTACATAAAACAACTGTAACTGCGGATCGTCAGTCAGATCTGTAGCAAATTGGCACACCGGCCAAAGCATCATTAAAAAATGAAATAAGAAATACACCTTATGTAAGTTCGTAATCCTAACGGTAGCAAAAACATAAATATATACGACAAACAAGAGGATGAATAAAAAGAGATCATACCATGCTAATGGGCTCACAAATTTTCTCCTTTTTTGATTCGACAGCTACGATATTATCAAATAGGTTTGGTTAAATTAACCACATCTTATCATACAGTCAAGACCGTGAGCTAGCCCACACAATGGCAGTCCAGCCAACCTCTGTCCTATTTCTTCATACATTCCTTTGTATTGCCGATGCTTGAACGTTTCATATTTGAGCTATGGGAAGAGAAAACGTTGTTTTGGGGAGAAATTCCGAAAGTGTTACGAGGGTCTTGCCTTAGGGCCAGCCGTTGCCGGACGGCCCTTTCTTTCACTCCTATTCATGATCCAATGGATGATTATCCGAGAACAAATCCGGATTTTCCTTGAGCATTTCCGTTATTACTTCCGCTAGCGCAGCCGCATCACAGACCCTTACATCGGCATCGCCTAGCCGCCCTTTATGCATGGCGCCTTTACTTTCAAGCACATCGTCTACCTTCCAAAAATGCTGCGACCACGACAGCCCGCAATGCCGGCGGGAAGGGACAGAAATTTCTGTTCCATCGGGCAATACCGTGAACAGCATCTCATGGCCATCCGTCAGCCTGCCCGGTATGTCCACCCATTCCTCGACTCCATGAATAAAGGTGTTGCGCTTTAAATCGACCCCAACCAGCAATATCGTCGCTCTTCGGTCAAGCAGCTTTCCCCATGCAGAGCCTCTAGCGCAGGGAGTATCGAAATGATGATCATCGTTTGTGAACTCTATTGAATCCAGGCCTAATGCTGCCACCGAATGAGTGGGATGCAATGAACGCACCACACCAGGCCGCTTGCGAAAAAGCTCGGGCAAAATTCCGACGCAGGAAGGCGACTGATCCACGTAAAATTTCGGATTATCCGCATTGATGTAGGACCAAGTATGGGTGGGCAGCACCAACAGCCCATCCTTCATATAGGCGGTGAACGCATCCAGAACGGTGTCTGCGCCACCCTCGACTGGCCCCATGCTTTTCATCGATGAATGGACGAGCAGCGTTCCTTGGCCGTCAATGCCAAGCTGCTCTAATTGCTTCATTAAGCTCTCTATTGTGTGCATGTTCTACCCCCTCCTGGGCTCATTATATCAAAACTTGCCCTTACTTAGGATACGATTTAACGTTTCCTCTATAAAGCGAAAGCAAAGGGCACCCATCCGGGCGCCCTTCGCAGTTTGGGGTTGGGTTTTTGAGAACCGCAATCCACAAGTTCTATAGCAAGAAATACCTTTTAAAGAAAAGCTCGTTCTCCTGCATATGAACATTAGTTGGTTAAAGAAGCCACCCACGTCTCGACAGATACTACCTCGGCCTGTTGGGGGAACACCTTCTCGGTTAACACGCGATGAACCTCGGGGTCAGCATCGATACAGGCGTCGGAAAGCACCGTAAGGGCAAAATCTTTATCTGCTGCTTCCCGCAATGTCGATAGAACGACGCCGCTTGTGGCAATACCGCTAAGAATGAGTGTGTCGATTTGTTGGGAGCGAAGGATGACCTCAAGGTCACTTCCGGCGAACGCGCTCACTCGAACCTTCGTCACAATCGGCTCGCCTTCTTGAGGCTGCACGGCTTCATGAATCTGCATCATCGCTTCTGGAGCCGCCACACCTCCGGATCGACTGGCAATGCCCCCAAACATTTTGTTTCTAGCACTAATCTCGGGATAACCTGCACGAAAAGCAACACGTACGTAAATAACAGGAATAGCGTGGCTGCGTGCCGCTTCAATCGCTTTTTGGAACGGAAGCAGTGCCCCCGCGCCAGCTGCGTACCGCGACACAACGCTATTTTGCATATCCATGACCAACAGCGCGCTTTTGCTCGGTGAATTTTGCATATGTTTTTAATCTCCCACTTTCTCATCATAAACGGAGGATGTATTCCGTTTTTATTATTATACGGAGAACATTCTCCGTTTGTCAACAAATCGCTATTGATGTAATATTTATAAAGAGGTGTTATTCAAAAATGTCTAAAAAAAATATTCCAGCTGGAGACGCTGACCCTACAGTGTCCTTCATCGCCGCTCCCCCCGAGAAGGCATTGCGGGCAGATGCCCAAAAAAATCGGGATCATCTGCTCCATATCGCCCATCAGGTTTTTATGACCGAAGGCATCTCCGTCTCGATGGATGAAATCGCAAGGCGTGCCGGTGTGGGGGTAGGAACCGTCTATCGGCATTTTCCAACGAAGGAAGATTTGTTTGGGGCCGTCATTGTCAGCCACAAGGCGCGGCTTATGGAAGAAGCCCAGCAATGGCTTGACCACGACGATCCGGGCGAAGCGTTCTTTCAATATTTTGCAACCATTATACGCGAGGGGATTGCAAACAAGGCGATCACCGATGCCCTTGTCAGCAGTCTGAATGTAGAGGCTGGTCGTTCGGACGTTGCGCGAGATTTTTGGCAAGGGATCGACAAGCTGCTCGCCCGTGCCAAGCAAAACGGCTCCGTTCGGGCGGATGCTCGCCTTGAGGATATCAAAATGCTGCTTATTGGCATTTTGCAAGCGACCGGGGACGGCGGTACTTTTCCAGACCGTGTCGTGTCGATTCTATGCGACGGTCTTCGCGGGTAAGCAAAAAATAACCGCTTGCCATTCCAGAGAAGGCAAGCGGTTATTCTTTTTACCCTAAACTACTTTTATTGAATAAGCTCCAGCAGCTCTGTCACGCTGGCTTCGTACTGCGGCTTGAACTGCTCTGATTCCATATATTTGATTACACTGGACAAAAACTGTTTTCCTTCCGGTGTATCTAGCACCTTATCCGCGTCGAGCGAGCAAATAAGCAGCTTGCCATTTCCTACGCGGCATTCGAACAGAAAACCTAATTTGTGATTGCGCTCAAAATTGTCGATGGTCTGTACGATAGGGCTCCATTCTTTGCTCGTACCGTCCATAATAATCGACTTTGAATGGGATACGATGCTCCACCAAGGATAAGTTGAATGCGGCTCGCACGGAAAGTCCCGGAAGACCGGGTGGCTGTTGTCGACGAGAAGCCCCATTGTGCCGACGGGAACCGGACGGTTCATGCTCTCCGAGATGGACCGAAACATCGGGTAGCACCAGAAATCGGTACTATAGAAGCCTTCGATACCATGGCTTATATGCTCCGGCTTCGGCATCAGCCATACCTTCTCTCCTTGCTTTAATAAAGCAAGAGCCTCAGCCGTAAGCGACTCAAAACGATGGACTTTGGACAGCTCCGCTTCAACCTGCTGCGGATAAATCCAGAGGTCATAGGACTTGCGAATATCCGTCTCCAAAATCCGCAGGGAAAGCACAGCTTTGGTCATCACATCAACAGCGGGCATTTCAATGCTCAGGTCGCAAATATCAATGTCATTTTGCTCCTCCCATATTTCCACCTCAGCCGTACCGGACGCCAGTATCCCCTGTCCATCCGCCAGCTCCCACTGAAGCTTGATTGCACCGGGCGGCTGATTTCTATACCAGCACAATTCCACATGAGCCTCAAAGCGTTCGGTCGACGTATAGTTGTATTTAGCAAACCTCGCCATAAGGACGGCATCGCTGCAGAAGGTCCGCCATTCCTCAGGCGTAATCAACCCCTTGGAATCCATAAAGGCATCTAATATGCCAACGAGCGCCGTTCCTTGTCCACTAAAATCCTGAAGGTCGAGCAATTGAAAGCCGGCAAGCTTTCTGGAGCGAAAAGCAGCTTCCAGCTCTTCCTTATAACAGGCTACTGCCAGCTGCCCTGAGCTTTCAAAGTATGGGCTGGCCAGATGATCCAGCCCTTTCTCCCTGAGGCGCTCTTGGAAAATGATAAAATTTTCCGCTTTCAGCGAGCCTGTATACTTCTCTATTTCTCCATAGTTCGGATACGTTGCGTATTGCCCAATCTCATGGGAAATGACCGGAATGTGGGGAATCCATTCCCCCGAGGCGTCGCCGAGCTGGACAGCTTTCGCTTCCGTGCCGTACTGGATTTGAATAACGCCCCCTGCATCACCCGACGCGCCCTCGTTATGATGAAAATCTGGCGGCACAATTTGATCGTCATAATCCTTTAACGTACCTGGAACGTCGGTCTGAACATGGCCTAGCGGAGCATCACACATTGCATAAGAACCTCTGAACAGCCGCTCCTTCGAGAAACGCACCCCGCAGAAGAAATCATCATGTTCAAGAATAGCAGGAGAAAATTGATGATTATTGGAGCCTTGTGTATACAACGGCCTGCTGTCGAACGCTTTATAGGCTTGTAAAATCGCATCGATTTTGGCTCTGCTGCCCCACAGCTCATTGCCCAGCGACATCATGACAAAGGACGGATGATTGCCGAACGCCTTGAGAATAGCATACCCCTCGCTAATCAAGTAGTCTTGCTCCGCCTGGTTATGGCGCTCATCTGATGCTTCGGTAATCGTTCCCCAGAAAGGCAGCTCCGGTTCCATGTAAATCCCCAGCATGTCCGCTGCGGTAAACGCAGCCTCAGGCGGGCAGCACGTATGAAAACGATAATGGTTAATGCCATAGGACTTGGAAATGCCAAGAATTCTCAGCCATTCCTCGACATCCGTCGGCGCATAACCCGTCAGCGGAAAAATCAATCCGTCATGCTTGCCCCGAAGGAACGTTTTGCTGCCGTTAATTGTAAATTTATTTCCATCCGTTCTAAATTCCCGCAGGCCGAAGCTTCGCTGCTGCTGGTCAACGATTTCGCCTTTCTCATCCTTCAAACAGATGCTTACGGTATACAAATGAGGAGTGGCTTCGCTCCATAGCAGCGCGTCCTGCCCCAAAGCATATTCAAGCGAAATGGTCTGCGAAGTGAAGCTATACTCCTTCTCCGCCACCGTATGCACGTTTTCAGAGTTCCAACTGGCTGCGGATACCGTTAGGCTGCCGCTGAGCGCTCCCTGCACACCAGCTTCCACCTTCACGGAGCGCGCGGACAAATTCGGATAGAGCTGGATATCGGTCAGGTACGATTCGCTATAAAATTGAAGCTCGATGCGGCCTGTAATCCCGTTCCAATTGGTCTGTGTATCAGGGGAAGTCATATGGCCGCCCTTCGTTGGATAATCCGTATTGTCGACACGGATAGTAATCGTCTGCGGGCCGCTCTGAAGCAGTCCTGTCAATTCGTAGAGATGCGGCGTATTCAAGCTGTCACGCGAGCCTACCTCGCGGTCGCCCACCCATACCGTCGTCATTCTCGTTCTTTCCAAATAGAGAAAACACGTTTTTTCAGCGAGCCCCTTAGGAATTTCTACCTCTCTCGAATACCATGCATACCCTTCGAACGCATACTCATCGGTCAAGGCCCCTACTAATTTATTTTCGTTCCTCGGACCTTTCCGGGCATAGGATGTCGTTCCGGGCAGCTTGATAGAATCTGTAAACGGCTGCGACAACCCGCTCTTGTCCTTGTCCAGCTGCAGCTTCCATTCGCCCTCTAGGTTGATTTTGGTCAGCAAAATATCACTCCTCATAATAATAATCTCTAAACTCCTGCGGAGTCGTTCCGGTCAGCTTCTTGAATAAAAAGGTGAAGTAGGCCGCCGTTTGAAATCCAACCTGCTCCGACACTTCATATACCTTGATGCTTGGGTCCCGGAGCAGCTCCTTGGCCTTGTTCATACGCGCTTCCTGGACAAAATCAGATATCGTTCGGCCCATTTCTTTTTTGAATAATACGCTCAAATAGCTGGAGTTCAAATGAAACTGCTCCGCCAGTTGCTTCACCGTTACGTTATTATGCAGATGCTCCTCCAAATAACGGGCCACTTTCTGGATCAGGTTATGCTGCTGAACGGTTTGCTCCTTCTGCTTCAGCTGGATATACTGGGCGAGGAAGGCCATTACGACCGTTCTTATTTCCTCCACATCCGTACAGTCAATCATCCGCTGCCACATCAAAATATTCATCTCGGCGTCCGTTTCCTTTGTACGCTTCAATTTGCGGATCAGCTCACTAATTAATCCCATGCCAAAGGCCTGCACATATGAAAAGGACACGGGCTTCTGCGCCAGCAGCATCTCAAACGCATGGTTGAAATAAACGACGGCGTTCTCGCTTTCCCCGCTATCAAGCAGCTTTAAAATTTCCGGAAAATATTCCTCGTACAATCGAAAATCGTGATATTCATTCATTTCAACGTGGTCGAAATACAAAATTTGCCCATAGCCGGCCATTCTGGCGCTTGCCATCATATGCTTGATTTCTTTATATAACAGGGGGATTTCCGACCAAGTTTGGCATTCCCTGCTGATTCCGACGGTAACGGAAGCGTTGTACTGCTCCTTCAGAACATCCTGGATAAAAGAAAGCTGCTTCTCCAGCTTCACACGGTCAATTGGAGAGGCGTTCAATAAAATGACCGCCACTTCGTCCGCTCCGGTCTTGCCGATATACGTGCCTGCAAACTCGGACAGGCCCATTTTGACACATTTGATGAGCCCTTCGCTGAGCATAATTCGCTCCTTGGCGTCATGCGGATTGGACGGAAACAGACGGTCATAGCCGAACAGGAACAGCGTAGCCTGCCAGTCCTCCGACGGCAAATCGAGCAGACGGCACCAGGATTCGAGCAGCTCGTCACTTTGAATCGCACCTTCTATCAAATCCTTGACGTAATGCTCCTGCAGCACCTCATAGCTTTCCGTCATTTTTTCTTTAAGCTTGCTTGTCTCCAGCTCGATATGGTTTCTCTTCTCAAGCGAATCGCGAAATGCAGCAAGCTTCGCTTCCAATTCATCCGTCTTAATCGGCTTGAGAACGTAGGCCTTTGCCCCTAAATGAATCGCTTCCTGGACAAATTCGAATTCGTCGTAGCCGCTTATCATCACCGTCTGCAGGGACGCAAGCTTCGGATAGTCCGACTTGCACTTGGCGAGCAGCTCTATCCCCGTCATTCCTGGCATCGACACGTCGGTGATCAGAACATCCACATGAGCTTCTGCCAGTATGGCAATCGCCTCTTCACCCGATTGTGCGGTCATTGGCTGTTCATACCCTAGCGCTTCCCAGTCGATGTGGCGGACAAGTCCTTGAATCTGCATCGGCTCGTCATCAACGATCAGTGCTTGCATCATGCTCCATCCCCCTTTTTAATTTCAGGAGCTTCCTTGCAGATCGGAATATGAATGGTCACGGCCGTCCACTCATCCTCCATGCTTTCAATTTCAAAACGTCCCTCTTGGCCAAAATAGAGCGCCAGCCGCTCGCGTATATTGTTCATTCCGAATCCGTTTTTCGTACCGATATAGCTGCCTGTCTTGATTCGCTCCAGCTTCTCGCGCGCAATGCCCTTCCCATTATCAAAAATCTGAAACGCAATGGCATCCTCTGTTTTGTTGATCATGATCTGTATAAAGGCACCCTTCCTTGTTGTAATACCGCCATGCAAATAGCAATTTTCCACTATGGGCTGCAAAATGAGCTTAATCGTATACAAATCAAGAACGTCCGTCTCCACCTGCCATTCTACGTGCACCTGATCGGGATAACGCAGCTGCTGGATTTCGACATAAGCCTTTAGATGCTCAAGCTCATCACGAATACGGGTCACATTAACGCGGTTATTGAGGGCCAGCCGATAAAAGGTGGTCAGGGCATCGATCGTCCGAATTTGAATGTCATCCTTCACATCCATGGCACGCCAGCGGATCAGGCTTAAGGAATTATAAATAAAATGCGGATTAATCTGCGCCTGCAGCGCTTTGAAGGACTGCTCGCGTTCTTTTAAAATCGCCTCTGTATGCTCCTCCACCAGCCTTCTGAGGCGTCCAGACATCGAATTAAATAGAACCTCCAGCTCTCCCAGCTCATCGTTGTCCCGGTTTCTCACCGTCGCTTCAAAATAACCTTCGGAAATATCCATCATGCGGGTTCCCAGCTTGCGTATCCGCCAGATGACGTTTTTGAGCACAACCATAATGAGAAAGGTCGATAAAAGGAGAAAAAAAGCGATGCCGCCCACTATATAGTAGAAAATTCGTTTGGACTGCTCCTCCAGCCGATCCAGATGCACAAGCGCCGCGACCGTCCAGCCGGAATTGATTTTCTGCCTGATTAATACCATGCCATCAACAGTTACGGCCGAGCCTTCCGGACTGCTCCAATACTCGCTTAAGGAGGATTCTGACAAACGGCTGCCGATCTCATTGGACTCTGAGGAGGCGATGATCTGCTCATCGCTGTCTACGATGAACATTTCCCCCGCGCCGTCAAACGGATGGTCAAACGACTCAGCAAATACTTCATTATAATTAAGCCGCAAATAGACGATGCCGTAGACGTCCCCGTACGTATTTAAAATTTTGTGCGAAACTACGAGCCGGGTTTTATCGTCGAGCGCATTCGTCCAGGTGAGGTTGTCCGGCGATTGAAGTCTTCCCTTGTACCATTCCTGTTCGATTAAGCCCGAAAGTTTTCGGTCTCCTGGTTTCCATAGAAGCCCGCCGTCCTGTACCAGCGTGTCGTTCGTATGGTAGATGCGGAAATTTTCGATTCCGGGCAAATATTTGCTCGTAAATAAGAAAGCTCGATCCACATATTGAACGGTAGCGTACTGTTCGGAAATGTCCTGATAGTCTCTCGATAATCTGGAAACCAGCTCACCGTCAGTCGCTGTCCGCGTAGCAAGCAGATCATAGCTCTGCTTGCGGAACTCAATGCTTTGGGCGTTCTGGCGAACAGCCTCCTTAATCGTGAGCATATAGTTGCCCCGGACAATATGCAGCGTCATATAGCCTGCTCCGATAGCCAGCAGGACGGTCGGAAGAAATACAATAACCCCATAAAACAGCACAATTTTCTTTCTCATATTCATGGAGCGGGTCATACGAATGATCCATTGCTCTAAACGTTGTCTCAGCCTCATCTGCCACTCCTCCATGAACTGCAAAGGGAGCCCCCTTCCTAATAGGAAGGGATGCTCCGCAAATTCTTTATTTTATTTGCCCGCTTCTACTTGCTCATTTTACTTGCTCATTGTAAGATGCAAGCCATTCCTGCTTGACCTCGCTCCAGTGGCCGCGCTTCTCCAGAGCTTCCTGGAACTTCGTCCATTCCGTCTCAAATTGGCCGCTATCCTTCGCCATCAGCAGCTTGGCTCTATATTCCTTGCGAATATTTTCGATTTCAGGGGAATATTTCTCCCATAGGCCGCCAGCCTTCATTTCAATCAAATCATACGGCTCGGCAACCCGGATACTTCCCATTTTGCCGATCGCCTCGGTGAATTTGATCGTTTTGGCTGCTCCCGCTTTCCCGCCATCCGCTGTGTTCCACCATGGATACCACTCGTTGCTGTAGGAAGAAGCCATGTACAGCTCCGGCGTAACCTTCGCTTTTTGGGCCGCATCACCCGAATTCCGGCTTGTTTTATAAGCTTCATCCGTGAACTGCCATTTCCCAAGCGGCTGGTCAACCCAATCCCAATACAGTCCAACTGGGCCTTCATTAATGACATGCTGTTGTTCAGGCTTCGGCTGCAGCGTGTAATCAAAAAACTTTAAAATCGCTTCCAGGTTTTTTGTATTGGAGCTGACATACACATCGTAACCCGGATTCGGATTAACGACCTGGTTGATGCCGACTTTCTCTACGCCTTGAACTTTAGGGAAAGGAACGACTTCATAAAACCAGCCTGGCTCCGTAGGACCGTCAAGCGTCTCCCATACGGAGGTTGGAATATTCCAGAAGCTTCCCGCATTTAGAGCGACACGTCCCGATTTATTTTTTTCGTTATATTGCTCTTTTTTATTCGTAACGACCTCTGGGTCAATCAGCTTGGCGACGTACATTTTGTTCATCCACGCATAAGCCGCCTTAAAGTTCGGATCATCGTAAGCGAATACAAAATCATCGCCTTTTTTCTCGATTCCCCTGCCGCCCGTCGTGACGCCAAAGGCGGTGAGAATCGCGTTCTCATCGCTCCAGCTGAGCGTATCATTCGTATCCATTAGAAACGAAAGGGGAAGCAGCGTTTTGCCTGACGCATCCTTTTGCTCAGCCGCTTTTTTCAGAAAAGCCTCTACGCCTTCAATAGTAGCCAGATCAGCTATGGTCATGCCAACGCTTTCCAGCACATCCGTTCTGACTGACCATCCTTGCGATGCCCAGCCCGGCCATGGATCTTCAGGATTTTGGTCAAACCAGGTCGGAATCGACCAAATATGTCCGTCCGCATCCTTCATCAATTCGAGATACTGCTTCGGAATCGCAGCCAGCCCCGGATATTTATCCGGCATATCGAAATACTGCTCCAAAGACATCAGCTGCTTCGAGCGGTTCATGGCGCTCTTCACCGTTTCATTTCGGCCAAAAATCGCTGCATCCTCAAAGCCGCCTGTGTTAATTTTCAAATTAAGCGCTGTCATTGCATCGCCCTGTGTCGTCTCCAGCTTAACATCAACACCCGGCTCTTTCTCGCGCCAATACTTCTGGACCAAGCTGTCATTATTCGTTGTTGCCGTCCATCCCAGCCACAGATTGAACGAGGTTGAACCGCCAGCTGCCGCGCTGCCTGTATCGGTGCTGCTTGGCTGATTGTTTGTAGAATTCGAACAACCCGCCATTACGGTCAGCGATACGGCAACGGTTAATGCCGTTAAGAAACGCTTTTTAGATTTCACTGTCATACTCCCCCTATACAAGATTGTACTTCAAATCGGTATATAAATGTTGCTCTAATACCCGAATAATCAGCCTTTGACCGAGCCCACAAGAACTCCTTTGACAAAGTATTTTTGCAAAAACGGATAAACACAAAGAATAGGAATTGCACTGACCATTACAACAGCCATTTTAATCGACATCAGCGTAATATTTTGCAGCTGCGAGCTTCTCGCCAGCGCCTCCTGATTCGTGTTGGAGCCGAGTACGGCAGACAAATCCGACGCAGCTAGAAGCTGCTGCAAGAAGGTTTGAACGGGAATCAATTCCTGCTTCGTAACGAAGAAGGCGCCCGCGAACCAATCATTCCAATGGCCGACTGCCGTAAACAAGCCTAGTGCAGCCAGCATCGGTTTGGACAGCGGAATAATCATCTGCATTAAAATTCGCAGCGGTCCAGCTCCATCTAGTTCAGCGGATTCCACCAGCGCCTCCGGTATGCCCTGAATAAATTTCAGCATGACGAACATGTTCCAGACGGAGAAGAGGCCCGGCAGAACGTATACCCAGAACGAATTAATCAAGCCCAGATTGTTGAGCTGAATGTAGTACGGAACCAAGCCGCCGCTGAACAGCATCGTAATCAGAATATAGCCGAGAATGGTGCCTCTAAAAGGAAGTCCGCGATAGGACAATCCGTACGCCACAAGCAGCGTAACGAGCAGTCCGCCAACCGTCCCAATGATGGTCCTGCCAATCGTGATCAGATAAGAATTCCGAATAATCTCATTGCCAAGTACGATCTCATAATTAATAAGGGTAAAATTCCGCGGCCATAAGTAAACCCCGCCCTTGGCAGCATCTGCGCCGTCATTCAAAGATATGGCCAGCATATACAAAAACGGATAAAGCACGGATACACACAGCAGGCCGAGCAGCGCTACGATGACGTATTGGGCAATATTTTCACCTTTGCTCATCTTCATACGCCATCACCATAATCCTTCGCCGTTTATTTTTCTTGAAAACTGATTCGTCCCCACAACTAAAATCAGACTGATAATCGAGGAGAGCAAACCAACCGCAGTTGCCATGCCAAAGTAGCCTTGCTGCAGTCCGCTGCGTAAAATATACGTATCCAGCACGTCGGCCACTTCCTGGTTAGCTGAATTCATGAGCGGATAAATTTGATCCATGCCCACGGTAATCAAGCTTGGAATACTCAAGATCAGGACGATCGAGATCGTCGGCAGCATGCCTGGAATCGTAATGTGGCGAATTTGGGATAGCTTGCCTGCGCCCTCTACCTTGGCGGATTCATAGAGCTGCGGGTCAATCGTCGTAATCGCTGCCAAATAAAGAATCGTATTCCAGCCTGTTTCTTTCCACAAGCCGCTTAACACTACCATCGGCCGGAACCATTCCGTCGAGCCCAAGAAGAAGATGGAGTCCCCACCCGCTTGATTGATAAACTGGTTGACCAGGCCGCTGTCGAGCGTCAAAAAGGATTGAAGAATGTAGGCTACTACAATCCATGAGAAGAAGTGGGGCAGGTAGCTGACCGATTGAACGAAGCGCTTGAACACTGGCCGGGTCACTTCATTAATCAGCAGAGCCAGCAGAATAGGCGCCGGAAAGCCGAATACAAACTTCAACACCGATATATAGAGTGTATTTTTGACTACGGTCAAAAACTGGGGGTCTTGAATAAAGGAAAAATTATCTAAACCAACCCAAGCACTATTCCATATGGATGTTCCGATTTGGAAATCCCGGAATGCAACCTGTATCCCTACCATAGGGATATAGTTGAAAAGCAGCAGCAGGACCACGCCCGGTAAAATCATTAAATATTGCCATCGATACTTATAAAGCTTTGCGTACAATCTGCATCCCTCCTTGGTCTTTCTATCATAAAGGTAAATTCGGAGCACTCCTACGCAACAGCGGTTGGATATCTATCGTTCTGATTAGAATTCATAACGAAAAGGCTTCGCCCCATGTAAAGGAGACGAAGCCTTTTTGCAATTATTACTACTGAGCCGAAACATTTACACTATCCATATTCGGTCCCTCTGTACCCGTCGTTACAACTTTTAAAATATTGTTCCCGCTGCTCATGGATACCTGAATCGTTTTCTCGCCCCAGGTTGTCCAGCTGCCGGTCGCTGTAAAGGCAGCATTGCTGATTACTTTCGCTCCATTAACATAAATATCCAAATTTCTCGTCCCTGACTCCAGCGCATACCGGAACTTTACATTTTTAGTTCCAGTTACAGCAGCGTAGATGCTATTCCACTGAATGGCTGCATCGGTTGCAGCATTAAAGTTGACATATCCGCTGCCGCTGTAGCCCGAATTGATGGTTTCTACTGCGGAGCTGGTCAATGTTGTACCCGTCTCGGCTTCATAAGTGGTACCGCTGCCGCTGCCTCCACCGCTTCCTAATTCAGCTACAAAGGTTGTAACACTCTGGGCCGGAAGCTGGCCTGTAAAGGAACCGGCCGACACATTAATCGACGATCCGGCTGCAAGATTTCTAGTGCTGTCTGTTACCCATGAAGATACCGTCGATGCATTCCCGTTCTGCAGGACAAATTTCTGATTGACTGCCGAGGTGCCTTTGTTGATGGCAACAATAACCACCTTGTTGTCGCCTTTATATGCAGAGGTGAACACGTTTGTTTCAGGGCTCTTCGATGCATCAACCCTTACATAGCCAGGACGAACGAATTTGGAAAAATGAGCCATGTTATAACCGCGTTTGCTGATCGTGCCGTCCTCTTTCATCGGGCCGTATTGTCTGCGGATATACCACCATACATAGGCTTGGAAATCTCCTTCAACCATAGCACTGTGAATATGATGGGAAACATCCAATGCCTCGGGCCAGAGATCCGCCGAGTTGTTGTTACTATTTGGATAGTATACTTCCGTCATCCAGAGCTCTTTGCCCGCTCCTTTTTGTTTAAACAGAGGATAAGCGAAATTGTTAACGCTTGTACCATAAAGATGAGCACCAAGAATGTCCATATTGGCAAGAGCCTGCGGATCATTCAGAATAGGGTCTGACATATTTTTCAGGTATTGAAAGGACTCCGGTGCCATGACCTTCGTATTTTGAATGGAGCCCGCATTTTCTTTCATAAAGCGAAGCATCTCTTGTGGGGTCCACCATGTCCAGTCATGCGCGTAGTCTGGCTCATTTTGGACCGAAATCGCATACAGGTTCACACCGTTATTTTTCATGTACGTGACAAAATCATTAAGATGCTGCGCATACGCAGCGTACTTATCGTATTTAAGCCGTTTGGCTGCAGTATCACCATTTTTATTGAAGGTCTCGATCATACTGCTAGGAGGATTCCATGGCGAAGCAAAGACGAGTGCGCCTTGCTCTATCGCACGTTTGGCAGTCGGCACTTCTCTGTACCAATTATTGCTATCACCGTCTACAAAGATTCTTAGAACAGAAAAGCCTAACTGATTTTGTCCATTGCCAAATGCGGTTTCTCTTTGGGCCGCTGTCAGGTCCCCAATCCAAGCCGGGTGATTAATTCCTCCAAAGCCTCGTATCAATTGTTTTTCTGCCGATAAATTAATGACTGCATCACTTGCTGCTGAAACCTTAGGAGGAGCTGGCACGGTTAATACTAATGGAAGCGCAGTTAAACATGCCAATAAGACAAACATTGATTTTTTCAGACTTGAGATCATTGTTTTCATCTCCTTATAATATTAATTTTTCCTATAAACTTATCCGGTTGTTTAAACAACCGTCTGACCACCCCCTTTTTCAGCTATGAAGCTGCATTTTGCCTTAAGCAGTCATTATCCGTATCATTCAGCCCTTAACACCGCCGAGGGTCATCCCTTGAACAAAATATTTCTGCAGGAACGGATAGACCATCAGAATGGGAATGCTGGCAATGATCGTCATAGTAGCCCGGATCGAAGTCGGCGTCACCATCGTTCCGCTGTCGCCCGCCGCTTGATAGATATCCCCAGCCGTGGCCGTGGCCGCCGTCGTGGATGTTTGCAAAATTTTCATCAGTTCGTACTGCAGCGTGCTTAATTGGATATTGGAGGAATTGTACAGAAACACATCAAACCAGGAGTTCCATTGCCCTACCGCTACAAACAGCGATACGGTAGCCATGACTGGAACGGTCAGCGGCAATACGACGCGGACGAAAGTAGTGAATTCTCCTGCACCGTCGATCCGTGCCGATTCAAGAATACCTTCCGGCAGACCTTCAATGAAAGAACGGATGACGATCATGTTGAACACCCCAATCACGCCCGGAACAATATAAACCCAAAAGGAGTTAATCAGGCCCAAATCCCGAATAAGCAAATAACCGGGAATCAAACCTCCGCTGAAATACATCGTAAACACGAAAAACATCGTAACAAACTTGCGCAGCACGAATCCCTGTCGGCTGACGGTATAGGAGAGCATCGCTGTGCAAAATACGGCCACCACAGTGCCAATAATCGTACGCAGCGCCGATATGAGCGTAGCGTGATAAACGTCGGATTCTCCGAAAATATACTTGTAATTATCCATCGTCCATTCCCGTGGCCATAAATAAATCCCGCCCCTAATGGCGTCGTTAGCATCATTAAAGGAAACGGCAATCATATTGACGAACGGGTAAATCGTGACAATCATCAGCCCTATCATCAATAGGATGTTGCAGCTATCAAACACTCGGTCCCCAAAGCTGGAAGTGCGTAAACGGGACGTTTTTCCTTTTTGCATGGCGTAGCTCCCCTTTTAAAATAATCTGCTTTCCCCCATTTTCTTGGCAATAAAGTTAGCGGAGAAAAGGAAGATGAAGCTGACTACCGTTTTGAATATACCGGCCGCCGTTCCTAAGGAGAAGTTGCCTGTCCCCATACCATACTTCAGCACGAATATGTCGAGATTCTCCGAATAATCCATGTTCATTCCGTTGCCCAGCAAATATTGCGGCTCAAATCCAGCTTCAAGAATATTTCCCATGTTCATGATTAGCAGAATGATGATTACGGGCTTCATTCCGGGAAGCGTTATGCTGACTATGCGCTGAAGCCTACCCGCTCCATCCATTTCAGCTGCTTCATATTGGGAAGGATCGATCGCACTAATGGCGGCCAAATAAATAATCGTGCTCCACCCCACCTCTTTCCAAACCTCAGTCGCCCCGAGAATTCCCCAGAAATATTCCCCCTTGCCCATCCACAGCACCGGGCTATCCATGAGATGGAGCTTCTTCAGCAGCAAATTAATGATGCCATCCGGAGATAAAACCGTCAGAACAATGCTTGACGCCACTACCCAAGAAATAAAATGCGGCAAATAGCTGACGGTCTGAACGAACCGTTTAAAAAAGATATTTTTCAGCTCATTCAGCAGAAGAGCCAATGTAATCGCCGTAACGAAGCCCAGTACTAATTTGATAGAGCTCATCACCAGAGTATTTCGCAGCACACGATAGAAGGTACTGTCCGCGAATAAGAGGTTGAAATGATGCCATCCTACCCATTCCTGTTCCCCGAAGGATTTTGCCGGCTTGAAGTTTTGAAAGGCCATAGTCCAGCCCCAAAGCGGTAAATATTTAAAAATAAAAGCCCAGAGGACGAACGGAATACACATAAACGCTAGCGTTTTCTGCTGAATAAGGCGATGATAAAACAGCTTTATTTTATTTTTATCTGGTCTATCAACACCTCGCTTAGCTCTACTCACCATTTGCCTGCAACGCGATCTTTTACAATCTTGGTCATCGTATTCTCATAGGTGTTCTTGCCCAGCTTGTTCAGCTCGCTGATATACTCCTCCCACAGCTTGTCGAAATTGGACGGTACCTCCATAACCAGAGCAGGCAAATATCTTCTTTGCAGGTCATCGGACTTCATTGTGAAAATTTGTTCAGGAGAACCTTGCTCCAGCGCGATGGACCATGCCGGGAACCATGGACGTGCTTCGGGTTTGGAAAACATCTCGCTGAACGTCTCGACGCCATAAGCGTTCAGAATCGTTTTATCGCCTTCGGTATACGAGGCATAGGCTACCTCTGGCTGATTGCCGGGGCTAAAGGCATTGCCGTCTGATAGGGTGGACTCCCCGCCATAACGCGGCCAGTCTGTTCCGAAGTAGGTAAAACCAAAAGTACGACTGAGCTCAAGATCATCATGGTATTTGCGCTGCTCATCGCTCGCGTAATAAAAACGGCCATTGTCATCTACACTATAGGTTTGATCCTTGATCCCCCATTGAACGAGAATTTGATTTTCTTCCTTCAGCAAATGATCGAAGTATTTAATGATGCGAATGGGATCTTTGGCTTTGATGGAAATGCCGACCGCGTAGTTGGCAACAAATCCTGGCGGATCCATGTACTGATCTTTTATGCCTTTGTCGAATACAATCGGAAGCGGAGCATAACGCTTCTCGTCAATGCCAGCCGCCAACAGGTTTTTGGAAGCATCCCCCACCTGCCATCCATAGTTAAAGTAGCCAAGTACACGTCCTGAGGTCAGCTTGGCCAAGTATTGATCCTTATTCATTGTAAAAGATTCTGGATCAAACAATTTTTCAGCGTTCACTTCGTTCAGCTTCTGAATCCATCTTTTCTGATAGTCGGTTCCTGCCACAACCTTGGCCTCATGGGTTTCCATATCGACCATGACACTGCCGTCGTTAGGATATCCCGCAAGATGCATCGCAGGATTTTGCAGCGTAAAGAAGTTATTCGCGACGCCGGCAAGGGAAACGAATCCGATCGTATCCGCGCCATCGATTGTCGGATGTTTCTCCCTGTATTGCTTGATTAGATCAAAATATTCATCCAATGTGGTGATCTTCGGATAGTTGAACTCCTTCAGCACCGAACGCTGGATCCAGAAGGCTCCCCCGCCAATATTGGGACTGCCGATATACTCGCCCTGATTGGCCGTATACGGCAAGGTGTAAACTTTCCCGTCCTCCTGCCGCATCTTATCGAGGTAAGGTCCGTATACGCGTTTGATGTTGGGCCCATACTCCTCAATCAAATCATCGAGCGGGATGTAGGCTCCAGCGTCCATCAGCTTCGCCATTTCTCCACTAGAGCTAATCACATCTGGATAATCTCCGCTGGCAATCATGACTCCAGCTTTGGTTGTGCTGTCGCCTACGACGTATTCCAGCTTCCAGTCGACACCGGTTTGCTTCTGCAATTCTTTTCCGATGACCGTTTCACTCGCCAGAGTATCCTTCTTGCCTGTCGAAAAATGATAATACGTAAAGGTCGCCGCCGTATGGTCCTCTCCGCTTGCTGCGGAAGGATCGGATGTGGACTTGCTATTAGAGGCGCTGTTAGGCATATCGTTATCTGCCTTGCTGCATCCTCCAAAAGTCGCCGCCAATAAAATAACCAATCCAGCGATTACTGCCTTGCTTTTGGACATTTCAACTAATTCCCCTTCCATTGACAAATTTGTAAGCCCTTTCAATATATCAAGAAAACGCTTTCTTGATTACCCGACAAAGCATACCTTCTTCTTTGAAAATCATACCGATCCTTTTCAATCTGTTAGGGCTGCCCAGCTTCAAGCGGCAGAGTGATTTCTATTCGCGTTCCCGTCCCTTCACCCGCACGAATGGCGAAGTCAAAACGATTCTGGTAACACAGCTTTAGACGGTAATAGGCGTTTTTCATGCCAACTCGCTCGCCTATATCGTCATTTTCCTCCAAATACTGAAACAGCTCATCGAGCTTGGCCTGGGACATGCCGATACCATTGTCGTCTAATCTGATATGAAGCTTGTCCTCCCGCTCGGTGACAGAGATCGCAATGATGCCTTTGTCGGGACTCGATTCAATTCCATGGATACTGGCATTCTCCACAAAAGGCAAAATGACCATCTTTGGAATTCGACGGTTAAGCGCTGACGGATCTGCTACTATGCTGTAGTCCAGCTTGCCGCCAAAGCGGTATTGCTGAATTTCCAGAAAGCTGCCTATCAGCTCCAATTCCTCACGCACCGTCACGTATTTTCGGCTCCAAGAGATGGACTGGCGGAACATTTGAGCCATATGATGGATGATTTTTGCTGTTTCCCGCTCCCCCTTGATGACGCTCCTCATGCGGACAGATTCCAGGGCGTTAAATAGAAAATGGGGATTGATCTGGCTGTGCAAGGCATGAAGCTGCGCCTGCTGCTGCTTCAGCTCCAGATCCTTCTTTTGGATATCCGCAATATAAACCTCATTAATTAAATTATTAATAGTTTCCATCATTCGATTGAATTCCATCGTTAGCTGGCCGATTTCGTCTCTGGCATCTTCGTAGGGAATCGTCTGAAAGGTTTGCGTTTTCACCTTCTTCATATGCTTTAAAATCTGCACCAGCCGTACATGCAGAGACCTCGACATTACAGCAATAATGATAGAGGGCAGCACAAAATTAATGCATGCGAGCCAAATGACAATGGAACGCGAATGGCGGACCTCTCTAAGAAAGACCTCCTCATTTATTACGCCTTGCAGCGTCCACCCCTCCAAATAACTAATCCCATCGTAAGAGGCTTCGAACAAACGGGAATTTCTTGGAAGCGCAATGTCCTCAAACCGGACGTTTGCCTGCTGCCATTGTCCTCCCCGTTCATTGCCAAAGCACACCCGTCCCTCAGGGTCGACCAAATAAACCTTGCCGCCAAAGGCGCTGCTCCCAAATTTTTGGGCGAGCAAGTCCATGTTCAAATCGATTTTCACCAGCTGCTCAATACCGCCGGTGTGGTAATTGTTTAACTGTTGAATGAGGCTGAGTTTGTTGTCCGAATAAACAAAAGCCGGATAAAGAGCGGAAGAGGACTTAGACTGGATATACCAGTCGGACTGCCGAAGCGTTTCGGTCAAGCGATCAATATAGCCCGAAGACAAAACAGTGGGGTTATCTGTATACACCTGATACCAGCGGACACCTTGTACGTTTTGATCAGAAAACGCCCCACTCAGATAAGACTGATAAGTATTAATGTAATCCATCTGACTGGAAAAACGTCTGGCAACTGTTTTGTTAAAGATGGGATCAGCATATAGGGAATAGGACAAACCAACGCCTTGGTCAATCGTTACGCGCAAATCGTTTTTGAGATTGTTTAACGCCATGTCCGCATCCCGGGTTTTTTGGCTGCGAATATTGACTGTGGTCACGTTATAGAACACCACATTAGTGACAACGATAGGGATAAATACCGACAGTATGTACATAAGCAGCAGCTTGTCGCGCAGTTTCATGTAGTTCAAATTGAATTTCATCATTGGGGCAACCCCTATTCTTTAATATTCAGCATATTGCGATATTCTGTCGGAGATCGTTTTTCCAGCTTCTCGAACTGGGTGACAAAATAATCCGCATTCTGAAAGCCGACTCTGGCGGCAATTTCGTACATGCGCAGGTCAGTCTGCCGAAGCAGCTTTTTAGCTTCCTTTACCCGAAGCTCCAATACATATTCATTAAAATAAACGCCATAGTTTTTACGAAAAAGCCGGCCTAGATACAAGGCATTCATATAAAACCTTGCTGCGATGCATTTAAGACTGATATTTTCGCTATAATGGGCGTCAATATAGTTTTTAATCTGCTTGATGCTGCTCCTGGACCACTCCTGACGCAGCAACGCAATGTACTCCTCCGCTTCCGCAAGCGCCAGCATGAAATGCTCCTCCAACAGCTGTAAGCTCCAATTGCCGTGTTCCCGTTCAGCCAGTTCCTTTAGCCGCCGAACTTCCTCCTCGCTGCCGTCCATTTCCTTAATTACGGCTATAATTCCGGTGATGCATCGGGAGAGGGACCCTGTTACGGCTTGCGGAGTGAAACGCTGCTCACGGAACAATCGAAACATGCCCTCCGCCGTTTGGCGGTATGCTTCCCTGCTGCCTTCTTCCAGCTGCAAGATCAGCTTGTTTGAAATGTCTGGACTAATATCAAAAACATACAAAGGCCTATTATTAATTTTTGCGTACCAAATTACGCCGCGTTCGGCATACTTGTGCCGGGCCGCTTCGCTAGCCTCCAGAAAGGAACGGCGAAGCTCTGCTACATGATCGACGGAATTGCCCGCATAAATGCCGATGTCGACGCTCAGGCGACGGGAAAGGGCTGTGCGAAGCCTTTCCAGAAACGGCCCGATTCCGCCAGCTCTGTTATGCATCCAGTCCACGTTTAACAGCAGCCCAAACTTGCCCGGCTGCAGCTCGATGACGGGAATATCTCCTCTTTGCTCCTCAAGAGAGTGCAGTGCTTCCTGAAATGTCCTCATATCGGCCAGCTGCTCCTGCGGAGCGGCATAAACGTCGACCAAGACATACATCATGCTTGCACCTTCTGGCATGCCTAGCATCGAAGAATATTGCTCCGCCTCCTTTCTATTCAAAGCTCCCTGCATCAGCGCTTCTAGAATGGGGTTGCCTGCCTGTTTGTCTCCGGACAGCAAAGCCTTTTTTCGCTCTCCGATGCTGTAGGTCAGCTTCCGTAAAGCTGCTGTTATTTCCTCTTCATCAATAGGCTTCATAATATAGTCATGTACCCCATAGCGAAGAGCCTGCTGCGCATATTTAAAGTCGTTATAGCCGCTAATAATGATGAAGACCGGGTCAAGCTGGGTATTCTCCTTCACACTTCGGATCAGGTCAAGCCCATCCACGAGCGGCATGCGTATGTCCGTAATGACTAAATCCGGCTCCAAGTCCTCAATCATTTCCAGCGCTTCCTTGCCATTGTTCGCCTCCCCTACTACAATGAACTTCATTTCTTCCCATGGGATGAGTTCCATCAGCCCTTTCCGAACAAACACCTCATCGTCTGTCAGCAGTACTTTGAGCATTGTCCATTATCCCTTCCTTCATTAAAAATAGAAGCCCTCTCATTTGTAAGCGCTATCAAATAAATCAAAATGATAAAAAACCCCCTAAATAATCTTTGCGGATATGCGCGGATTTGGGAGTTTTAGTGAGGCACAGTATATAGCAATGGAACAAATGGTTGACGAAGTGAATGCGGGCTCCTTGCCCAATACCATACTCATGTTAACACATTTACATATTTTATCCAATTAGAAGAAAAACTTCTAAGAGGCTCTTTTAAGCAACGCTAGTAATTTATATGGAGGTCGCGCTTTAGAATGTGATATAATTCAATTTATTTAAATACATAATTTAGAAATGAATCGAATGATTGCAGAGGTCCTCAGTCCTATGAAAAATTACATCGCTCATCAAGCGGAAACCTTTATTCTTAGTAAATATACAAGCCGCTTCTTATTCGGAATCGCATTTCTTGCTGTCATTGCGGCCGACTTTTGTTTCGAAAATTACATATTGTTTCAGTTTGCTTATTTAATGCTCAGCTTACTGGTAGGCCTTTCTTTTTGGAAGGAAACCTGGATTCGTAGCGTGCTCGTCGTTCTTATCGTTTTCTTTAGAGTTTATTTGGAGCGGCAGCCGGCATTTCTCATTCAAGATGAATTCCTCTTGAGAGTCTTCACTTTAGTCGTTACGTATTTCTTAACCTCCTCTTCTATTTCGTTTATGATTTTGTATTACAATAGACAGAAGCAAAATATGCTTCAGCTCACCTTTACACTAGCTAAAGCCTTGGATTCAAGGGATCATTATACGGCCGATCACTCCGATAACGTGGCCTATTATTCGAAGAAAATCGCTGAAGAAATGAAGATGTCCAAGCTGGCATGCGAACGCATTTATATTGGCGGAATTCTTCACGATATTGGGAAGATCGGTGTACCCGAGCATATTCTCCTCAAACCATCCCGATTAACGGACGGAGAATTTGAAATTATTAAGGAGCATCCTAATACGGGTTATGAAATGCTAAGTCATATTTCCCATCTTAAACGCTCCGGCATTTTGGATATGATTCTTCATCATCATGAAAGATTTGACGGCCGCGGCTATCCGAGCCGCATTGGACAGAGCGAAATTCCGATTGCAGCTAGAATTATGGCTGTTGCTGATACGTTCGATGCCATGACCTCTAAGAGGGTGTACAGAGGCGAGCTCGATGTTGAGTTTGCGATAGAGGAAATTCGGAAAAATGCTGGAACCCAATTTGATCCCGATGTAGTCAAAGCCTTTATGAACATCTGGAAGCGGGAAGGTCCGAAACTATTATCCAAGCATTCTGCTAAGCCAACCATAGAGCAACCCTTAAATAAAGAAACAGCTGCAGTCTCGGACCTGAAAATAACGTCCTAGACCGCAGCTGTTTTATTTTTCCTGCTTTAGCTTTACGATATGCTCATTCTCATGAATATGAATGCCTGCCTGATTGCTTTTCGCTGCAAAAATCATGGCTTTGGCAACAGTACTGGCCTGCACAGGAGCATATTTTCTGAGCGGTCCCGAAAACAATGGAGAAAGCAAGACCGACAACGATGCGGCGATTCGTTCCCCGAACCGGAATTCCTTCCGCTCTCCAAGCAGCAGCGAAGGACGGAGTATATGCAAAACCGGAAGCTTGAGACTGCTCAGCGCTTCTTCCACTTCCCCCTTCACACGATTATAGAAGGCTCGCGATGATGGATTTGCCCCGATTGCAGATACAAGCAATAGCTGTCTTGCTCCTTGCCTGCTCGCCAATTGTCCAAGCGATAGCGGGTATTGATAGTCTACTTTTCGAAAAGCATCCTGACTCCCAGCCTTCTTGATTGTGGTACCGAGTGTGCAAAACACATCTGCACCGCCCATCTGTACATCAGCTTGCTGCAATTGGTCAAAATCGATGATTTGCTCTACGAGCTTTGGATGCACCATGCCCGTTGGCCGCCGAACAAGAATCGTTACGGCCCTATATGCCACATCGTTAAGCAACAATTGAACCAGCTCTTTGCCAATTAAGCCTGTGGCTCCCGCCACTACAGCTGTTCTGTTCATTTGACTGCCCCCCTTTTTTTCAAGATCAATCAAACTGATTACTTGCCTTCTTGAACGAAATGTTCAATGCGTTGTTTAATTGAATCGCGAACGATACGGAACTGAGCGATGATCTCTTCCTCTGTTCCTGCTGCTTTTGCCGGATCATCAAAGCCCCAGTGCCATTTGGTCACGTTCGGATTGGAAACGACAGGACAATGCTCGTCTGCGTGCCCACAAAGAGTAATGACATAATCAGCATGATTTAGAATTTCAGGGTCAATGACATCGGACGTATGGCTGCTAATATCGACACCCGCTTCTTTCATCACTTGAACGGCACGCGGATTTAAGCCATGTGCTTCAAGCCCCGCGCTTTTCACTTCATATTTATCCCCGCCCACTAATTTCAAAAAACCATCGGCCATTTGGCTTCTGCAAGAGTTCCCTGTGCACAAAAAATAAATAAGTGGTTTTTTCCCCATTTTCTAATCCCCTTTTTCAATATGGATGGCTTGCTTTTTTACCCAGCCATTTCATCAAGACCGCTGTAAGCAACACGATGACGGCAGCTACCAAAACAGTGGAAATCCAGACGTTAAGGTTTACTGTGTAGATGAAATATAGCCATGCAGACAACCCCGCAAGCGTAATAAATAGGGTTGGTACCGTTAATAAAATACCGATCTTAAAATAGTACCCCCAGCTAATTTTCACTTCTTTGCGCGAAAGCACATGAAGCCATAGAAGAGTGGCGAGTGAACCAATCGGTGTAATCTTCGGACCTAAATCAGAGCCAATCACATTAGCGTAAATCAATGCTTCACGGAGCATCCCTTCCGTTTGGGTTCCATTTATAGCTAACGCGTCAATCATGACTGTCGGCATATTATTCATTAAGGAAGACAATATCGCGGCAATGAAGCCCATTCCCACCGTGGCCATAAACAATCCCTTATCCGCAACCGTTTGAAGCACACTTCCAAGGGCATCCGTCAGTCCCGCATTTCGCAAGCCATATACGACAACATACATGCCCAAGGAGAAAATGACGACCGTCCATGGAGCTTCCTTTATCAGCTTTTTCGTATGAATGATTGGACTGTTGCGGGCTGCAATAAGAAATCCGCCAGCAGCTATACCCGCTACAATCGAAACCGGAATGGAGAAGAATTCGCTGCCGAAATACGCCAACAGTAATACAGCTAAAATGATCCAGGAAAGCTTGAATAGTCTCTTATCCTTGATGGCATCAACTGGCTTCTTTAATTGAGCTAGCTCGTAATTTTTCGGTATGCTATTTCTAAACAACAGGTAGAGCATGATTAGGCTTGCAATAATGGAGAAGAAGCCCGGAACGATCATACGGCTGGCATACTCTGCAAACCCGATTCCAAAATAATCGGCAGATACGATATTAACTAAATTACTCACAACTAGAGGCAAAGAAGCAGTGTCTGCAATAAACCCGCTCGCCATAATAAAAGGCAAAATCATTTTATGTTCAAATTTCAAAGCCCTCACCATGGAAAGCACGATCGGGGTAATAATTAATGCGGCACCGTCGTTTGCAAAAAATGCAGCTACAGCAGCTCCAAGCAAAATGACATACGCAAACATAAGCTTGCCATTTCCTTTTGCGAGGCGGGCCATATGCAGCGCTGCCCATTCGAAAAGACCAATTTCGTCTAAAATCAGCGAAATTAAAATGATTGCTACAAAGGCAAGGGTAGCATTCCATACAAGCCCTGCAACCGCGCCAACATCAGCGAAGCTCACCACTCCCATGAGAAGTGCAAGCACCGCTCCGGCCGTTGCCGACCAGCCAATGCTTAACCCCTTCGGTTGCCAAATGACAAATACAAGGGTGAGCAGAAAAATGACAAAGGCAATGACAGTCATGTCTCCCCCTGAATGCCGCAGCTGTTATTTTTCAAGCCTGCTATTTGTGCTTTCATGGTAGGTAAATATTCATAAACACATTGTACGTAGGCTTCCGCTTCCGGGTTTAAAGAATAATAGACCCACTGCCCCTTTTTCTTTTCACTCAGCAGCCCTGCTGCTTTCAGCTTTCGAAGGTGCTGGCTGGCGTTCGGCTGTGACATCCCAATCATTTCGGTTATGTCACAGACACAAAGCTCCCGTTCTTTCAACAAAGCAATGATGGTTAACCGTGTTTTATCCGCTAACAATTTATAGGCTTCCGCCATCTGATGAATTTTTTGTTCCATATTTTGTTCCATATGCGGCACCTCCCTATATGTCTAATTAACTAATCCTCATGGCGTAATCATATAATCAAACACTTATATAATCAATGGCGAATATGTTAAGCTTTTGTAAAGTCGGAAAAAAAAGAACAGCAAAGTGAAATCAGGCGTGAATGCCTGATTTCACTTGGCTTGCAGTCAAAAATCTTCCGTTATCCCTTCACACCGCCAACTGTCATCCCTTGTACAAAATACTTTTGCAGAAATGGGTAAACGATAATAATCGGCAGACTGGCAACAATCGTCATCGTTGCTCGAATGGAAGTCGGTGTCACCATCGTTACATTGCCCTGCGCATTGGCAAAGGCATCAGCTGCTGATCCGCCCGTGCTGGTAGTGGTGCTTGACGTTGAGAGTACCTTCATCAGTTCATATTGTAGTGTGCTTAGATTAATACTGGAAGAATTATATAGAAAAACATCAAACCAGGAGTTCCATTGATAAACCGCTACAAATAGCGAAACCGTCGCGAGGGCTGGTACTGTAAGTGGCAGAACAATTCGCATAAACGTCGTAAAGTCCCCAGCGCCATCCATTCTTGCCGACTCCATAATTCCTTCGGGCAAGCCTTCTATAAAGGAACGAATGACAATCATGTTAAACACACCGATAATTCCGGGAATAATATATACCCAAAAGGTGTTCAGCAAGTCCAGCTCTTTCGTCAGCAAGTAGTTCGGAATTAAACCTCCGCTAAAATACATCGTAAAAATAAAAATGATCGTCACAAACTTTTTGAAAACATATTCAGGGCGACTGATTGTATAGGCTAGCATCGCTGTACAAAACACAGAGACTACCGTCCCCACTATCGTGCGCGCTACAGAAATAAAGGTCGCATGAAAAATAGAGGACTCATTGAAGATGTATTCATAATTTCGCAGCGTCCAATCACGAGGCCAAATATAGATATTCCCACGTATGGAATCATTGGCATCATTAAATGAAAGAGCAAACATATTCAAAAAAGGATACAGCGTTACAACGATCAGCAATAGCATAAAAATGATATTGCACACATCGAATATTTTATCTGGGGAAGAAAAGTATGCTTTACGAGTTGATTTGGCTTGACTCATAGTGATCGCCTCCTTGCACATGATTAGTAGAGCCTGCTTTGACCCAACCGTTTCGCAATATGGTTCGCTGCGATCAGAAAGATAAAGCTGACAACCGTTTTAAACATACCGGCTGCAGTTGCCAAACCATAGTTATTCATCTGCATGCCATATTTCAAAACGAATATATCAAGATTTTCTGAATAGTCCACGTTCATGCTATTGCCGAGCAAGTATTGCGGCTCAAATCCGGATTCAAGAATAAATCCAAGATTCATAATTAATAAAATGACAATAACCGGTCTCATGCCAGGAAGCGTAATATGCCAAATACGCTGAAAACGTGATGCTCCATCCATTTCTGCCGCTTCATATTGCGCAGGGTCAATCGTTAAAATGGCAGCGAGATAGATGATGGTGTTCCAGCCTACATTTTTCCAAATTTCAGATACCCCAAGAATGCCCCAGAAATATTCTCCTTTACCTAACCAGAGAATAGGCTGGTCAATCAGCTGCAGCTTCAGCAGCAGGATGTTGACAATACCTTCGGGAGAAAGTGCGGTTTGCACAATGTTTGCCGCAACAACCCAGGAAATAAAATGGGGTAAATAGCTAATCGTTTGCACCGTTCTTTTGAAATAAACGCTGCGCAGCTCATTAAGCAGCAGTGCTAATACAATGGCTGTTAAAAATCCTAATACGAGATTAATGGAACTCATAACAATCGTGTTGCGCAGTACGAGATAAAAGGCCTCTTCTTTAAATAAAAACGTGAAGTTATCAAGCCCTACCCAGGTTTGATCAAAAATATCCTTAGCCGGCTTGAACTTTTGAAAAGCGATCGTCCAGCCCCAAAGCGGAACGTACTTGAATAAAATGACCCAAGCTAAAAATGGCAAAGACATCAGCATTAGCATTTTCTGCTTGGATAGTCTTTTCAATAAGTTTGTTTTGTGCAAGTGGCCAGTAGCCGTTGCTACAATTAGCTCAGTCTGTTTCCCCACTCCAGATGTCTCCTTTATATATAAATTTCTAATAATACAAAATTTTGGAATAAAAAGGCGGAGTTAACCCCACCTTTTCCTAGCCTCATCTCATATTCGATACCTATTCAAGCTTACCAATTACCTGCAACACGTTCCTTCACCTTGTTTGTAATAAATGCTTCAAAGCCAGCAACGTCCAGCTTGCCAAATTCTTTCACATACTCATTCCAGATGGATTCATAAGCTGACTTAGATGCAAACACCAGTTTCGGATAGTATTTCTTTTGCAAATCTTCGGATTTTTGATTGAAAATCTGTTCGGGAGAGCCTTGCTCTTTCAAAATACTCCACGCAGGATACCATGGTCGTTCTATCGGCTGCGCAAACATTTTGGAGAAGGTTTCCACATGATAGGCATCAAGCAATAACAGATCACCTTCTGTATAATTCGCGGCCGCTACTTCGGGCTGATTGCCTACAGTGTAGGAATTGCCATCCTCAAATATAGAGTTGCTGCCATAACGCGGCCATTCATAATCAAAATACGCCCATCCGTAGGAACGTTTAAACTCATTGTCATTACGATTGGCAAGCTGTTCCTTATCCATTACGAAGCGGCCTTCTTCATTCACGGAATAGGTTTCACCTTCTTGCCCCCATTGAACCAGCTTCTGATTTTCTTCGGTCAACAGGTTGTCCCAATATTTAATAATACGGACAGGGTCCTTTGCACTAACGGAAATCCCGATCCCGCGATTGTTGACAAATGCAGGCGGATCGATGTAAGCATCTTTAATACTTTCGTCGAAAACGATTGGGAGCCCTACATAACGAAGATCGTCATTGCCAGCAGCTTTAAGGTTGTTAGTAGCATCTCCTGTCTGCCACCCATAGTTGAAATATCCAAGTACACGACCGGAAGTAAGCTTTGCAAGATACTGGTCCTTGTTAGCTGTAAAGGTCTCTGGATCAAGCAAGCCTTTGCTGTTTATATCGTTCAAGGCAGTCAGCCATTTCTTCTCGTAATCCGAGGCTGCATAAACTTTAGCTTCATGGGTGTTCATATCAACCATTACGTTGCCGTCGTTTGGATATCCGGCTAAATGCATAGGCACGTTCGTAATCGAGTAGAAATCACCTGACACACCAGCGGATGTTATGAATCCGATTGTACTTTTACCGTCCATCGTAGGATATTTGGCTTGATATTTCTCAATCAGCTCAAAATATTGATCGAGTGTCTTCACTTCTGGGTAGCCAAATTCCTTCAATACGCGGCGCTGAATCCAGAAAGCGCCTTGCCCAACGTCCGGCTCAGTCAAATATCCGTTGACATTGGCGGTATATGGAAGAATATAAATATTTCCGTCCTCGCTCTTGATTTTATCCATGTAATCGCCATATACCCGCTTAATGTTCGGGGCATGCTCCTCGATTAAATCATTTAACGGAATAAGCGCTCCTGCATCAATCAGCTTTTCAAGCTCCGCAACTGGTGATATGACGTCGGGATATTCTCCTCCGGCAATCATAACGCCAGATTTTGTGCTCGCATCGCCGACGACAAATTCCATCTTCCAGTCTACACCTGTTTGTTGTTGAAGCACCTTGCCAATGGTCGTGTCGCTGGCAAGCACATCCTTGTTCGAACCGAAGCCAAAGTAAGTAAAGGTCACCGGCTCTGTACTTACTTCGGAGCCCTCCGCCTTACCTGCCTCCTTGTTTCCAGCGTTCTTTTCTCCATCATTACTGCAGCCTGCAATAAGCATTGCCGAAGCCATTATAATTGCCATACTTGTCTTTAGCCATTTCTTGTTGATCATAACTTTGTCCCCTTTCTTGCCACAATAAATGTAAGCACTTTCATTATAAAAGAAATGAGGGCGCAATGTTACACCGCAAACCTTAGAATATTCTTCGTAAAGTAAAGGATCTAATAGGCTGATTTAATGACTTGCATTTCCCATTGGCAAGCGCAACATAATACGTGTGCCTTTCCCCGCATGACTGTTAATCGTATAATCAAACGCATCGCCGTAGCAAAGTTTCAAACGTGTTAACACATTTTTCATGCCTACTGAATCGCCCATTGTAACATCCTCGGAAAAGTAATGATGCAGCTCCTCCAATTTTTCTTCGCTCATGCCGCCGCCATTGTCGGCAATAACAAATAATATTCGTCCCTTATCTTGTCCAATTTGAATGGTAATAAAGCCTATTCCGGGACTGCTTTCAATGCCGTGAATGCTGGCATTTTCTACGAATGGCAACAAAGTCATCTTCGGTATTTCGTATTCCAATAAGGATTGTTCAACAGCAATTTGAAACTGAAGCTTATTGTCAAACCGATACTTTTGGATTTCCAAGAAGCTTTCAATCAATTCCAGTTCATCACGTATCGTAACGAAGCTGCGCTTCCACGAAATCGACTTGCGAAATATTTTAGCCATATTATGAATGGTGTTGGCCGTTTCTGATTCTCCCTTCATCAGGCTTCGCATACGGACCGTTTCCAGTGCATTAAACAAAAAATGAGGATTGATTTGGCTGTGCAGCGCATGAAGCTGTGCCTGTCTTTGACGTATTTCCAGCTCTTTTTTTTGAATATCCGCTACATAAACATCATTAATTAAATTTTCTATTCGCTCGCTCATCCGATTAAATTCAACAGCAAGCTCGCCTATCTCATCCCTTTCCCGATTATAGGGGATTCTTCCAATCGTTTTATTCCTCACTGACTTCATGTGCACTAAAATATCTTTTATTCGTGTATGGATGGAACGGGATACCATCATAATGATGAGGGTAGGGACAAGGAAATTTATGATTGCGAACCACAGAATAAATTGGCCTGACTGCCGCACCTCATACAGCATCTTCTTTTCATCCATTACACCATATAACGTCCAGCCTTCCATATAGCGTCTGTCATGATATTGCTTTTGGATGACAATTGGTTTATCCGGCTTATTAATCTCATTGACCGTTAATCCACCGCCTGCTGTTAGTTGGCCGCCCAAATGCCCGTTAACCAGATGGCTGTAGCGAACCTGACCGCTTGGGTCCAAAATATAAATATCACCCTCAAAGCTGGACAATGCTATTAATTGAGCAATGTACTCCATGTTTAGATCAATCTTTATCATATGCTCGTAGGCTTGATAACGCTGATCTGATATTTTCTGGATGACACTGATTTTGTCCGGCGTTACATGTAAAAACGGATACGTATTGTTGTAATATTCCACATGCTGATACCAGTCGCTGGCCAGGATTGCTTCATCAAGTCTGACTATATTGCCAGAGACTAAAATAGTCGGATTGTCACTCATGATTACAGCCGAGCTCAACATTTTATATTCCTTGTCAGAACGATTGAAAATGTTGGAAATCGACGCGAGCGACTCGATATATTGATCGTAGGTTTTATATTCTGTATTCAGATGATGGATGAGCGATTTATCAATGGAATACAAATAGGTAATGCCTGCCGCATCATCAATGGCAACGCCAAGTTCTTTTTTCAACTGCGTAATCGCCAGATCTGCGTCTGCTTTTTTCTGATTTTTAATTTTATTGGTCATGACGTTATAAAACATAATGTTCGTCAGCACAATGGGGATAAATACGCAGACGATATAGATGAAAATCAGCTTGTTTCGCAGCTTCAAATGATGCAGACTAAATTTGAACACCCCGCATAGCCTCCTTATTTTCTGCCAATGATCTTATTGCGATAATCTGTCGGAGTCATCTTTTCCAATTTTTCAAATTGTGTGGCAAAGTAATCTGAATTCGGAAATCCAACCAGCTCTGCGATTTTATACATACGGTTGTTCGTTTGCCGCAGCAGCCGCTTGGCTTCTTCAATGCGCAGTGAAAGCAAATACTCATTAAAATACATGCCATAGCTTTTGCGAAAGAGCTGGCCGAGATAAACAGGATTCATATAAAATTTTGCTGCGATTCCTTTCAGATTTATATTTTCCGTAAAATTAGCATCAATATATTTTTTTATTTTTTCAATGCTGCCCTTTCCTTTTTCACTTCGCTTTGCGGCAATATAGCCAGCCGATTCTTCTATAAAACGCAAGCATATATGCCGAAGCTGATTCAGGTTGCGGTATTTGTTTGGCCAATCCAGCAGTTCATTCAGCAGCAGCAGTTCCTTCTCGTCCCCTTCAAATTGTCTGATGGTGTTTATGACCGCAATAATGCTCCGTCTGATGGTATTGGCGACTGCGTCTGGAGCAAAACGCAATTCCTGAAATTGATTAAAAATAGTATGGATGACAGCCTCATAGCCCTCACGCACATTCTCTTCCATCTCGGTAATCAATTTGCTGTGCAATTCTTCATCTACGTCAAAATAATATAAGGACAGCGGGAGCATCTCGGATGCCATTATAATACCGCGCGAGCCTGCAGCAAAACGGTAATTCAAGCATTGGCCCGCGCTGCTCCCAGATTGGTCAATGCGCTTAAGATGCTCCTCCCTGCTTCCGATGAATAAACTTATCGTAGTTCCCAGCTCTTTCTCCAGCATATCCAGCAGCCATGCATAAGCCGTATTCTCGTTATCGCCCAATTGCATTAGCCATGCTTGTGGGACAATAAGTCCATACTGATTGTTCTCGCGCACATGAACGAGCGGAAGCGTCCCTTCGCGCTGCATATACCGCTGAAGCGCCGTCTGCATGGCCGGTAAATAATCGAATGATCCCGACGTCTGCATATCTTGTATTTCTGCAATTACATACGTATAAGGAGAGGAGGCTGGAAGCTTCAATATATGGGAAATCTGCTGAATAACCTGCTCGTTGGGCTCTGTCTGCAGCAAAGTAGAGATTATGGTCTGAGCAAGCGGTTTTTCTCCTGTATATGACAAAAGCTGCATTTGATTCAGTGTATTTTCCACCTTTTTCAAAGTGGAGCCCAGCTCTTTCTTGTCAACTGGCTTCAAAATATAATCCGACACATTGTAGCGCAAGGCTTGCTGCGCATAAGTGAAATCATGATGGCCGCTAATAATAATAAATAACGGCTGGTGATCCCCCTCCTCCTTCACATGCTTGATCAGTTCGAGACCATCCAGCATAGGCATTCTGATATCAACAATAACCAGATCAGGCTTCAGTCGTTCAATTAGCTTAATCGCTTGCTTCCCGTTCTCTGCTTCTCCGCATATTTCGAATTGCATTGCGGCCCAATTCATTAAATTGATCAGACCCTTTCGCACAAATATTTCGTCATCCACAATGAGCACCTTATACATAGCTGATCCTCCTCCTAATGTGCAGCCGTCCGTTTTATCCTATGATACCATGCTTAAGATACTAGTCCATTGCTTGAGAACACGTGTCTTAAGTTCTCTTTCTCCCGGTATGCATCAAAAGTCCGCTTTCGAGTTCGGCTCCTGTATGTAGACTATGAAAACAATCAAATGCCTCGTTACAAATAATAGATTGCGGTCATATATTGTAGCATATACGAGAAAGGGGGTTTGCATATGTCAAACTTCAATTCATCCTCCTGCTCTTGCGGCAATCATAGAGGTGGTAACCGTACGGGAGGTAGCCGTACAGGCGGCAATCGCACTGGTGGCAATCGCACTGGTGGCAATCGTTCCCGTGGTAACCGCACGGGCGGGGATCGTTCACATGACAATTGCCATGGTCATCGTTCACATGGCCATCGTTCGCATGGTCAACATCACCGCTCGCATGATAACTGCAAACGGGCTGAGCAATTCGATAGAAACTCGGACGACGATTACGAGTAAGCAGCTAAACCATTCACGTACTAAGTACCGACTGTCGCCTTCTTCTGAAGGCGACTCTTTTTGTCTACGCAAAAAAACAGAAAAAAAGAGAGCAAAGAGAACCTTAAACGAGCTTCATCGTCGTTTGAAGGTTCTTCCCCATTCCTTTAAGTCTGCTTATTCATTCTGTATGCACAACGCTGGGCATTAATATACTCGCTTTCAATACTAGTATCATACCATTTCTCCTTAAAAACATAGCCATACGCTTCATCCTGCTGGCACAGAACGTTCAGCGCATCCGTTAGCTGAAGCTCCACCCCTCTTTCGGCATTCAATTGATCAAGAGCGGCAAATATTTTAGATGTCAAAATATATCTGCCCATGACCGCAATATGGGATGGCGGGTTCATTTTGGGTTTCTCGACAATAGAATTAAGTCGATATACCCCGGCTTGAATCTGCTTTCCAGAAATGACCCCATAGTTTTGCAGCAGCTCCCTCTCCACCGACTGCAGTCCGATAACCGGGTGCTTGAACTGCTCGTACAGCTTAATCATTTTGCGCAGCGGAGGGGGTTGCCTCAAGCAAAGCTGATCCGGCAGCAAAACAACAAACGGATCGTCCCCTGCGAATGTTTGTCCCAACTGAACAGCTTGGCCAAGCCCTAGAGCCTGCGGCTGTCTTACATATTGAAAACTGACCTTCGGCGGCTCAATTCCTTGAAGCATATTGCTTTTCTGATGTGTGTTTAAAAACCATTCCAGCTCAATGGAGCGATCAAAATAATCCATAATCTCTGTCTTATTGCGCGAGAGAATAATTAAAATTTCTTTGATCCCGGCATCGATCGCTTCCTGAACAATATAGTCAATGACAGGGCGGCTGTTAATAGGGAACATTTCCTTTGGAATCGCTTTAGTAATCGGCAAGTTGCGCGTCCCGTATCCCGCCGCAGGAATAATCGCTTTAAATACCACTAATATCACCCACTTCCATTGGAATTTCATCCAATATATAGTAACAGCATATTAGCGAAAATCGATTTTGAAGCTTGTCCTCTATGAAAATAAGGCAAATGCGGTAACCCATTTCAATAGACCCCCCCTTGATTTAATAGATGCAGCAGCCGTGACCATTCTTAACAAAAATCAATATTTTAGTAGTAGTAGTAGATTCGAGAGGAGCGATAGGAATGGAAATTTGTGTTGTAGGAGCAGGCTACGTTGGTTTGACAACAGCGGCTGTTCTGGCAGATATGGGTCATACCGTATTTTGTACGGATGTTGATACGGATAAAATTGCGAAGCTGCGGAAAGGGATTATTCCGATTTACGAGCCTGGGCTGGCCGAGCTGATTACGGACAATCAGCAGCGGGGAACGCTTTTTTTTGATACGGACAGCAAAAAGCATATGGCTCATTGTCCTGTCATTATGATTGCAGTTGGGACCCCTTCAGCGAAGGATGGCAGCGCCGATATGAAATATGTAAAGCATGTCATCACCGCTATTGCGGAAACGATTCATACGCACAAAATTATTATTATGAAAAGTACCGTGCCACCCGGCACGGCTGATTGGGTTGAAGAGGAGCTCCAGCAGCACGGGACTCGCCCCGACTTATTTGATATCGTCTCGAACCCTGAATTTCTTAGGGAAGGAACCGCTATCGAGGATACCGTTCACCCTGATCGTATCGTGATTGGCGCTAAGAGAAAAGAACCTGCAATGAAGGTCCAGGAAATGTATGCTTCCCTTCAAACCACGTTTTTGCTAACGAACCGACTAGAGGCCGAGCTGATCAAATACGCATCCAATGCTTTCCTCGCCACTAAAATTTCCTTCATTAATGAAATATCTCGGATTTGCGACGCCTATAAGGCTGACATTACGGAGGTATCGCAGGGCATTGGTCTTGATGAACGGATCGGAGGCAGATTTCTGCAAGCCGGCCTCGGCTACGGCGGCTCGTGCTTTCCTAAAGATGTGAATGCCCTTGATTTTGTGGCGGCCTCTAAAGGCGTTAAGCTTGATCTGCTGCAGGCTGTCAAGAAAATCAATCGTTCACAAATAGACATTTACCTGAATAAAATAACCCATGCTTTAGGCGAAGGGTCCGAAAAACCGCGAATTGCCGTATGGGGGGCAACCTTTAAAGAAAACACAGACGATATTCGCTATTCCCAATCCATCGCTTTAATGAAGAAGCTGACGCACAGAGGATATACGGTATATGCTTACGACCCGCTTGCAACGCCCGAGCTTCCCTCCGTTATTTGGTGCTCCAGTCCTTATGTTGCCGTGGAGCAAGCGGATGTGCTGGTAGTCGCCACAGCTTGGAGCTCCTTTCTGGAAGCCGATTGGCATAAGGTCAAAACGTTAATGAGGCAGCCTGTTATTGTAGACGGACGAAATGTTTTGGACAAAAAAAATCTGGAATTGCAAGGCTTTGCTTACATCGGAGTTGGTCGCCCATGAAAATCCTCGTAACTGGCGCTGCCGGCTTCATCGGATCTCATTTATGCGAATATTTGCTGGCAAGCGGCGAGCATGAAGTGATCGGCGTTGACGCATTCGTTCGTGAAGAATTGCACCTGATTGGCACTAAAAACATGGACAGCTTTCTTCATCACCCGCGATTCAACATGATTACCGCCAATATGCTTCATTTGGACTGGAAAACACTGCTTAACGATGTGGATATCATTTATCATTTGGCTGGCATACCGGGCGTTCGCTCCAGCTGGGGAGCTGATTTCAGCAGCTACGTCGAATCTAACATTCTTGCTACTCAGCAGCTCCTTGAAGCTTGCCGTCAATCATCGATTAAAAAATTTGTATTCGCGTCTACCTCTTCCGTCTATGGAGAGACGACGGGTCAAGTATCTGAGGACACGCCGCTTGCTCCTCTCGCCCCCTACGGTGTCAGCAAGCTGACAGGCGAGCATTTATGCCGAGTTTATAGCAAAAATGTTCCCGTCGTTATTTTACGCTTTTTCACTGTATATGGGCCTCGTCAACGCTCAGATATGGCGTTTCATCGTTTTATTAAACAGCTGCTGGCGAATGATCCGATTACTTTATTTGGCGACGGCTCGCAAACCCGGGATTTCACGTATATCAGTGATTGCGTAGAAGCTATCGCTGCTGTAGCTGACGCCCCCCATGTCGTAGGAGAAACCATTAACATCGGCGGTAAAGAACGGGCAGCTATCATACAGGTTATTCGAGCCCTGGAGACTTTGACTGGAAAAAAACCGGTAATTACCCCTAGCGGCAGCATGCACGGCGAGCCCATGCACACTTGGGCCGATATATCCAAAGCCAAACGGCTATTGCAATACGAGCCCAAAATCAGCTTGGAGGCCGGCTTAGCCAAGGAGCTCGAATATTTTATCGATTTTTATAAATGACAGGAGGCTGTCTCCTTATGAGACTGGCATTCATATGTACGGAAAAGCTCCCTTCTCCCGCTGTGAGAGGGGGAGCCATCCAAATTATGATGGACGGAGTATCTCCCTTTTTATCACAGAACCATCAATTAACGATCTACTCCATTACCGATGCTGCGCTGCCAGACAGGGAGACGCGTGGTGATATTAAATATATCCGCTTTCCTAGAGATAGCTACGTTGAAGATGTTGCGGGTTCATTGAGGGAGCACGCCTATGATGTCGTTCATGTATTTAATCGTCCTAAAAACGTCGTTATTTATAAGGAAGCCTCCCCGACTAGCCGTTTTGTCGTCAGCCTGCATAACGAAATGTTTGAGCCCAACAAAATATCCGATATTGACGCCGAGCTTTGCGTGGAATATGTACACAAAATAACGACGGTAAGCAAATATATTAAATCAACGATTACTAGGCGCGTTCCCGCTGCAGAGGATAAAACCGAACCGATTTTCTCCGGAATTGACCCTAATTCTTACCATCCCATTTGGACCTCCCGCGGCTTGCAATTACGCAATCAAATGCGGGAAAGATATGGCGTCCAGAACAAGAAAGTTATTTTGTTTGTTGGACGGCTCAGCGTCAAGAAAGGACCTCACCTGCTCATTCAGGCAATGGACCGTGTCCTTGATGAGCATCCGGATGCGGTCCTTGTTATTGTCGGCGGCAAATGGTTCAGTGATAACACTATTGATGACTATGGACAATGGTTACTGAAGCTGGCTGAGCCTTATCGCAGCAGAGTCATCTTCACCAAATTCGTTCAAGCTGACGAAATCCAAAATTATTTTTCCATGGGCGACGTATTTGTTTGCAGCTCCCAATGGCAGGAACCGCTAGCTCGTGTGCACTACGAAGCGATGGCCGCCGGAATCCCTGTCATTACAACCGATCGTGGCGGCAATGCCGAAGTCGTTCAACATAAGCGCAATGGCTATATTGTTCGAACCTATACCAGCGCAGACTCATTTGCCGATGCCATTAACTATATGCTTACTTATAGGGATGAAGCCAGGACGATGGCATTCAGAGGCAGGGAAATGGTCGAAGGATTTTTCACATTCAAGCATGTTGCAGATCGTTTAAATAAAATTTACATGGACGCTTACAGAAGCGAGCCTACCCCATTATCAAATCTTACTATAACCAAACTTAAAAGCCGATTCACGCGGCCTCTTCGCAAAAAACTCAAGCGCCGCTCTAGCATCAAACGAACTCAGCAAAGGGGCAGGTAACGATTATGCAAACGATAACTGGACTGATGTCCCAATATCCGCTTCAAGTGAAGAGCATTAAGCTCATCTCGGATAAAGGCAAGAAGGCGACCTGGAGCCTTGCGACAAGCGCGGGAACTAAAATTTTGAAGAAGGCGCCCGTCTCCAAGCAACGGCTCCTCTTCCTCCTTCAAGCGATTAGACATTTGCAGAAAAATGGTGCGCCTATCCCTCGCATGGTAGCTACCACGGATGGAAACGATTATGCGGAGGACAGCAGCGGCAGCTGCTACGTCTTATCAGACGCAGCGGAAGGCGTATCGCCCTCCTATGTAACGGGAGATCTCCTTCTCATTATGAAGGAGCTTGGGAAGTTTCATATGGCTTCCCGAGGTTTTCAATCCGCCTATACAACGGATGAAAGGGAGCATCTTGGAAGCTGGGGGCGGGGCTATGCGAAGCATCTCGATCAATTAGAGCGGTTCAAGGGAATGGCTCTCAGCAGTAGCAATAGCAATAGGATTAGCATTAAAAACATGAAAAGCAGTAAGAGAAGTAGAAGCGGTAAGAGCAGCAGCATTAGAAGTAGTAGTAGCAGCGAATTTGAGAGGCTGTTTCTTCTGCATGTGGACAAATTTATTGACCAAGGAAAAGCTGCCCTGCATTTGATTCAAAGCAGCCCATACACCAACTGGGTTAATAAAGTAGCCGTGCAAAAAAACCTTTGCCATCAGGATTTTGCAGCAGCTAACTTGATTAAGACCCGGCAAGGGCTTGCCATTATCGATATGGATTCCTTAACCTTTGACTTGCCTGCAAGAGATATTCGCAAAATATTCAACAAGGTGATGAAGAAGCATGGATGGAGCTCGGCTAAAGCCATATCCATGCTGCGGGCTTATCGTGAGGTTCATCCTCTAAGCGCGGAGGAATGCAGCGTCATCTATGCGGATCTGTTATTCCCTCATCTTTTCTATGGCTTATCCAGCAAATACTTCAATAAGCGGACGGAATGGAATGCTCCCCAAACGATACAGAAGCTAAAATCATTAATTACGTCTGATCGAGAGCGCCAGCAAATGCTTGCATCGTGGGACAGCATTGTCAAACAGTCGTAAGCAATCTTAAGCAGGCTTAGTCAATTTTAGCCTTAAGCACAAAGCTTCTTTCAGGCTTGCTCTGGCGTTTTCAGGCAAGCCTTAGCTTATAACGAGGCCTCTCTCCTGCAACGTCTTCATACTCCTTTCGATATCCCCCTTCAATCGTTTCATTACCTGCAGCTTTCTTTTACTTTAGCGCAAGCGTTACGGTTGTTCAGCCAATATTACCTTAGTCGAAAGTTTAAGCAATGCACAGGCTTCGGTTTCTCGGAGTACGTCCAATTAGTGCGTATTCGCGAGGCCCAACGGCTGCTGCGTGAGACGGACCTCAAAATTATTGAGGTTGCTGCTTGTGTTGGAATAGATCCAGTGGCGAATTTTCACAAGCTGTTCAAAAGTACGAATGGCTGCTCGCCTCTCCAGTACCGAAAGCGCCAGCGGCGCGGCTAATACTCAACTTAACGGATTAAGTGCTGCCCTTAGATTGGAATGAAACTGGCGGCTAATCGCCTCCGCCTCCTCTTAGCAATTGTCCCTACCTTCCAAGCACGCTCTAAGTTCCTTTAGTTTTTCGTATTCTTCCGTCGCATCTCCAAGTACTGTATCGGATAACGACATCCGGTCTGCTTCTTGGACGAAAGTATTTACAATAGCCCGTTCATCCATGGAGAGGGCGATATCGGCACGTAATACATACGCTCTATATCGAAGCGTTGCCGATGCTTCTTCGGCTTTTGGAAGAACAAGATCCAGCACTTTGGCCGCAGCCGCTGGTTCGTCTTTGGCGTACATCAATCGGTATGAGGTTTCGAACGCGCTTGCAAATTTGGAGGTCTCTTCCACGATTAGCCTTGGGGAGGCATGCTTAGTTCCAATCAACAAGCGGTTACCGGCAGGATCGATGATATGGAATCTGCGATCTTCCATCAGATTGCTCGGTTTAGAAATTCTGGGATATCCCTTGGTGGGGATTTTCCGGTACGCTTTTTTTAAATTTTCGCTGAATTCCTTATACACGGCATCCACGTCAGGAATGTGGACGTAGCACAAGCTATAAGAATTTGCTGGATTCAATTGCTTGAGTACAAAGAAATGCAGTTCCACGATACTGTGGCGGACGCAAGCGTATAGGTTTGGTTTGGCTTGACGATAGGTCACTTCGAAGCCTAGCGCTTGGTAGAAATCCAACTGCTCGTCAATAGATCTGCTGGGTAAAATCGGGATCGCGGTTCCGAAGCGTTTTGTTGACAAGTGATCAACCTCCTGGTTTATAGGACTTATTAACCCAATTACCCCCTTATCGTACAACATTATTGCAAATGCTAATGTTCATTTAGATTTATCCATGTATTATACTGATTTTAGAGAAAAAGCCGTCATATGGTTTAACTATTAATTGCAGGTTGAAAGAAGGGAATCGAGTTGAAAGGTATTGAGATAGCAAAGAAATTGAGGATAAGCACGAGTGCATTAAGGCATTATGAAGCTTGGGGACTTATTCCTAAAGTCGAGAGAATGGCAAATGGGTATCGCAATTATACAAAGGAACATGAGGCTTATTTTCAATGTATACGTGCGATGTACGCTGGTTTTGGAATGAATGTAATTCGAGAGGTTATGCCACGCATCGTAAATGGGGAAAAACTTGATGCTTTATGGATAATTAACAAGGCACAAGTAAACCTTCATGCAGAAAAGGAAACCGTACAAAGAACAGTTGAGATGCTTGATTTAAAAGAGTGGACAGATTTCCCAAAGTACCGTAATAAAAATTCGTTTACGATTGGAGAGGTAGCTAAAGAAGCGAATGTATCTGCTTCCGCAATTCGACATTGGGAAAAGGAAGGGTTAATTAGGCCCGAGCGCCAAAAGGAGAGTGGATTCCGTATATATAGCCCTTCTGATATTCGCAAGGTGCTTATCATCCGAACGGTTCAAAAAGTAGCTTACTCCTTGGATATTGTTCGTGAAGTATTGTCAGGTCTTGATAAAAAAAACATTGCTCAAGTTAAGCAAATTGCCCTCGAGTCTCTTCAATACATTGATAATGCATTGGTGGAACAGATGCGCGGTATCGCTTATTTGCATAATCTTCTTGATGTTGTGTCAAATATGGAAGAACAGTAGGTAAAAATCCTTTTAACGTTATCTGTTTCCTGCTCCAAATCAAAATCAAATGAGGCTGCCCGAAGGCAGCCCCAAAATAATGTCATGTTGTAGGAATTGTCATGTAATGAAAGAAAATCCTCACTTTTTTAAAATTCGCAATATAATGACATGATCTATCGCGAAACTGAATGTGTTGTGATACTCATTGTGAATAAAAAACTGCGAAGCATGAATAAATCTTATTAGAATTGAAAACCATTAAAGCATAGTTCTTACTTCTGGAGGATAACAGCATGAACCAAACGAGCTTTGCCAGTACCCGCTCAGAAACGGATATCCAACCGATTTCACCCGTATTGGAATCTAATTTAAAATGGCTCGAAACTCATTTTGAATACTGCGAAGACTTGTCCGTCTTTCAGTGGCACTTTGGACCAGAGCTCCAATCCACAGCATTTTCCGTTTATTTCGATTCGTTATTTGAAAATAAAGCATTAAATTATATGAAAGCATCGCTTCAGGACCTTGTCCCCCACGAAGTAGGCCCTGCCATTTCTGTCACTCCTGAAGATGTAATTCGCTTTTTCAGCAACCACGGTGTTTCCTCGCAATCCTCCAAGCTTGTAAACGATTTAATAGAAGCTAGTGATGATATTGTTACAGGGCATCTTGTTATCTTCTTTAATGGCTGGAATCAAGCTTTGTCTTACAAAGTTGCTTCACTAACAACCAGGCAAGTAAGCGAACCGAGTGCAGAATCCGTAGTTCATGGTCCACGTGAGAGTACAGTTGAAAATTTGCAAAAGAATATCGGTATGTTAAGGCAGCGGTTAAAAACCCCTAATTTTAAATTAGAAAAGTTCACGCTTGGGGTAGAAACCAAAACTGAAGTCAATATCGCTTATTTGATAAATGCAGTTAACTTGGATGTCTTAGCTGAGTTAAAAGAGCGAATTTCGAGAATGAAGAAAATTAATGTTCTTGACACCTCTTTTATTGAAGAGTGGATTGAGGATTCGACTTATTCCCCATTCCCTCAATACCGCTATACAGAACGGCCGGATACCGCTACTGCAGCTTTGTTGGATGGTAAAATCATCGTGCTCGTCGAAGGCACAGGTTCGATTTTACTATGTCCGGGACTTTTTACAGAAATGTATCAATCCTCGGAAGACTTTTACCAAAGAAGTATAATTGCCTCCTTAGTTCGCATAATGAGGATAATTGCATTTTTTATTGCTTTAAGCTTGCCCAGCATATATATTGCTTTAACGACTTTTCATCCAGAATTGATTCCTACCGTCCTTTTACTTGCCCTTATGAATGCGCGTGAGGGCATTCCTTTCCCTGCATTTTATGAAGCCGCGATAATGGAATTCTTCTTTGAACTTCTTCGGGAAGCTGGAGCGCGATTGCCAAGACAGATTGGCTCCACTATAAGTATTGTTGGCGCTCTCGTTATTGGTGAAGCAGCCATATCTGCAGGTATTGCCTCTCCATCGATGGTCGTGGTCGTTTCCTTAACCGGAATTGCTTCATTTGCCATTCCTCAATATAACATGGCTACTGCTTTAAGAATTATAAAGATTCCGCTCATGATTTTAAGCACATTCCTGGGTGGATTCGGTCTGATGATAGGTTTTCTCTGGATCTTGCTGCATTTAACAAGTCTCAGATCCCTTGGGCAGCCGTATCTAACCCCTCTAGCTCCTCTTCAACCTAAGCAATTACTGGATACACTCATTCGTGCGCCGTTAAAAATTTTACTGCGTTCACCACGCAATAAGTTATTCGGATCTAAAAAATAAAAGGCATTTTTTTGAGAGAAGGCTCTTTTATGCGAAAAACGGCATTTGCCGCCTGTATGATGGTCTGCTTACTATTGCTGCCGGGTTGCTGGGACAAGACAGAACTTACGGATCGGTCCTTAATCCTAGGCCTTGCCATCGACAAGGCCGATAAAGGAATGATTGAGCTTACTGTGCAAATATACAAGCCGGGACTTTCCGGCGGTTCACAAGGAAAGCAAAGCGGAGATGTTTCTTATATCAATGTGCAAACTAAGAGTAATACGATGTTTGATGGGATTCGTGATATTATCCTTCAAATTGGACGCAAAGCACAATGGAGCCATTTGCGGACTATCATTGTAGAAGATCAGTTAGTACAACTATATCCTATCGGTGAGGTTTTGGATTTCTTTTACCGGGATCATGAGGCTAGACTTAGTTCTTCGTTTTTTATTGCCCACGGGAAAGCATCGCAATATTTAAAAATGAAGCCTTTAATCGAAAAAACAGTAAGTCAACAATTGTGGCAAGTTACAAAAAAATCCGATCAGCACAATTACAAAACGACCAACACTTCGTTACTTGAACTATTCATCGGTCTACGCAGCCAGACGGGGATTTCGTTAGCTCCTTACATCACTAAAGGCGGAGATAAAGGAGAGCATCTGGTGGCCACCGGAATGGCAGTCTTACAAAAGGGAAAATGGAAGGGAATCGTTTCTCCTCAAGATTCGCAAATGATACATATGTTAAATAATAAGTTCAAGAGTGGAATTATCCGCGTGCCGTGCGAAACTCAAAACGATTCGAGCGATGCAAGCAATAATTCTCTGGAAATATTATCTTTCCACTCCAAACTAAAACCACAAATTGAAGGTGAAGCAGTCAAGCTTCAAGTAGTCGTTCAGTTGTCAGGAGCTATTGGAGAGATGAGGTGCATGACATTAAAAACACCGGAAGATGAAAAAAAAATTACCGAAGCCGTGGCTCGGACAGTTGAACAAGCTTTAAGAAAAACTTTCAATCGAATGAAAAAAAAGGAATTAGACCTAATTGGTTTAGGAGATCGGATATATCGTAAAGATCCAGCCCTATGGAAACGGTGGAAGAAGAATTGGGGAGAGCGTTTCGCTCATACTCAAATCGACATTAAAGTAAAAGTTGAAATAAAGAATAGCGGAACTGCAATACCAAAACCGCTTTCCATAGACCAGCAGTGAGGGAGCAAGAACGGATGGCTGAAAAAATGATTGTTGTGATTTCGAGTTATTTGTTAATGACGTTCTATAATCTTTCCAAAATAAAGAATATGGTGCTGCGCGACAAGGTCGCATATGGCGTGATCGTTTTTGTCTCTATTTATCTTTGTGTTGAGTATGTTGGAGGGTTTGGAATGCCGTTTCTTCATGACATCGCATCATGGCTGTATAAAGATTGGGCTCATCATATTGTTGAGTATTTAGACTAAGATTCAGAAAAGGAGCAGCATAATCTTTATGAATAAACAAACCATTAGTCAAGATCAATTGATCGTATTGTTTTTTGTTTATTTGACTGGCTCAGTTATTGTAAACCTTCCCGGTCCGTTAATTGGATTCGCCCATAACGGTGTGTGGATATCTCTGCTGATCTCCGGCACGGTTGCCATGATTCAATTGCTGCTTGTTCTTTACTTGGATAAGGAATATCCCGGAAAATCATTTAGTGAATACAGTCAAGCTGTTTTGGGAACCTGGCCCACCATTGTGATTGTGATCCCGTTTATTTCGCTCTTATTTGAAATGAGTACTGATATCGTACATGAAGTAGGTAAATATGTTAACAGTTCTTTAATGAGGCAAACTCCTCAGTACATATTTGATATCTTTATCTTCACCACAGTGGCCATAACAGTACGAGCAGGAATTGAAGTCATGAGTAGAATGTTTACCATTCTCATCTTTATCATGATGCTGTTCATCGTCTTGACTTTGTTGTTTTCTATTCCTAATTATCACACAGAATTTCTTTTTCCTATTCTTCCTGACGGAATAAAACCTGTATTACATGGCGCCTACCTTTCATATGGTTTCACCCACGCAGAACCGGTTTTACTCGCCCTACTCCTGCCTTTTGTTCGTCAGCCGACCCGGAATTTACATAAAAAACTGGTTATTGTGTTTGGCATCAGCATCATCCTATTGATTGCGGTCGCTATAGCAACCATTCTTGTTTTCGGACCCTTGGCCGGGGAAAGAAAGTATTCGATGGTAGAGGTTGCACGAATGATTGATCTACAACCTATTCAACGGGTCGAATTCATTGTTGGGATAGCTTTAATCGTAGGTTCCTACATGAAGGCTTGCATTATAATTTTCATATTAAATCATTTAGTTGTACGTATATGTAAATTAAAGGATGAGAACGTGTTTATATTACCTTTGACTTTTATCAATATGATAAGTGCTTTTCTTTTACAAAGAAGCGAAGCAAAATTGACCGAGCACATCACGGTGATTCTTCCAATTTGGAAGTTGACCGGATTTACAATTCCTTTGTTGCTCGTGGTTGCCATTCATCTGCTGAAGAAAATGCTTGGCTTTCAAAAGACGCCAACCAAATGAGAGGATCAGCATTTCTTGGCAATAGAACCTATATCTCATTAAATTTGAATTGCTTTTTCCAATTCAAGTTGCGGTTTTAATAAAAATTCCCCCTACAGAAGTAGGAGGAATTTAGCCTCGGGGAATGCCGAGAGGCTATTTAAATAAGCGGAGAATATCTTCATCTTTTGCACGATTCATTTCATCCAGAGATATCCTAGCCCTACGCCGTTCACGGCTCCGTTCCCCATTGGAGAGCACCTGCGATGTAGCCGGTCGTTTTGCTCCAATCGGCGTAAGCCGTATGGGTCGGGTCGAAGGAGTAATCCCCCGTCTGCGAGTAATTCGACCAATCGGACTTGGACACGCGCAGCTGAATCTCAATGCTGGCTCCCGCAGCCAAGCTTCCGGCTCCGCTCGTAAAGCCGATCTCCAGATAGTGGTCGGCCCCGGTCAGGGGAGTCGCCAGCTTGACGAAGGTGCCCGTTACATTGCTGCTGTCAACATGCGACCAGTCACAGAAAAAGTTCTGAGCGATCTCCCCATCAATCGTGTAATAATATCGCAGCAACACGTCGGACATATTAATGGCGGAAGTGCCGGTGTTCGTCAGCTTGATCCGCGGGTTCAGCGTATTGCTAGTTGCTGTAACGGTGGAATTATACTGCTGCACCTTGATGGCCCCGCTGCCGCTGGAGGTGGTATTTATCACGGATACCGTTAGAGCCGCATTCGCTCCCGCGCTGAAGTTGAACGTCAGCGTCGTTGTTCCCACCGGCTGGGCGGCCAGATAAGCCTTCTGAATCGTCACCGTCGTGCCCGATACAGTGTAGTCCGTACCGGCAACCAGGGTAGCTGTGCCATTCTTAATATTAGCAAGCGTGTTGCCGTTCAACGTCAGCGTCACTGGAATATTCGCCTGTATGGCGGTATTCTTGTCAAAGCTAGCGGTCGTCGGGCTGATGGCCGAGTTGCTAACCGACGAATCACTCACTGCGATGGATAGCGAAGCAGAGGAACCAGCGTTAAACAGAAAAGTGAGATTCGTCGTTCCTACGGCTTGCTGAGCGAGATAGTTTTTTTGCAGAGTGACCGTGCTGCCTGAAACGATGTAGTCCGTGCCCGCAACGAGGGACGCCGTACCGTTCTTAATGCTGGTGAGCGTATTGCCGTTCAGCGTCAGCGTCACCGGGATGTTCGCCTGCATGGCGGTATTTTTGTCAAAGGCAGCGGTCGTTGGACTGATAACCGAGCTGCTGCCGCTTCCCGTTGCGAATGCAGCAACAAACACCAGCCCCGAATTCCAATAGACGGTATGCTCGTTTGTCGTCCACTCTTGGAAGTTATCGTGATAGTTTTTCGCTGCAAATCTCGAAATCTGATTCCCTACCGTCTCATCGTTGGAGTATCTATTCGGTCCTCCGACCAAATACCCCTTCGGCACCCCCGGCAAGCCATCTGTTCTGAACATAATGCTGAATGGATACTTAACGCTGTTATCGCCATACCCCGATACGAAAGATACGCCTACCGGATTCTGGCCAAGGATCCAGCCTAACTGGCTATAAGTAATATCATTAATAATCGCGCGGTTGGTCTCGAAGGTTCCCAGCAATTTGGTGCCAATGATCATTTCCATCGGCGTATCAGCATACTGCATTGTGATTCCCCAATAATAGTTGCCGTCTTTTACGATACTTTTCCAGGCGCTTTCGTTGTATCTGTTCACTTTATCATTGAACCATTGCTGGAATTTGGTCGTATACCAGCTTACGACTCCAGCATTTTTATTAGCAGCCTTCATATAGCTGAAGAAGCCCGTATTCCACGTATTTTCCCAACCGCTGGCGAAATCAAGGGGATGCTCGAAAAACTGCCCCATTTCCGTGTAGTTTGCAACAAAATAATCGTTGTATTTGGCAACTTCGGTCGACCTATACAGGGAGCCTGCAGCCCAAAGTCGGTTAGCCGAGTCGTCCGTCACATCGTAAGGCCATCTGCCTGTGTTAGGCGTTTTGATCAGCTCCGGGTGCGCCTCCAAATACCCCCATGCCGCTACTGCCGCATCTAAACATTGCTGAGCAAAAGTCGGATCGATATTTTGATAAATCAGATAGGCATGTGCCAATGCGCCGGCCGCAGTAGCCGTATCTGAGGTCGTTTTGATATTTGTCCGTGGACTTACCGTATCTTTATCAATAATTTCTCGGTTCAGTAAATTGTCATCATCTTGATAAGTTACACGCGCATAAAAACCGCCGCTTGCTGCATCCTGCATTTTGAGCATCCATTCCAGTTCCCACCGTGCCTCATCCAAAATATCAGGAATGCCGTTTCCGCTCTCCGGAATATTAAATTGGCTGTCGGTAAATTTCTCCGGCATGATTTCATAGGCCCAGAACAGATCGGACAATGCTTTGGCTCCAGCGTTTACGTACTTGCCTTTATCGCCCGCATCATACCAGCCCTTGGAAACATCTTTCTTGATGGAAGGGTTGGACATTAGAGGGACCGCGGTGTCTGGCGTAAAGTCCGTTCTCTGATAATTTTGAGTGTACGGGCTGGTAATATTAATGCCTGTCCGCTGGTAATAAAAATATCTGGATACGTCAACTAGAAACGGCCCATAAATATCATTCGGATTGCCAATGGAGAATTCAGGAGAATTCTGAAGTCCCTGCAGCGCCACATAATATTTTCCCGGTACCGTTAAATTAGTAAAGTCAGCCGTGAAAATTCGCTCTCCACTGTCTATGGCATCATAGTTTTCGGTGAGGACAAGCGTTCCGGAGTAGGCTGTGGAATGATTGCCCGCGTTAATAACGCTAAATGGAGTCCCCTCATCGACCGTGAGAACATCCTCAAACCCTGTCACAAGCGCCTGCTTTACGCCATTTACAGGATACCCCACTTGATTGACCTTAATAGGTGCATACTCTTTCTCCTTATCGGGAGACGTAACCCTAATATCATTGAGCCACACCTTTAAAGGTTGAAAACCATTGTTCTTGATAGATAACGTATCTATCGAAGAAGGGTCAATTCCTTGCGAGACCTGGATGAGATCCTTTAACGGTATCTTCACATGGGTCCAGTTCGTCGTAATGCTGGCATAGCTGCTAATGTTTACTGTAGTGGTAATTTCTTCGCCAGCAGCCCTTTCGAATACTCTGTCTTTAAAGCCAAGGAGGAAGGACTCTCCGCCTGCATTCCCCTTGATATTGAACTCAAGAAAACCGTTTGCATAATAAGGCGTAAAATTATACGCTTTCCACCCGGCAACCGCGACCAGCGCGTTGAACCAGGACGGACTGGTGGGCGTCTTCGTATTTAATAATAAGGAAGGCAATCCATTGTACGTAACTGTCCAATCAATCGGCAGCTTGCTATTTTCCGTTTCCAAGCCGAATCCGCTATCTCCTGCCCAGCCGTCCGTTGTATTGCTGAATATTTGGTAATCCAGCAAGTTTCTCCACCCTGCAGGCGCTTCGGGGGTAGCGGCGTTCGTCTCGATTGGATTGGAAAATAAGATGGTAACGAACATCGTAAACGCAAGGATTAAACTGACTTTTTTCCTCATTAACTCTCCTCCTTTAAATTTGTGAAAATTTGCTCCCATTGAATCGAAACCGAATTCGCTGCGACTTCTTATCGGTATCTGCGCACCATCACCTCTTTTTCATGAAAACGCTTTCTAATGAAATTATTTTAATTCCTGAAGAGACCCCGGTATATAGAAGAAATAAACAATTATAGAAGAAAACAAGCAATTGTGCTCATCATCCTAAAAAAAAGAAGGAGGCCGTATCCGATGATCCGAATGCGGCCTCCCTTCGATTTGGTGATCGAAACGCTGTTATTGCTTGTTGTCCTTATACCAATCATTAACTTCCTTCGTAATCACGTCGCCGCCATTTTTGTAAAATTGGGCCACGAACTCATCAAAGTAAGAGAGTGGCTTCTCGCCATAAATGATGCTCAGATAGCTCTCCGTTGCGAGCTTCTGCAGGAACACCCCGTGCTTCTCCATCCCGTCTGTTAACGGCCCGTGGTACCGGTTCGGGATTTCGAGCTCCTGCTCAGAAATTGCGATCCCGGCTGCCAGCAGTTGGGCCGAATTCAGCCCTTTGATGCCCTGTTCGATCGGCGTCAGCACCTCGGCGTCCGAATTGTTCAATAATTTTTTTAGCGCATCTGCGTTCATATACGGCAGCGCCGGTGCGCCGCCGGTCAGCGGATAAAGCATCCAGCGCATATCCAAGGATGAACCGTCTGCAAGCGGCCATTCGTTATTCGGCACGCCTTCGGCTTCGAAATCGACGGTGATGACCTTGCCGTCCTTGATCACATAATCGTAGCCCTCGTGAAACCCTTGTTCGAAACGAGGATCGAAGTATGGATCCTCCGGGCCAAAATTTTTAGCAAGCAGCTTATTATAATAGGCAAACCAGGCTTCAATATGATTAAAGTCTTTGCTGAAAACCGTGTAGATGCCGTACAATGGCTTCTGCGCCTTGCCCTTTAGTCCGTCCGGTCCGGCAGGAAGGGGATACGCCTGCCAATTTGCTTTTGGATCAACCTTCACCGTGTCGCCGAGCGGCCAGGCCCCCATCCAGAACGGACCGAACATGACGCCTGCCATTCCTTTGACCGCTAGCTCGGACGCTTGGCTCGAGTCCTTCATGCCTGCATTTTTGTCCATGTAGCCCTTTGCCATCCAGGACGCCATCGTCTCCAAATATTTCTTGGCATCTGGGTGAACGGCGCCATAGATCAGGCTGCCATTTTTGTCCTCATTCCAGAACATATTGATGTTGGAGGTGCTAAGCATCTGTTTGGAGAAAGCCCCAGCTATTGCGTCAGTCTGCCCCATCCAGTTCCATGGGCCTTCCTTCAGCGGAACTGCCAGGCCGACTTCGTCGTCATTGCCATTCCCGTTAGGGTCTTGCTCGGAAAATGCCTGCAGTACGTTCTCCAACTCGGTGATCGTCGTCGGCGGTTTCAACGAAAGCTTCTCGAGCCAATCCTCACGGATCCACATGACCGTTCCTTCATCCCCCACGTTGAAGCGAGGAAGTCCGTAAATCTTGCCGTCTTTGGTTACCTCCGTCATCGTATAAGCGTACTTCTCCAGCGCTTCCTTTAGCTTAGGATGCGCGAACTTCTCAATGGCATCGTTCAACGGAAGCAGTTTACCCGCTTTAAGCAGATCCTTCAGGATGTCTCCATCTGCACCGAAGGTGTCCGGCAGTTTGCCGTTCACGGCCAGCGCCAGCCGGATTTTTGTATCTATGTCCTCGAACTTGCTGACGATCCAGTCAAATTTCGTGATCATACCCAGGTTTTCTTCCATCCAGCGGGTATGCACATTGTTCGTAAGGCTCTCGCCTGGCTTGAAGGCGTTAGGCCGATTCTCATCCACGATTGCCGTCGTAATTGTAATCGGCGGAGCATATTGAAAGTCCCATATCGGCTTCATTTCATCACTCACGGGACTGGTCTTGGTCGACTCCCCACCGCTATTCAAACAGTCGGCAACGGCAAGCAGCAGACTCCCTATCAGAACTGCCAATAGAAAGCTTCTCCACCTCCTTTGCCTCTTCACCAGCCCGACTCTCCCCGCTCCATTCCTGATCGGTATCTGTCCCTGAATTCCTGCGGTGTCACCTGATAATAGTCACGGAATTTACGAATAAACCAGTTCGTATTCGGGTAACCGATGCTTTCTCCAATATGGTAAATTTTATAATCCGTATGCTTCAGCAGCTCGCAGGCCTTGAGCATGCGCTGCTCGTAAATATATTGGGAAACGGTCGTATCCGTACATTGCTTAAAGAGTTTAGAGAGATGGTTAGGATGTACGAAGACGCGTCTAGCCAACATCGTAAGCGACAAGTCCTTGTCAATTTCCTGCCGGATGTAAGACTGCGTCTTGCGGACGATCGCCTGGCTATGGTCCTCGGATTCCTCCCCCAGCTTATCGCGAAGCGTGCGCAGCGAGTCCAGTGCCCAGCCTTCCAGCTGCGACGCGTGCAGCATCGCTTTCCCCTTTACATAAGCGGACTGTCCGGGAGTGAGCATCTGCGCCAGCGTCCTGCCGCTGCGATTCGCAATATACTGGAATGCATTGGATAGAAAGAAAAAAACGTCGCGCATGAGATCCGGCGAACCCGTGTGCAGCAATGGCGACACGAACGCGCGGATTTTAAGCTCCGCCTCTTCCCACTTCTCAGACTCTAAAAGATGCGTCAGAAGCGGCGTCTCGTAGAGCTTTCGCATGAGGCGCGCTTCCTCCTCGTTGCGCTCAGTCACCTGCCCGGGCGAACGCCCAGCACTGTCCAGGCGCGTTATGACCGCCATGTAACTGGCTTGCAGCCCTTCCGGGAAGAGACAGTCAGCCTCACCCACGGATATTTCACCTTTGAGCAAGTTCTGTACTTCCCGCTTTAACTGGTCTATCCGCTCGTGCACCCAATCCTGATCCGGCGGAGCACCCGATAGATCGTACACGAGGACTAGCAGGGTCCCTTCATCGTCCGCAGCCGACCAGCAATCATACCGCTCCATCAGCAGTTCTTCCAGCATGTTCGTTACCGCGAACCGGATCAGAGACTGCGAGTAAAGATCCTGTCCGTCGAAAGGGGGACCTAACCGAACGAGGCACAGTGAGACGTGACCTGATATCAGCAGCGGGAGGTCGAACAGCTTCAACTTTTCCGCAAGCGCCTCGCCGTTTAGGCTGCCGCTGAGCGCCTTGAGCAGCAAGCCTGCCTTCAGCTCGGCGCTGTTGTCCTGATATATACGGAAGCCCTGTTCGATCGCTCGCTCCTGCTCAAGCTGCTTAACGATTCGGCCCATTGCCTCCAATAGCTGCTCGTCCTTAGCCGGCTTCATCAAGTAATCGAGCGCTTGAAGCTCAATCGCTTTGCGAGCATAATCGAAGTCCGCATAACCTGTGTGCAGCAAGCATTTCAATTGGGGAATGCGCCTCCTGGCCTGCTCGATCAGTTCTAGGCCATTCATGCGCGGCATACGGATATCCGTCATGAGGATGTCGACAGGAAAAGCTTCCATCAGTGCAAGCGCCTCGCTTGCGCTGTAAGCTTTCAAAACCGGGGAGATGCCGAGCTTCGTCCATGGAATCGTATCTGCCAGACTGTCTGCATAGTGTTTCTCGTCATCAACCACAAGCAGGCTATTCATGGCTTTTCCTCCTTATCGTTACGTCTCCAATCTGCATTCTTCATTCTTCAGTCTCCAGACTAAGCTGACGGCTAGCCCGCCCAGCCTGGATGGAATAAATGTAATTTTGGCGTCTGCGCCATAGTTGCCCTGCAGTCGCTGATACACATTCCATAGGCCGCAGCCGGCATATTCACCAGCCGGGACACGAAGCTCCTTGTGCAGCTGGTTGATCTGCTCCATATTCAATCCTTTGCCGTTATCCTCCACTTCCAAGTGCACCCAGCTATCCTTGACGTAGACCCTGATTTCCACCCGGCCCGGGTATTCGACGTTCTCAAGTCCATGCACCAGCGCATTCTCCACGATCGGCTGGATGAGAAGCCGGGGGACGCGGAGCTGTGCAAGCTCCTCCGGCAGCTCGATGCTGTAGGTCAGCGTCTCATTGCGAAGCCTGAGAATTTCCAAGTGAATGCGTACGAACGCAAGCTCTTCGCCCATGCTGACTCCCTGATTGTCCATACGTGTTGTATACCGGTAATAGTCGGCCAAGTGATAGGCCATGTCGATGACTGCCCGATCCTTCCCCATCTTGGTCATGTTAATGATGAAACCCAGGCAGTTGTACAAAAAATGAGGATGAATCTGCGCCTGTAATTGCTTCAGCGTTGCATCGCGAGCAAGGATACGCGATTGCAAGTCATGCTCGATTAGATCTTGGATCTGCGTCGCCATCTCATTGAAGTTTTGCATGAGGAACGCGAATTCATTGTTTGATTTTTTCGGCAGACGGTAGGCGTAATCGCCTCGCTTGATCTGCTGCACCGCGTGCACGAGCCGTAAGATCGGCCTCTGTACGTTCCAGTACAAGGCAGTCGCGGCGGCGATACCGGATAGAAGCAAAATGAAAGATGACGCTCCAAACAGCACCCTCTGCTGCTTAATTGGCCCGATTATTTGGTCGAGCGGAACGGAATCGATGAGCTGCCAGTCAAGAAGGTTAGAATAATGATAGGTGATCAGATAAGGCCTGCCATCGAACGAATGAATCAAGAAACCGGAAGTACGGCTATTGACCCTGTCTCCCAGCTCTGCGACGATTCCATCCATCTTAAGTCCTTCTGCGGACCGGCTGGCGATGATGGCATGTCCCTCTTTGTAAAAAAACGGATTGTTGGAGTGGCCAGCCTTGTAGGTGTCGAGCAGATTCTCGAAGCTCCACTTGTACAGATTAATGCGAACGGCAACATCTAGCTCGTTCGGACGAGCCGGTTTGTAACCCGTAGTGACATAGGTTCGAGTAAAACCGGAGCCTATCCCCAAATCTTCACTGTAGCTCCACCCCAGCGAGAATCGGCCCTCAAACTCTTCAAGATCATATTCATAGGAGGGAGAAGAAGATATGCTATCGCCTTTTTGCGGAAAAAAGATCGTCATATCATTGCGCCAGTTGCCCGACGCGCTGGCCAGCGACAGCTTCTCCTGAATCAGCAGCCGGGTTTTCATGAGGGAATAATCGCTCATGTTGAGGCTGTACCGGTATTCCAGTACATTCGTGTCAACGAGCATGGGGGCGGAGACCAGATCGAATTTCTCTATGCTGGCATCCAGCTGTGCCATGAAAAGCTCCATCTGGTTTAGACTCGCCTTGATGAGCTCCTCCTGTATGACATTGATGCTCTTGTACGTTGAATAATAGTAAAGCGCCACGACAGGCGTCAGCAAAATCAGCAGCAACACAAGCAATTTCTGAAAGATGTTGAATTTGAATCGCATGTCATTTCCATCCTTGCTTCGAAATTGCACTTCACCCGATATATTACAATATATTGAAAGCGTTTACTATATCAATTCTTTGCTTAGAATACCTCAATCATGATAGACGCTATCTTTATAATTACACTCGCTAATTTTAAAGCTGCCGCCCTCCTATGACACCTAAGCAAAAAAAAGCCTGCCAAATGGTTCTGGCAGACCTACTATTAGTATTTCCCAAATCCATCTTCACACGTAATATCCAATTCAAGAATATCGTATAGATCTTGTTTGGAATTTTCTAATTTATTTTGAGCTTCTTCAATTTCCGAAATTTTCCCTTTAATGATGCGTATTTGTTCCTCTTTTGATATTCCTTTTTTCGAAATCATGGATTTTATATCGTGAATCGAAAATCCAACAGCCAAACAATTTTTAACAGTGTTTAGATGATTAACAATTTCTAAAGCGTAATTCCGATAGTTATTCTGTTCTCTCAATATATATTCATCCGTAATAATGCCTATTTTCTCATAGTAACGGATCGTTGATATCGGAAGATCAACCATTTTTGCTACTTCACTAATTTTCAACTTAAACACCCCGTTTTTGCTCTTGCTATAAAGTATACTTCATAGTTTACAATCCTCATAGTGCAGATAAGTTGCAGTACAATTTTGAAAACAATAGATAAAGGAGAGAAATTCACATGAGCAAAATCACCAGCAAATTCCACAAAACAAACGATTTTAATCAAATCGTCTTGGAGCGCCAATCCGTTAAAGTTTACGATCCTGAAGTGAAAATCAGCCGGGAGGAAATGACCGAAATGTTGGCGAAAGCTTCCCGCGCCCCTTCTGCCATTAACATGCAGCCATGGCGTTTCCTTGTCATCGACAGTGCTGAAGGCAAAGAAAAGCTTGCACCGCTGGCCTCCTTCAACCAGACGCAAGCTCTAACCTCCTCGGCTGTCATTGCGGTATTTTACGATGCAAGCAATATTGAATATATGGACGAAATTTTCGGCAAAGCCGTGGAGCTTGGATACATGCCTCAGGATATTATGGATATGCAATTGCAACAAGCGAAGCCTTATTATGCGAGTATGGCTGCATCCGATCTGCGTGACATGAACCTGATTGACTCGGGCCTCATTTCGATGCAGCTGATGCTTGTAGCCCGTGCTCACGGATATGACACCAACCCGATGGCCGGTTATGATAAGGAGCAGATCGCTGAAGCCTTTGGCCTGGACAAGGATCGGTTCCAACCGGTCATGTTGATTTCTATAGGAAAAGCAGCCAAGGAGGGCTATCCCTCCTACCGCCTCCCGGTTGAAACGATTACGACCTGGGCCTAATCAACCGTTACACTTGGAGACTAACCTAACGATGGATGTTGTTATTCATCAATATCATTCGAGAGTAAAGCTCGGTTTCGGGTCACGTCCAAGTGATCCAAAACCGAGCTTTTTTTGTTTTAAGCGATAGATATGTGAAGCAGCGGACATCCGTTGATCAAAACTAAGGAAATGCCACTTTGATAGCGGGGCGCACGCCGTCACGAGCTAAGTTAACACGGCCATAACTGCGTATACTGCTGCGTGGGCCAATAAAATAAGCACGTGAACAACTAACCGGCTGGGTTCTCAGCCACCACCAAGAGCAGCCTAATTCCTCACCCTTCTCGATGATATAGTCAGCTTTGACGGTTTTATCATACACATACAGGTGACAGCCATCTTCCTTTTTCAGTTTGGAAAATTCCGTTCCTATTGTCCGACGTTTCACGCTTAAAGCGACTTCATCATGTTTAGAGGTCAGTTCTTTCACCTCCGAAACACTGAGCAGAAAAACCTTGTCATCCGTGTCAGCGCTCGCCTCTCCGTTGTCCGTGCAATATGCAGTCTTGATGAACCGCTTCTCGGAATCATTGAATGCAGTGATATAAAATTCATCGTTCAGCCATTTTCGCATATCAGAATCACGCCATGAGATATCGACAAATTCACCATGATACCGCCTGCAGTCCAAAATGTATTCGCTCAACAGGAACAGCTCGCTGCCTGAATTTTGCAGCACCCGCCACCTGATCGGCGTTCTGTCTGCGCCGCCCGCGGTCTGAGGATAAATGCCGAAAGTAATGATTGCGCCGGGCTCTGCGCTTCGAAACGGCGTGCAGGCAAAATTAACATTTTCCAAAAAAATCTCCAACTTTCGTTTTTAATTCAATTGTACAACGTTGATGCAATAACTAAGCTGGCTTCCTCAAACCCTTGATTTACCGCACTATGTATTTCAAAAAAACTTAACATACGTACTTTAATGTTTTACTTTAAGTAAAGACGGCAGTTCGAGAAAGTCGGCAAGCTATTCATAGCCAAAACCGGCTCACTGCACGAAGTTAGGAGTGGGCTGGCTTTTACACATAAAGAAGACCCGATGATCTAGAAAGGCATCATCGGGTTATCGCTTCCTTATTCCATTAACGTGTCCATTAGCGGAATGGAGTATAGTTGGGCAGCCATTCCTTGCAATTATCAGCACGTAATTGCAGCTCATTATACAGCATCCCGGCATGGTAACCGTCGCATATAGCATGGTGGAATTGCCCGGATAGTGGCAGCAGTATTTTGTCTTCCTGCTGAAAGTATTTCCCCATTGTAAGGATGGGGAGCAAAAAGGTCCCCTCGTTATAGATGTTCAAATTAAAGCCTGTGAAGCTAACCCAAGGAATGCTGGAAATAGGGAAAGTATTGGGCGGTTCGTTTGGTTTAGAGGCAAATTGTTTAACCTTTCCGTAATTTTTCATATCATCAAGATAACGACTGTAGAAATCATTAAAATCTTCGCCGTACAAAGTCCACATGCTTGAAAAAGTCTTATCATCATCATGGAAAATGGTAAAGCTAGGAGACAAACGATCCCAATAGCCTAATGTCCCCTCCGAATTAAAGCATGTGCGAAATTCATGATGGCGGTTTACCACAGTAGCTATCATATGGATGAGTGCGGGATAAAGCTTTATTTCCTGACTCTTGAGTTCTTTCAGCAGCCGGGTAATATCCATATTTGCCGTCATGCTAAAGGTGCATCTGACCTTGTTTAAATAATGCTCAAAGTATGGTTTCCTACTCCAGTTATCCATAATAATCGGATTGAAGTTCATTTATAATAACCTCCTAAAATGATTGTTTTTTCGTTTTAGGAGGTTTGATCCACTGCTTTAACCATGTCCTCTTCACAATCCCTTTTATTATTTTAATGTGGAGAAAAAAAAGCCGCTCTCTTTGCGACTTTTTTCATTTATGTTATCCGGTATCTTATGTGTTTTCATCTAAAATCCCAACCGAGAGGGAGTGCCATTATAACAAAGGCGCACCCAAGGAGTAGCCTACAATCATCAGCAGCAGCACCGTGATGTGGTTCAGCGAAAAAATGAACATCGAACGCGCCCACTTTTCCTCCGGCTTCCGACGATATCCGTCGACGCTCAGAATTAACCAGGCCAAGCTCAGGAGCGCATTCGCCACAGCGATGTACGGATTAAAGGACCAGAACATGAAGCTGCTCAGGAACAATGCAACCAGATATACATTCATCTGCACGTACGTTCTGCGAATGCCCTTGACGACCGGCAGCATCGGGATGTTAGCCGCCCGGTATTCCTCCATACGACGAATCCCGATGGCATAAAAATGTGGCATCTGCCAAATCACCATTAACAGGAACAACGCCATTGCACCAGGGTGAAAAATGTCAGGTGAGATTGCGGCCCAACCGATCAGCGGAGGCATTGCACCTGACAAGCTGCCCACCTCCGTATTATAGATGGTTCTGCGCTTCGTCCACATGGTATAAGGCACGACATAGAGGAACAGCCCCAGAAAGCCGCAGTAAGCGGCAAGCGGAGATGAAATATACAACGCGACAAGGCCGCCTGCCGCGATCCAGATCCCCATGATCAGCCCGCTCCCGACGTCAACGATTCCGGATACAGTCGGCCGATTTTTCGTCCGTTCCATAATGGCGTCGATATCGCGATCGTATAAATTATTGAAGATGCCGGCCGCTCCGATCACCAAGGCAGATCCGATCAAAGCCAGCACAATGTTGCCGATCTTATCGAAGAACGATAAGTGATGAACGTACAGCGCCATGCTAAGCCCTGCGATCATCGCAATGAGATTCGACTTGATAATACCAAACTTTATCGTTTCAAAGAGCACCTTCGTAATGGAGATCGGCATTCGTTCGATACTATTTGTATTGCTTTGCATCAGCATGAGAATAACACTCCCTGTATGTGTTTTCATTTCTATAGGTTATTTCTTTAGGTTACTTCTATAGGTTACCATAAAGCTTCATTAGATGTGCCATTATTCCATCAACCCTCATGATTCTGTCAAAAACCCTTGTCGCTTTCGTGAACAACCCGTTTGCATGTCCAAGACGGCACTGTAATCAAGCTTTAGACTGACTCTTGAAATTTATGAACTAAATTCAGTTTACTCCTATAAATTGGATTTATTCACAAATAAAAAATGAGTTGAGGAAGCTAATAAGCATAGAAAAAGAGGATCGTTCAACTGGATAAAGAGGAGGTAAGAGAAAAGGGGCAGGCTGCAAGCCAATAGGAAAAAATCGAAAAATTTCATTAACTTTACCGCAGAAATGTTGGGATGAAATAGATCAAATAAGGGTAGCCCTATAAATAACTTAGGGCTACCCTTGATGAATCAACAATCATTGTAGTGACCAAATTTTAAGGTCTAATCAATACTTTGAGCGCTTTACGGTTGTCAATGGCTTGATACCCCTCCGGTACGCCATCAAATCAACCGTTACGTCAAACACGCGTCCTGGTTCGAGGGTTCCGTCCAGAATGTCCGGCAATAATTCTTCCATGTATGCACGTGTTGGTTGATAGAAGAATCCTTAAAACCCAGGAAGCCTTAAAAACAGCCGTTATTGAACTTATGTCTGAGAAAAGTTTTGACGATATTACCATTCAGGATCTTTCGGATCAAGCAAACGTCAGCCGTGGAACGATATATCTTCACTATATGGATAAATACGATTTGCTGGATAAGCTCATCGAGAAGCATATTGACGAGCTCCGGGAAAGATGCGAAGCATCAGCAGATTTGGATTTTGTAACGGGGTCCGTAATATGGACGGAGTATTTTGAAACTAATTACGCATTTTTCTCCACCATGCTGGCTAGCAAAGGAGCCTCCCTCTTCCGCAGCCGTTTTCTCGAATTTCTTATTGAAGAGTTCCAAGACGAAGTGGATAACAACCATGGCAAGAATGAAGGGTTGAATAAAGAGCTTGTCGTGCAATTCGTGGCATCTTCCTATGTAGGCGTAATCGAATGGTGGTTTATGAACGAGAGACCGGTAACTTATATCGTATTAGCAGAGCAATTAGGGGCTTTATTGGAAAGAATTTGTGAGTAGGAAGCTATACATTCGTCATTAATCAAATCGGTAATAAGACCAGGTTTATTTATACAGCCCACACAAGGCGATTCCTAAAGGGTCAATTTCCCTTACTGTCCATAATGAATTATGATTCTATAAAAAGGGAAGTGACTCCTCTGCCCATGAAATTAACGAGGTCTCAGCAATTAGCTCAAGATCATATAACAAATTACGCAAGAAGCCGCAAAAATGAGGTGGAGCAAACCATTAGGGAAATTCTTCGAATGTCCAACATCGAGCCGAAGACATTTGAAGAGGCTATCACTAAACTAAAATCTCACGCAAATGTTGCGCTACACTTTCACCCAGATAGATTAGACCCGACCATGAAAAGCGTTGCTGAAGCACTACTTGAGCAGGGAATTTATAAAAGCCAGTTTGAGACTTTCCTATCGAATGGAAGTGTATCAGCATTTTCAGGTGGTGAACGTGACGTTTGGGAGAAGAAAATGTTTGGAGGAGCGTACCAAATAAATGGCTCAACCAATAGCGAACGGCCCAAGTATGGGGCACTCAATGTCATGTTACATCCCGATGGACCTGCTCCACGTTTTGGATCATGCTATTTCCTTTTATCCACTGAGGTCTCTCATCGTTGCACTTATACTTATATGGATTCTCACCAAGACCCCACGGAAAAAGGGACGTATGAGGAATTTGACCTCATTTTGGCCGCTCTCATGAGGGATGCGTTCTATAGTGATTTTGCCATTGGTGAAAAAAACCTGACGGTTCAAAAGTTAATCGACCATATGCTCGTTAATCTTGAGAAACCATTCCAAAATCCATCAAATAAAGAGCCAAACCGAAATCTTAACCACTATATCGAAGCTCAGGTTCATGGTGACATTTTTCTTAAAGAAGACGTAAAGATGCTTGTTGCCGATCCATCATTTAAGGGCACCCATATAGGACGAATCTTAGAACAGATATGTTTAAAGTATTCAATTGATCTTTACTGGCACATGGGCTTTACACTTTTGGTTGATGAGGTTCCTATGAATTTTAGAGGTCCTTCGATGCCTTCACTAGCCAAAAGAATTGCGCAAAGTCATTTTATTGATGCAAATATGATTGGCTCTGCAGCTATGGACTTGAAACGAAATCCAAGCAATTGGAGCGATAGAGGAACCTATAATGAAGTTCTGCAACAATTAAAATTACTCTGGCATGTTTTAGTGAGATATGGAAAGCCAATGGAAAAGTGAAGATGGAGCAATTCTGTACCCTTCTCCTTCAGTCACAAGGAGTTTGAATTGTTGGCAAGTTTCTGGAGGATCCTCTAGTTTGGCGTCTTGGCCAACCCAATTTACATTAGACACTTATATAAGTTCGTGATATAGTTTTATACATGAAACCTAAAAATAACCTGACTGAGTTGAACGTTAGCGACTTCGCTATGGTGTTCGAAGATTTAACGAGGATTTTCATTCGGATGCCGTCCATTGAAAAACTAAGCTTCACTACCCTTTCCGTCCTGCACACGTTGTCCCTCAAGAGTCCCATGCGGCTTACTGAGCTGACCGTTAATGAGCAAGTTACGCAGTCGGGAATCACACAATTGGTGACCCGACTTGAACGAGACGGGCTCGTCGAGCGCCGGCCAGATCCAAATGATGGCCGAGTCGTTCAAGTGCACATTACCGCGCTGGGGGCAAATGTTATTGATTCTCGTCGTTTGAATCGCATAACGAAGCTCTCGAAATTCAGTGAAGGACTCACTGAGGAGGAAAAACAGGCAATTGCCTCCGCCATTCCCGCATTGAAGCGTCTGGTCGAACTGGGAACCGATTCGTAGTCGCGGTTGCATTTCCGTTGTTCATACCCGAGTGACGGACGAAACAAACGAATACAAGGAGGAACACTTATGACAACAGCTCCTTTCGTGCTTGAACCGAGTCCGATCCACGTATCAGATGATTTACTTGCTGATCTTCAAAATCGTTTAAAGGCCACCAGATGGCCTCTCGATGCCGGTAATGATGACTGGTTTTACGGTGTTAGTCGGAACTACCTTGAGAAACTCGTCGACTACTGGATTAACGAGTTTGACTGGCGCAAATCCGAGAAGGCGATCAACGCCTACGAACACTATAAAGTAAATGTTGACGGAGTTCCTGTGCACTTTATGCGTAAACCTGGCGTGGGGCCTAACCCTATACCCTTGATCCTGTCCCATGGCTGGCCTTGGACGTTCTGGCATTGGTCCAAGGTCATTGATCCACTAGCGGACCCTGGCGCATTCGGGGGCGATCCGGCTGAAGCATTCGACGTAATCGTGCCCTCCCTTCCTGGCTTTGGATTCTCGACGCCACTGCCGAGCCATCCAGACATGAACTTTTGGAAAATTGCCGATCTCTGGCATACGCTCATGACCGATACTCTCGGCTATGCGAAATACGCGGCAGGGGGATGCGATGTAGGTGCTCTCGTGACCGGTCAACTGGGACACAAATATAGTGACGAGCTCTACGCCATACACATCGGGTCTGCTCTAAAACTGAACTTCTTTAACGGAGATCGCGGTTGGGATTTCGCCGGAGGCCGTCCCATTCCCGACAACATCCCTGAGAAAATCAAATCGCAAATTTTGGAGTTTGATCGCCGTTTCGCATCGCATCTCGCCGTACACGTTCTTGATCCCAGCACACTCGCCTACAGTCTGAGCGACTCGCCAGTTGGAATGCTCGCATGGATTTTGGAACGATGGACCAAATGGAGTGACAATAACGGCAATGTCGAGAATGTCTTTACTAAGGACGACATCCTTACACACGCAACCATCTTCTGGGTCAACAACGCCATTGAAACCTCAATGCGCATCTATGCAAACAATAACCGCTATCCATGGACACCCGATCATAGTCGCTCGCCTGTCATTGAGGCACCAACCGGTATTACCTTTGTGGGCTACGAAAATCCGCCGGGTATCACGACCGAAAATCGCGTACCGAATTTTCTCGAAAGCGATCGGGCTCCTTGGTATAAACATGTCAACATCACAGCCCACGAGCATGGTGGACACTTCATCCCCTGGGAAGTTCCGGACAAGTGGGTTGAGGATTTGCGCCGCACCTTCCGAGGACGTCGATAAAGGATTCAACCGAATCGAGCTTTCAATAAAGGTTCGCGGTTCTTTGGTCGTTTAGGATAATTAAACAAAAAGGGAACCTCCTATTAGTCATGCATAATAGGTAGAACCCTTTTTGTTATTTGATTTTATTAAGTTTAGGTCTTGATAAATCTTAGTCTAATTCTTTTGAGGCTTCTTAATCATTTCTACGCCGTCAAAGGTAAGGCTTTCAATTTCCGTTTCCTTTTTCAACATATATCTATCAAAAAACGCCTTTGTATAAGAGGTAATAATATTGCGCTGTTCCATGGCATCTCGGGTTCCTCTGGAGGCTTCATTTGTAGTAGTAAACAAGGAATCGGAGAAGTCACCATGAGTCACATTATCAATAATGGCAAAGTAGGTTTCCTGGCTGTTGGATTCAAGAAGAAATGCATTCGTATTATACGCAAGCACGGTGCCGAGCTGCATGAAGGGTTTCTTAAGGTCGCTATCCAGGGCACCTAACATATTACCGTCAAGATTTACAGCGCCGACAAATCGGTCATCGTCACGGCTAACAATTGCCGCTGTCGTTCCTCCAAAAGAATGTCCAAACACACCCATACCGATTTCAAGCTGCAATTTGCCTTTAAACATGGATTCAATGTCACCTGTATTCATTTTGTACAGACTATCTGCGACATATCTAATATCCTCGCTCTGTAAAACGGCATATTTTGCAAACTTCACTGCTTCAGGCGCCGAAGTCAATTTGCGAGCAATCTCAATCGCTTCTTCTTCCTCGAGCTTCTCTGTCACAATTTCAGGGGGAGTTAGGGCGGCCGCTTCCATTCCGTATTTCGTTAATTCGTCCATAAATTCCTCTGTCATACCAACAGTTCGTCCATCCTTGAGTTTGTACACACCACTTTCGGCATGGCCGATTGATACCACAATATAGCCGGAGCTTGCCAGGTCTTGAGAGAACAAAGTGCCTTGCTGCGGGTAAGCGCCTGCGCCATGAACAAAGAATAAAACCGGATATTGCTTTTCCTTTTCAGACAAGGCCAGATCTTCGTAAGACCATGTCTTAAAATTGGAGTCAAAAAGCTGCTCACCACCCGCTGTAGCCCCTAATCTAACCAGAAGCTCATCCCTCAATGAATGAAACTCCGGAAATGCATATTCTGCCGTTGGCTTGCCTTCACTGCTGTCGGACGGATAGAAAAATAACGCCGTCAGTTCCCTTTCTGAATTGTCTGATGCTTTGTACTTGAAGTCCATCTGTGTACGCCCGACCGTATAACTTCCGACCGGTTTTGGAAATTCATCCTGTGCAGAAGTGCCGCTATTTTCCGGTTTCGGAGATTCCTCATGTGCGGAAGTACTGCTATTTTCCGGTTTCGGAAATTCCTCATGTGCGGAAGTGCCGCTATTTTTGCCGCAGGCGGAGAGCATGGTCAGTGCGAGAACAATTGCCAGTGTCGCTGTCAGTATTTTTTTCATAATTTCTCCTCCAATTTAAGTTATTGAATCGTGTTAACTTGTCCTGTGAAGAAGCATTCACCGAAGAGCATTCGACTCACTACTCTTCATATTCAGAGTCTTTTATTAATCCATGAAGGAAAAATTTATCAAAATATTTGCGAACCTTGAGTTGCAGATCTTCTTCCTCAATGCCGGCCTCCCTGTAAAATAAAATCAGATTAAACTGTACAGTCGCATATATAAAGGCAATCAGGTCGTCGTCAATGTCGGGCCGGAGCTTGCCGTCGTACCTCAACCGGCGCAAACTGTCCTTGAATATGGCGATGGATTCGTCTTTGAACAGATCCAGGTATAAGTGAAGCAAGACATCCACGGGAAGATTTATTACTGTTTTAACAAACTTGACTTCTAATTCATTCAATGGCTCAGCCGTGTTGTCACGAACCATAAGTTCGTAAACGTACTCTTGACCATCGTTTTTTAAAAAATCCTTTTTTTTCTGCGAAACATTACATAACATTACATAATAAAGATCATCCTTATCCTTAAAATACCTGTAAAATGTTGCCGGATGCAGAGACAATGTTTCAAGAATCAGCTTTATCGTGACGTCTTCGTACTTGTGATCGATAAAAAGTTGCATGGCCTTATTCAGCAGCTCATCCTGCTTCTCTTTATCCAAATTAAGAAATGCCTTTTGGAACATGTGAATCACCTCTCAAATAGTTGTGAATTAATTCATATTATAATGATAAAATATTATCAAGTCAAATCAAGTCAATTTTCACTAATTTAATGCCTGCTGAACAAATGCAATTTTCTACTGGGCAGTGCCCATGGCAGCAAGACCATGAGAATTTGGTAAAGAGCGCACTGAATTTCATCGGTGTCTTTTAGGAAGCTCTTTAACACGTCGGTAGAAAGTTGATTTTGATAGTCCACTCCGATTTTCAAACTGCTCGGTACACAACTTCTGCACTCACATTACTGTCGACATGCCAACTTATTGTCATTGGACACTTTTAAGTTTTTTTGAATCAACACTTAAATCAATAATATCAAAAATCCTCATCTGCTCATGCAATGTTGTTAGACTAAAAAGTAGACACGGAGAACCGAGAATCGGATAAAATAGACCTATCCAAATTTGAGATGAACGAAGTGACAAAGAAACATTATGATCAAGCATTTAAAAGACAAGTTGTCCAGATGATTCAAGAAGAGGGAAAAACCGCCCCTCAGGTTGCAGAGGAATTAGGGCTGCTGTATAAAGCCAATTTAACGGTTTTATTAGTAAACCAATATCACTTTAACAACCTCGCAAAGATTTAGAAGAGAACAAGACTTTATTGTATTAATTTTAAAAAAACAAAACTTTATTGTTCAGAACAACATTTTATTGTAATGAATTAATCATTGTAGAAAGAAAATAAAGTATTAAACTGGTCCCAACTATGAAAACAGCGGCAGCTGTGGACGAGAAAATAAAGTCCTAGACTACCGCTGTTTTATTGAGCTAACGTTTAATAAGAATCTTATAAAAATCCACGCCTTGATCAGGAATATGATCAATGAAATATGCTGATTTGAAAGCAAGAAAGTGTCTCCGCAAGACATCTAATAGTCCTCGCATATCTTCATCGTTAAATAAAGAAAAATTTGATTTAATCAATTGTTCTCTGAATGGCGCGTAACAAGCTTTCTATGCCAGGTAGCATAGGTAAGCACAAGCGGCTATTATCGCTGGTGCAGTACCGAAGCTCCAATACCTCTCTCCTATCCTTTTTGTTCGATTAAAACACAAATGACTCGCAAGATGGTCACTTTTTTCAAATTGTCCATCTTACGGGTCACAGTTCACGCTTCAAGTCTCGATAGCCTTTTTTTATACCTAAAATATTTTGCCAGATGTACAGACTGAGCAAGTAATTTAATTTTATCGTTAAGAACATCTTCGTTTAGCCCTCTTCATATTCACTTTAATCAAGCAAATTGCAGTTCACATTCAAGGGGGATATAGGCAGCAATGTTTTTTCCTGTAGAAGTTAATAATTGGCGATATCTCTGAGTTAAAATAGTTCGAGTGCCACATTCGCTATCAGGCAATGTGGTATTTCATTTTCAATAAGAAAAATTCACTAATTTTTATTAAATATCATCATTGTTCATGATATCGTGAAATTCAATGATATTTGTTGACAAATTGAACCCAAGGAATTACGATGTAATCATATTAAAGTCACTCATGTTTATTAAATTTCAAAATGATCAAAGAATATGGAATAAGGGAAGGAGGGGCGGTCACAGTTAGCATTTTGTAAGCGTTATACATTGAATCGGCCGGTCACGGCCTTCAAGTAGGAAAAGAGAGAACCTAACTGACAAGGAGAGTTATACATGAAATTCGCAACTAGACTTAATTCTTTTTCCAATGGCTCTATCGTCGAGACTATTGACCAAATCGCTGCGGTATCGGGCCTCACGCATGTGGACCTGAATTACCCGGAGCATTTTCAAACAAACTCGGTCGAAGACATCAAAGATGCACTAGAACGGAACAACATCAAGCTGAACGCTATTGCCCCGAGGTTCCGGAGTGAGTTCATTAACGGCGAGCTCGGAAACTCTGATCCGGAAGTGGCACGCAAAGCTATTGATCTGTGCAAGAAATCAATTGACGTTTGCAGAGAACTGGGCGGAGAGCACATTATTATTTGGTTGGGTTATGAGGGATTCGATTACTCCTTTCAGATCAATTATGCGCAGGTATGGAACCAAGTCGCTCGTGCATTCGAAGAAATTTGCCGTTACGGTTCCAATTTGAAAATCAGTATCGAGTATAAACCATTTCAGCCGCGTGCCTATTCGTTCATCTCTAGTTATGCAGATACTCTGCTGATGGTTGGAGATGTAGGTGCTGCCAATCTGGGTGTCACTCTTGATTTCTGCCACATGCTGATGAAGGCCGAAAATCCATCCTATGGACTAAGCTTGGTAGCAGAGCGGAACAAACTGCATGGCGTTCATTTGAATGACGGAAATAAGCTCAATGATGACGGCCTGATGGTGGGCTCGGTCAACTTCATTCAAACGCTCGAGTTCATCTTTTATCTGAAGAAGTATAATTATCAAGGAGTTGTCTACTTCGATACCTTCCCGGTCCGTGAACAGCCTTTGGAAGAGCTCAAGGCGAACATTGCCATGTTCGACAAACTGGATCAGTTGATTGACGAAATCGGAATCATTCAAATCCAATCCATCATTGATCGTAACGATGCCGTTGCAGCGCAGGCAATCATGTTCGCCTGCCTGAAATAAGTACCAATTAAAGTATTTTTTTATGCGCTGTCCCAGCCCGCATTGCAGTCGGGCTGGGAATATAGACGATGATGGTTGTAATCGGGTTTAGGTTGTAAGACGAAATGCTGATAGTCAGTATGAGAAACAAGAATAGATTCATAAGCACTCGTACGAAAGCAGGAGGAAAAAAGTAATTTGGATGGTTCAAGGAAACCTTGGTCCCACCTACCTCGGCGAATGCCTAGAGAATATACTATTATTGGGGGAAACAAGAATGAAAAGAACAGGTAATTTGAAAGCGCTTGTATTGATCTTGTTCATCGTAATATTTGTAACAGCATGTAGCTCAAAAAACGAAACAGTCAATGATACGGTTGCATCCACCGCTCCGGCAGAAACCGCAGCTTTCAATCCGGATGAGGCGGATGGCGTCGATTTTAAGCAAATGAGAGAACAAAATGGTGCAGTGCCGAAACCGTCAGGATCCATTAAACTAGGCAGTGTGTCCAAAGCATTCGAGAATGAATATTGGAGAACGTTGAAAGAAGGAATGGAACTGGGTGCCAAGACGATGAAGGAATCCGGTATTGATGTTAGCATTGACGTCAAGTCGGCTCAAGGCGAAGGGGACGAGCAAGGTCAGCTTTCAATCGTCAAAGATATGGTCAATAAGAAATATTCTGCTTTGCTGCTCTCCCCGATTTCCGACGGCAATCTTACGCCAGGTGTGGAAGATGCGAAGAAAGCCGGTATTCCGGTCATTAACGTCAATGACGGCCTGATCGCCACTGCTCCGAATTTCGTAGGTCCTAAAGCAATTGAAAACGGAGAATTAGCGGCGAAGTGGATTGCAGGTAAATTAAATAATCAAGGTGAAATCGCGATTGTGATCGGAATGCCGAAAGCGTTTGCAGCCCGTCAACGCACGGCTGGTTTTGAGAACTGGATGAAAGAGAATGCACCGGACGTAAAAATTGTAGAGAAGCAAAATGCGGATTGGGATCGGTCCAAAGCGAGGGATCTCGCCGAAACCTGGATCAAGAAACATCCTGACCTGAAAGCGATTTTTGCAAATAATGACACGATGGCACTTGGTATTGTGGAAGCGGTTAAGGCATCCGGCAAGCAAATCCTTGTGGTTGGCGTTGACGGCATCGGTGAAGCTTATGAGTCTATCAAGAAAGGAGAAATGTCAGCCACGATTGATTCTTTCCCGAAATACAAAGGACAAATTTCCGTGGAAGTAGCGCTTCGCATCCTAGGAGGACAGCAGCTGCCGCGCGTCATTTGGACGCCTCAGGCTTTAATTGATAGCACTAATGTGAATACGCCGGCTGAGGAAATCATCGGCTGGGAGAACGCGAAGTTTGAATAATCAATTAAACTGATCCAAAAGAAATAGCCGGACAGACGTCCTTGAATCTTCCGGCTATTTCTTCACAAAGAGGGTGGAGAATGATGTCAAATCCAATCATTAGCTTCAAGACGATATCGAAGACATTTCCCGGTGTTAAGGCGCTCGACAACATTAATTACGATGTGATGGAGGGTGAAATACATGCGTTAATTGGGGAGAATGGAGCTGGAAAGTCCACTTTGCTCAACATTCTGCATGGCATCTACAACGAGTACGAAGGTGAAGTCTGGATTGCAGGAAAGAAAGCCGCCTTCAAGAATACGCATGATGCGATTAAGGCCGGTATCTCCAAGGTTCATCAAGAGGTGAGCTTGATTGCGGATTTGACCGTTGGTCAAAACGTAGCACTCGGGCATGAGCCGAAGAACGGCCCCTTTATCGACTTTAAAACCCTGCATACCAAAGTGGACGTGATACTCCAACGTCTGCGCTGCAAGTTCAGGAGTATTGATCTGGTTAGTACACTGAGTACAGGTGAGATGCAGATGCTTTCGATTGCCAAGGCTCTTTTTCACGAATCTCGCATCATCTCTTTTGATGAGCCTACTGCGGCATTGACGGAAACCGAGTCACGTGCGTTGTTTGAAATCATTCGAGAATTGAAGGCAAATGGAATCACTGTGATTTTTATTTCGCATCGTCTTGATGAATTGTTTCAGATTTCGGATCGCATCACGGTGTTGCGGGATGGTAAACATGTTGGCACCTATCAAACAGCAGAAATGACACGTCAAAAGCTGATTCAAAGCATGGTGGGTCGGGATGTTGCGGCGTTCGCGGAACGCAAGAAGCTGGGATTGAAAACAAATGAGATCGTACTGGAAGTAAAGAATCTTTCCAGAACTGGCGTTTTTGAGAATATAAGCTTTCAACTGAACAAGGGAGAAATTTTGGGGGTTTCGGGTCTAGTCGGTTCCAAGCGTACCGATGTTGTTCGTGCCGTCTTCGGCGCCGACCCGAAGACGTCCGGTGATATATATATGAAAGGCAAGAAAGTGAAGATTCAGACACCGAAGCAGGGGTTAAAGCACGGCATCGGACTGATTCCGGAAAACAGAAAAACGCAAGGATTTATCCATAATCTGAACAATGCCGAAAATATGGGACTTGCCTCTTTAGAAAAATTTTCTCACCTAGGCTTCATCAACCATAAACAGAAAATTGAAAACTGTAACCATCTCACGAAGGAGCTTCAGTTAAACCCAAAAGATCCCTATTATATGACCTATAATCTCAGCGGAGGCAATCAGCAAAAGGTTGTCCTCGGGAAGTGGCTCACCACTGACGTGGATGTCTTGATTTTTGACGAGCCGACCAAAGGTGTTGACGTCGGTGCCAAAGCCGAAATTTACAGGCTGATGGAAGATCTTTTGGCGGCAGGCAAATCAATCATCATGGTGTCATCTGAGCTGCCGGAAGTTATCGGAATGAGCGATAGGGTAATGGTCATGCATGAAGGGAAAATGATTAAGGAGCTTCAGAGGCAGGAACTGGATGAAGAAACGATATTACATTACGCCATGGGTGGATCGGAGCAAAAGTCATGAATTTAATAAATCGTTTGACCAAAGGTATGGGTAGGGAAATAGGCTTGCTCGTCACCCTATTCCTGATGATTGCGATTTTCGCGCTTATTGATCCTATCTATTTAAGTCCTGGTAACCTGCTGGACATCGTGGATCAAAGCACCATCAACGGTATTCTCGCTATTGGTATCACCTTCGTCATTATTACGGGCGGAATCGATTTGTCTATTGGATCGATAATGGCGATCGTCATTGTCAGTGTAGGCTGGTTTCTAACCAAACAGGGGATGAATCCTATTCTGGCTATCATTTTAGGAATTTTGCTCGGCGCGGTTATCGGGCTCTTTAACGGCCTGCTCGTAACTAAGTTTAAGCTCCAGCCGTTTATCGCAACACTAGCAACCATGAGCGCCTTTCGGGGTGTGGCTTATATCATCACCAACGGCTGGCCTGTATTGGATATTCCCCAGAACTATCGGGATATGATGGATGGAGATCTGGTCGGGAACTTCCCGATATCAATTCCGATCTTGTTAGCCTTTGCAATCATTAGCCACATCATTCTCAAGAAGACGAGAACAGGCACCTTTGTGTTCTCCATTGGAGGCAATGAGGAGGCGACGCGCTTGTCCGGCATTAACGTTGATTTCACCAAAATGGTTACTTACGCTTTGTGCGGCGTTGGGGCAGCGCTGGCCGGGATGGTTATGCTGGCTCGACTAGGCACTGGTGAGCCTGCAGCGGGGCAAGGCTATGAGCTTTATGCCATCGCGGCAGCCGCCATTGGCGGAACTAGCCTGGCAGGCGGGAAAGGAAGCATTCTCGGCACGCTGCTCGGCGCGCTGATATTATCAGCGCTAAAAACAGGTCTGGTTGTTGTTGGCGTAGATTCGTTCTGGCAATATATCGCTACGGGTTCTATTATTGCAGTAGCCGCTTATTTCGAAATTATTCAAAGTAAATTCAGTGGTTTTGGAAAAAGATTGTCCTGAAAAAGATAATCGGACCACAAGGTGGATAAGGTGAAAGCAGGATAGGAGTGGGCAGAGTGAAAGAGAAGATCATTACTGTGATTGGTAGTTTAAATTTCGATATAATCTTTAAGCAGCAGCGGTTAGCTGTAATTGGAGAAACCTACTCGGCTGATAATATGACCATCACGGCTGGAGGCAAAGGGGCTAATCAGGCCGTTCAATGCGCCAAGCTTGGCGCACCCACCTACCTGGTCGGTTCAGTTGGCCGGGATGTTCTGGGGGATCAATTACTGCAGGATTTGGCCGATTATGGCGTAAATACCGATTACGTCACCCGAGTGGATGCAACGACAGGTGTCGGGGTCGTTAATGCCTTAGAGGATGGAGCCCTGATGTCGACGATCTCCAAGGGAGCAAACTATGCGATGACTACAGAGAGAATCGATGAAATCGAGTCTCTGCTGAAACGCAGCTCAATCGTGATTCTACAGTTGGAAATTCCGATCGAAGTCGTGGAATACTGTATTCATAAGGCCCATGACCTAGGCTGTTTTGTTATCCTTAATGCCGCCCCTGCAGCAGCCATTTCTGTGGATGCACTAGCGAAAGTGAATTGTTTGGTTGTAAATGAACCCGAAGCCACTTTCTATTGTGGAGAGTTGATTGATGATCTGGAGTCCGCATTGAAGTGTGGACGCGAGCTCTACGAAAAAACAGGCGAGCTGCTGATCATTACGTTAGGCAAAATCGGGAGCGTGCTGTTTGACGCAGCCTCCCACGTTCACGTGAAAGCAACGGAGGTTGAGGCGATTGAAACGACCGGCGCGGGCGATTCCTATATTGGTGCGTTCGCCTGTCAGCTTCTCGACGGGAAAGAAATTGCCGCTGCGGCGGGGTATGCGACAAGGGCGGCGGCGATAACCGTAACAAAAATCGGTGGACAGCCTGCGATGCCAACATTAAGAGAGCTTGAAATGCCCGTTCCTAATGAAACTGGGCATATGGTATAATCGAATTAACTTTTTTAGACTAATAAGGCTGTATTGCTTAAGGGCTGAGGTGGATCAATCATGATTCCGTATGTACGCAGAAAGCAGATTCTTGAAGAGGTCGAAAAGAAAGAAATTGTATATGTCGAAGAACTGACTCAATCGATGAAAAGCACTTCGGTGTCTACGATCCGCCGGGATCTCAAAATTCTGGCTGACGAAGGGCAAATTGAGCTTTTGCGGGGCGGCGCCGTCCGAATCAAAGAGGATGCCTATGAAACTCCGATCCAAACCAAAGTGTTATTGAATATTGAGAAAAAGGATCAAATTGCGAAGTTTGCAGCTTCGCTTGTGAATGAAGGGGATGTCATCTATATCGATTCTGGGACTACCGTGTTCGAGATGATCAAATATTTGAAAGAGAAAAATATCAAAGTGGTCACTTCCAACACTAAAGTGATCGCCGAAATTGATGATGCCAAATTCAGCTGTATCGTCCTGGGCGGAGAAGTTACGAAGTCTATCGCTTCCATTGCGGGCCCGTTAACAGAAACCCAACTGGACAGCATGTTTTTTGACAAGGCGTTCCTTGGCGCCAGCGGTTACAGTCTCAAGAGCGGGATCAATACGCCGGATCCGAAAGAAGCCAAGAAGAAGGAAATCGTAAAGAACAACTCGGCGGATATATATGTTCTGTTGGATAGCACCAAGGCAAATAAAACAACCTTCTGCAAGGCGTTCGGCATCGAAGAATGTATTATCATTACCGATGAGTCCAACGATACCCTGGAGAAACATGCAAAGTATTTCGTAGCAACATGATCCGAATTGGATTTATTCGTCACGGGACGACGGAGTGGAATTTGTATGGCCGTATGCAGGGACTAATGGACATCCCGCTTGCGCATATTGGCCGAGATCAAGCTGTATTATTGGGAAAATCTCTTCAGCATGCGGATTGGGATGGGATCTTATCCAGCGATTTGGACAGAGCGAGACAAACAGCAGAGCTGTTAGCAAGCTCATCCGAGATTCCCTTCCTGGGCGTGGATGAACGGCTTCGTGAACGCGGATTCGGGGTATTAGAAGGGACCACCCTATCGCAAAGGATTGCAAGATGGGGAGAGAACTGGCGTGAGTTGAATTTGGGAAGAGAGTCGCTGGAATCCGTGCTCTTTCGTTGGGACTCTTTTTTAGAGGAAAACTCGCGTATTTATGACGGAAAACGAATTCTGATCGTTAGCCATGGGGGAATTATTGAACCTGTACTGGCCAATCGATATGGTACGGTGGTACAGCAGCATTTGACGAACACTTCCTTGTCTATCCTGGGCTTTTACACGTCCGGTTGGCGCTGTGATTTGCTGAATTGTAGTAAGCATTTGGAATGAGTTTACACGAGATTCTAATCGATTTCGATTCAATGTTAAGAAGTAATTTCTGTGGCAAGGAGCTCGGTTCGCCTCCATACTGAAAACCCGCTCAGTGAGTGGGTTTTTGCTTTTCCAATGGCGGAATTTTAGAAGGATTGTGGACAGGAAGTTTAGACTAGTTGTCTACAATAGAATCATCATAAGTAGATATATGTGGAGTGCTGTACGTAGCTGAAGCTGAAGGATTACTATTTCCCATTTCAATTTCACTCAAGTTCCCTTGAGAAATCCCGATGGCCTTTGCGAATTGAGATTGGTTTTGATTATTCTCTTTTCGAATACATTTTATTCGATATCCGATTTCTCCCATACCTTTCACCACCAAATATCGATTTAATAAAAAAGAGGAAAGCCCGGAATCATTCCCTCAGACTCCCCTCTAGATGCATCATCATCTTACATGCTGGTTCCACACATTTTTTACTGGTTCCACAGTTTTTCATCACCGAACAAGGTGTCCAAAGAAAATAAAGACCTAAGTATAATGAGGAAGTGGATCCTCAGCATGTAGCTATGTATATTATATCCTGTATAGAAGGTGGCCTTTTACTTCAAAAATTATACCCTGAGTCTGCTTCAATAAATATTGTTTATGAACAGCTTATTAAATTTATTGACAATGAATTAGCGATTGCTTCCGTATGATTTATTTACCCTCTAATTATTAAATATAGTACCTTATTGATTTTATTGAGCTATCGTTTCCCGCACAATGACCATTTACATAAGTCCTGATTTAACTCCTACTTCTCGCTTCGCTAGACTCATTGTTCTTTCTGTTTGGTTTAAACACATAAATCCTTATCAGAATGAACAATAAAATTATGATTAACAAGGTAACCCCGTCTAGGACAACATATTACATTCCCATTCCCGAAACAAAAAATTCGCTAATTTAGCGATTTTGATCGAAAAAGATTTTCTTTTCATCAACCAATTTGGATGGGGTGACATCATTACCTTTAGAATCTACCACGGATACCGCAAGCATCGTTGTTTGAACTTGCCCTCGAATCATTTTCAAGTAATTTTGCCGAAGCTCCTTCTGTTCTGATCTCTCCTGGTCGGTCAAACCACTATTACTTTGTTTCCTGCTTAATTCATTAATTCTGTCCAGATATGGGATAAGCATGTTCATACGCTCCTCTGTTTTTATTTGTGGAACCAAGCTTGATTAAACTTAGCAAATTTGATCATACATATTTAGCAAGCTAAATATATGTCGAAGAAATAGAGAGTCATACTATATTCCTCTCCATTTGTTGCATTAAATGTCTTAAAATCAACCGATCTTCCTTAGAAATGGATTGAAGCAATTTCTCCTGCTGCTCCCTCCATTTCATCTCAACCGGTTTTTCTAATTCTTTTCCTTTGTCCGTTAGAAAAATACGCATGATTCTTGCATCTTGTACATCACGTTTACGATATATAAATCCGTTCTGCTCCAGTGATTTAACCATGTTCGTTACCGTAGGCGGTTCGCACTTCAAGTGTTCACATAGTTGCATCTGTGTTACCCCATCACCCAACCACAGACGATACAACAAATTATCTTGTCCTACATAGAGATTAAGTTCCCTAAGAGATTCACTATAATTTCGACGCATTTGGAAGGAAATCCTATCCAACGACTGTCGAATATCACAATCTACTGCATCTGTCATGAACTATCCCTCCGAGTCATCCAATTGATATTTAGCAGACTAAATGTATCACGGTGAACTACAGGTGTCAATTTACCTTAGAGCTACCGCCTATTGGGGGGCAGCTCTAAGGTTCAAAAGGACTTTGTTCGAAACTTATTTTTTGGCAAATCCTTGTTTGTTCAAATACTCCATCATTTGAGGCTGAATACTTCTCTGGAGATGATCTTGGATGTGGTCACTCCATCCTTTTACTTTTTTCACGGTGAAAGGGGCTCTCGTCGGACGATTTTCATAATACTTCAACATGGTTTCATCATAGATAGCTAATTTTTCTTGATCAAGAGATTGATACTGATTTTCAAGTAAAACCATGGATTGAGGCAGCCGAGGTTTCAGCTCAGGCTTTTTTTCAGCTGGATGACCGATGCATAGCCCCACTAAAGGAATCACATACTTCGGTAAACCCAATACGTCAGATAGTTCGTTAATATTTGCTCTGATCCCACCAATATATACCCCGCCTAGCCCCATGGATTCGGCAGCAGTCAATGCATTTTGTGCTACCAGTCCGGCGTCGAATGAACCGATTAACAGAAATTCAATATATTCGATATCCACTTCCGGAGCAATTTGATGATTCCGGTTGAAATCTGCACAGAAAATCCAAAACTCAGCCGCTTCTTCAACATAAGGTTGATTGACAGAAAGGTGTCTGACTTTTTTTCGAAGAATCGGATCGGTGATTCGAATAATGGACACGGCCTGCAGGAGACTGAACGATGAAGTTTGATTCGCTGCCTGAAAGATCGCATCGATTTGTTCCTGAGTCAGGGGTTGAGATGTGTAAGAACGAAATGATGTATGGTTATGAAGCAATTCAAGTGTATGATTCATTAAAATTCTCTCCTCTATTCGTTTATTCCATATTCCCGCATTCCATATTCGTAAGGAATGCTCATATTCTCGCGTAGTGTTTTTCCTTCATATTCCTTATGGAACAAACCACGCTCCTGCAAGATGGGTATAACCTGATTTACAAAATCCGCAACACCATCAAAAGATACGTCGGGTACGACTGAGAATCCGTCACATGCTTCAGCCAAAAACCATTCTTCTAAAAAGTCAGCAACCTGTGTGGGTGTGCCTGCAACGACGGGATGATAGTTGATTACCCCGTGAGCGAGAACATCCCGAACGGATAGACCTTGCAACAACAATTTCAAGGCTATTGGAGAACGTGGGTCCCTTGGGTTGGCATATGCATTTTTCAACAAGTCAGCCGGTATTGGCTTATCGATATCAACCAAGTTTACCGATAAGGGTACACCAATCATGGAACCGAGATAACTTACCCTATTGGGGATTTCCTGGGGATTGAAGTTCATAAGCTGTTTCCGACGATTCAGAGCTTCTTCTTCCGTTGAAGCCAGAGAAAACATAAAACCTGCAAACATCTTGATATCATCAGGGTTTCGACCGAAACGGACAGCACTTTGTCGGATTGCTTGTCTGTGTTCACGAGCAGACGCTATATCATAAGGATTGGCGTAGACACCCGAAGCATATTTCCCCGCCAATTCTAGTCCTTCTCTTCCTCCACCTGCCTGGAAAATAACAGGCTGTCCTTGCTCGGAAGGGGGAATGGGCAGAGGACCACGAGATGCATAATATTGACCCTGAAGGTTTATAGGCTGGATTTTGTCCATATCGGCAAATCTCCCTCCTTCTACATCTAACGTCCATGCGTCTGATTCCCAACTCCCCCACAAGGCCTGAACAATTTGTATGCTCTCATGTGCCTTGTCATATCGCTCTTTGCGTTCGGTAACCCGGGCACCGAAATTTGCTGCCGCTAAGGGGTCGGATGTGGTAACCGCATTCCATCCCACACGTCCATGACTGATTACATCCAGTGCTTTGAACTGACGTGCGATGTTGTATGGGTAATTAAATGTCGTAGAGAGAGTAGCAACAAGCCCAATGTGTTTCGTCTCTCTTGCTACAGCCATCAGTGCCAACATAGGATCCATAGGGAACATAGGCGTCTGAGAACCTAAGTTGTTGGATAATACGGGAGTATCGGCAATGAAGATCATTTGAAATTTTCCTTGTTCAGCTAATTTAGCCCGCTCCACATAACTATCCATATTGGTGTAAGCTGCAGGGTCCGTGCCAGGCATCCTCCATGCGCTGAATTCAGCACCATATCCAGAAACCATCTGTAGTGCCAGTTGCATCTTACTTCTTTTTTCCATAACGTTCTTCTCCTTCATTACGGATGGGCCAAGAGTGGAATCACCCTTTTGTAGCGCCATAATAATTAGCCTACTAAATAAATATTAAATGATTTTGTTCTGTTCAGTGACATTGACACCATCATAAATTTATTTGTTACATCTGCAAAGAGGGCAATTTGAATGAACATAGTACAACTTTTTGTACCTTTAGATTAGGAGTGTTTGCAAACGGTAAAAAATCCGCAGCTGCAATGTGCTTGCTTGTTCGCTGCGGATTCGAGTTTTTAAACATTAAAAGTATTGACGTTCACCGGTCTGTGCTGATTTTTCGATAGCATCCAGTAACTGATGAAGTTTCACCGCATCCGCGAAAGTAGGAGCTAAGGATGTTCCCTCTTGAATATCTTGGGCGAACTTACGATAAGCTTGAGCCATATTCAGAACAAACCCTGAGTCATTCTTTAGAGATTGCGGGGCCCAGTAATAGGAATCCGGAATGGTTAGTTCACGAAGCTCGTTATCAGTAGGTCAGAACAAACCCTGAGTCATTCTTTAGAGATTGCGGGGCCCAGTAATAGGAATCCGGAATGGTTAGTTCACGAAGCTCGTTATCAGTAGGTCCTGCACCACGTAATTGGTGTGATCCGAATTGAATGGATGCAGGCGCACTCAGCACGATTGTGCCCTTATCTCCAAAAATTTCAAGTGTTAGTCCTGTTTGATGAATTAGCTCAATAACTGCATGATATCCATAGGGAATGTCTCTTCTGCTTGTATTCTACGCTCGTATAGGTCGTACCAGCCTCTGGCCAACTCAATTACTATTCCAATTACTGTCCTTAATCCCCCTCAACTCTTTGGTCAAATCGGTCTGCAAACTGCAGGCGCAGGCACAAATCTCAGAGTTCAAGTTCTTGCCCTTGGCTCGGGACAAGAACTTGTAACGAAAAAGTACGTTTACCATCAAGCTCAAACCGATCAACGACTTCAAGAGAAGCCGTTCTTGCACCAAAGCCCGACATTAAGTGCCTGTGGAGTCTTTTGATAATTATTGCTGATCAGCATATTGACTCTCTCCCAACGATATTTTTTATTTGCTATCAGCTTTAATTGAGGCATAGCTTGGTAACAATGAAACCGACAGTCATAGAAGGATGAAATTAATGGCCTGTTGCTGTTTGGGTCGCCATATCGTTAAGTTGCATTACAAAAGTTCCTTCATTCGGGCCTTGATTATCACGAATCATTTTCGCTTGTTCCACTAGAACCTCTTCAGCATCCGTACCGAGTAATCTTATTGTTTCTTCAATGAATGCTCCAAGTGGCATCGCATGCGGACTGTCACTAAGATCTGTCATGAGTTCCGTTTGAACCCCAGGTGGTATGATTTCTAATACTTTTACTGTTGTATCTTTAAACAAATAACGTTGTGATAAGGTATAGGAATGGAGCGCTGCTTTGGTCGCCGAATACACCGCAGTCGCTGCGTACGGAACAAACCCGACCGCAGAAGTCGTATTAATGATCACAGCTTCTTCTTTAGACTTCAAATGTTCGATTAATGAAGACGTCATTCGAATTGGTCCAAGCAAGTTTGTTGAGACCGTTGAAACCAGAACCTCTTCATTAATCACACCCGCAGCCTCATCGAAAAGCATGATGCCAGCGTTATTAAATAAGACATTCAAATCAGGGAAGTCCCGAATAAGTTGCTTAGCGGTTGCCTCAATACTGGAAAGATCCTGTATGTCCAGTTCAACTGAAGACATTCCGGGATTAGCACTTATTACTTCCTCCAGACGCTCTTTTCTTCTACCTGAGATGATTACTTTGTTTCCAAGGTTGTGTAAAGCTTCTGCCAATGCACGTCCAATTCCTGAACCGCCACCTGTAATGAAGATCGTGTTTCCTGTAAGTTTCATTTAAAATTCCTCCAATATTTGGTTTTTAATTACTTTGAAATTTTATTACATTGTTAGATGAAATCTGTACTTACTATTAACCTTGCACTTTAAAGTTTCTGAATGGACTAACCACCTTCTTAGTATTATACTATTACAACAATAGTTGCTTTAGTAGTTCAATTGTATCCGGAACATCATTGAGGAACAACCAACAATGCGAGCCATTTGTTGGTTTAAAAAAAGGAGCTAGATCCATGGGACTTAAAGTAAGAAATATTCGTACAACTCGAACAAGAGAATCCATTTTTGAGTCACTTTTTGAACTGATGGAAGAAAAAGATTTTGATAAAATAACAATACAAAATTTAACGGAACGGGCCCAAATCAATAGAGCAACTTTTTATGCTCATTTCCAAGATAAATATGAATTGTTGAATGAGATTATACGAAAATCAGCGGAAGAACTTATTCAACAACATACTAATGGTGTGTGTACATTTACAAAAGACAATATGATGCAATTAGTATTCGCAGCATTTGAGTATCATCAACAAGTCAAAAAGAAATGTCGCCGGAACTATAACAAAATTATTCCTCTACTCTCTTCAAAATTAGTCATTGCACTAAAGCATTATTTGAATCTTTGTATGCAGGAAATATACTCTGATGAACGTACTTTGTACGTACAAATCTATGCCAACATGATTAATGAAGCAGTTACTCTGCATACTGCTGAACAAACTAAACTAACAGAACAAAGTATAGCTGAGCATATTGTTCAAATGATACAAATTGACTAATCGAAAACATCGAACTAAGCATTAAAAGTATTGACGTTCACCGGTCTGTGCTGATTTTTCAACGGCATCAAGTAACTGATGAAGCTTCACCGCATCCGCGAAAGTAGGAGCTAAGGATGTTCCCTCTTGAATATCTTGGGCGAACTTACGATAAGCTTGAGCCATATTCAGAACAAACCCTGAGTCATTCTTTAGAGATTGCGGGGCCCAGTAATAGGAATCCGGAATGGTTAGTTCACGAAGCTCGTTATCAGTAGGTCCTGCACCGCGTAATTGGTGTGATCCGAATTGAATGGATGCAGGCGCACTCAGCACGATTGTGCCCTTATCTCCAAAAATTTCAAGTGTTAGTCCTGTTTGATGTTTGACTCCTCCTTGAATATGAACACTGGCCGCGGCACCACTCGTTAATTTTCCAGTAATCAGTATTTGATCATCTGTCGTCTTCTTGATGACTTTCTGAATATCCACCAATTCGACTTCAGGAAACTGCTGTGCTGTAAGGGCAGAAAGTTCGGTAAAGTCCCCGAGCATGTAGGTAAATGCATCCAGATTATGTCCACCTACAATTGTTAGCAAGTTCCCTCCAATCTTCCGATCAAACAAGTACGCACTGGACTTGTCACCCACGCCACCCATGCCATCAATGGAGATCTTTAGATTGGCAGACAATACTTTCCCAACATAACCTTCTGCCAATAAATCTTTCACATACTGAATGGCTGGGGCTTGTCTGGCCTGTAATCCAATCGCATTTGGCAATTTTGAGGAAGCTACCCATTCTTGCATTTCAAGTGCTTCATTCGTATTTGATCCCAGTGGCCATTCGCAATAGATCGGTTTTCCAGCAGGCACAATGGCTTTAACCGCATTATAATGTTCCTTGACGTTAATACTGACGACGACCATGTCCACATCAGGATGTTGAGCCAGATCCTCCATGTTATCAAAGCCGTGATCTGCATGGAAAGCTTCTGCGCTCTTCTTCGCACTCACCATATTACTTGTCCCCACTGCAGTAAGCTCAAACTCATCCAAATGCTCAATGGCTGGAATATGTGTACCACTCGCCCAACCATTATTAATTGAAGCACCTATGATTCCTGTACGAATTTTTTTATCCAATGAAAACATCTCCCTTATTTTTAAATGTACTAATTCAGCTGTATCCTGTTCTTAATCAGATCAATCACTTATGAAAAAATCTTGATATGTTCTACTGTTCATCTCATTCAACTGTTCTGCGTATTGATTAAGCTTGTCCTGGCTTCTGGATACCAGAGCGATGCGAAAACCATGTTTTCCAAAAGTTTAGGCCAGTGAGAAACCTAGGCCGGGCCCAGCGCCGATTATAGCCATTGTTTTCAAAAAGTAACCTCTCTTCTTTGGGTAATTACACAAATGGAATAGCAACTCCAAATAATCCCTTTGCTCATTCTGATATTAAATCAAAAATATTTAGCCTGTTGCATACATAAAGAAGATGGAGAGCTCATGATAAATTCCTCTCCAATTTCTGAATTAATTTTCGGAGGTTCAAACGCTCTTCTATAGTAACGGCCTGTAGCAATTTTTCCTGTTGTGCTTTCCATTTGATCTTAACAGGAACCTCTAATTCTTTTCCTTTGTCGGTGAGATAAATTCGCATGACTCTTGCATCTTGTTCATCACGTTTCCGGGTTATAAACCCATTTTGCTCTAATGATTTAACCATATTGGTTACCGTAGGAGGTTCGCATTTTAGATGTTCACTGAGTTGCATTTGTGTGATTCCATCATCTAACCACAAGCGACACAGTAAATTATCTTGACCCGCGTAAAGGTTTAGTTCTCTTAGAGAGTCGCTATAATGTCGACGCATTTGAGAGGAAACTCGGTCTAACGACTGACGAATATCACAATCCACTTGATCTGTCATTCATTCATCCTCACTCTCATTTTATTTAGCGGGCTGGCTATATCGAGGGAGATGGATGTGAAAATTAACGTATGATGAACTTCCTTCAAATTTTATTAACATAAATAAAAGTGATAGTATATGAGGCTTTGATTATAGCTGGCCTCATATACTAACTTTAGATTTGCAACCTCTTGAGACTGCCCTAATCTTTTGATGGGTATTTCTTGCGCGCGTTCTGTAATTTGGTCTTTGCTCAGAGCCTTGGATAAAGCTTGAATAGCAATGCATTGATATCTAGTGCCAAGTTCCAATAATCAATGGTTGTATCCTTGTAGGACTTCGTAGCTGCAATTCCAGCATTGTTGACTAAAATATCAACTTTCCCATAAATTTCCACGATTTTTCTGACTACCTCATTCCAATCGTTCTCGGAAGATACATCAGTCGATTAGCCATGTCTTCTGCACTCGTTGATTTTTCCGTTTGACCGGTTCATTTCTCCTCTTTTCTAACAATTTATTACTTCTTATACCTGTTTTCAGGGTATGGCAGTTCTAAATTACCTCGTAGTGTGTTGTCCTCATATTCCTTTCGGAATATGCCCTTATCTTGCAAAATAGGTACAACTAATTGAATAAAATCCTCAAATCCTGCCGGATAGTCTTGTCTAATCAGCAATATATCCATAACGCCTGCTCTATACCAATGTTCTATTTTTTCTGCAACATTCTCAGCGGATCCCATCAATGTAGGTTTTGGCATGCGATAACCTTTAGGCATCCATGATTCCATTTCCCTTAGCTTTTCTAATGCTTCTTTTTCCGTTTCGCCAACTATGGGGCTATGTGAAGGCATAATCAGTAGATCGTTTGGTGAACGTCCTTGATTTTGCACTCTTTTTTTGAGTTCAAAAACGAATCCTTTAAGATAATCAAAATCACCTGGCGCCATGATGACTTCGGCATGCTTTGCAGCTACATTCATGAAGTCCAAGGAGGTGCCGGCTTGAAAGACGACCGGTCTTCCTTGTCGAGATCGACTAACATTTAATGGCCCCTCCACTGAAAAGTAATTCCCGCTGTAATTTATCGGATGCATTTTACTAGGATTGAAAAATATCCCGCTTCCTTTATCACGTATGAAAGCATCGTCCTCGTACGAATCCCATAGGCCTTCAACGATCTCTAAAAACTCTTTTTTCATGGGATAAAGATCTGCTTTACTTAAATGGGACCGACTGTAATTGGCTAATCCTCCTGGATTGGAGGTGATCGCATTCCATCCTGCTCGGCCTTTGCTAATCTTGTCCAGCGAGGCTATCTGCCTGGCAACCGTAAATGGATCAGCATACGAAGTAGCTATTGTTGCGGCCAAGCCAATGGAGTGAGTCACCATACTTAATGCAGACAATATAGATACGCCCTCAAACATGCTTAGATAGTGTGGTATCATGCCAGGTCCAATATGGCTGACGTCAGCTAAAAAAATGAGATCAAACTTACCCTGCTCAAGCTGTATGGCTTTTTGAACGTAATAATCAACATTTTCACTGGCATCTGCAGGAATATCGGGGTGGCGCCAACCCGTGTGATTCCAACCAACGCCATCAATGATACCACCTAATTTAAGTTTTCTTCTTTCCATTGTTGGGTGGTCTCCTTTACGCGAGTTCATTGCTCCCCCTGCGATAAATTTAATTCCTTCGCCAATAATTCATGCCCTTTCTTTCGGCTTTCTTGATTAGGATAAAAGTCTGCAATCATGATTTCATCCACTAAACTTGCTTTCGCAATTTGTTGAAGTTGCTCAGCAACCTGTCCAACGCTTCCAATCACAAAACGTTCTTTATTTCGTTCCCTCGCCAGCTCTTCATGAGGAGTGTATGTGTGATTTTTGGCTTCTTCAGGTGTAGGAAACGTAAGATTTCTCGTCCCTGTACTCATCTGTGCCCACATTAACTCCGCCGGTCCTGCTATATATTTAGCCTCTTCTTCCGTCTCAGCTGTAATAACGATCGTCGTTAACATACTTTGGGGTTCACTTAAATACGACGAAGGTTTAAAACCCGAATGATAAGCTCTTAACATGGGAATAGCTAGTTGAGGGGCCAAATGAGCAGCAAATACAAACCCTAATCCTTTTTCCAAGGCAAAATGCAATCCACCCTCGCTAGATCCCAACATAAACATATCTGGAACCATTGATTTATCACCAGGAGGATTGATGTGACTAAACGGGTGGTTTTCTTTAAAGTTACGTTCAAAAAAGGAAAGCAGGTTATCTAATTGCTCAGGAAAATCATTAACCTCCATTAATTCTCGTGATCTTAACAATGCCAACATGGTTCTGCCATCAGTACCCGAAGCCCTGCCAATCCCGAGGTCAATACGCCCTGGATATAATCCTTCGAGAAGAGTAAAGTTCTCCATCACTTTCAAGGGGCTGTGGTTAGGCAACATGATCCCCCCGGAACCTACTCGAATGCTTTTGGTGTGAGCTGCTGCATGCAGGCTCAGCAAGTCTGGTGAAGTACCCATCAAAGTTGTTGTGTTATGGTGTTCAGTGAACCAATACCTGTTGAATCCCCACTGTTCTGCGAATTGAACCATTTCCGTCATGTCTTGAAGACTTTTCGTAGCCGCAGTTCCTTTATAAATATGAACAAAGTCCAAAATCGAAAGTTTTAGTCTATTGGCTGTATTCACTTATCAATTACTCCTTTCTGTGTTATATTTTAATTAGCTTACTAAATATAAATTCGAAATTTCATTTAGCTTACTAACTGTTTACTTGTGTTTGATGACATAATCATAAAGTCATTAGGTTCATTTGCAAAGAGGGCAATATAGATGAACCTAGTACAACTTTTTGTACCTATAGAGTGGGAGTGACAATAATGAAGGTTTGTAATGAAGGATTTGAGCAAGAATTTATGGATGAAAATAGAGACATGTATGCGATAGCCTTAACTCAAAATGTCCTTTCAGGACGTTGGAAATATTTTATATTATGGTATCTAAAAGGAGAAACACGCCGTTACACGGATATAAAAAAATTTCTTGGAGATTTATCACAAGGCTCTCTCACAAAGCAGCTTAAAGAGTTGGAGAACGATGGAGTTATAAAACGTGATGTTTATCCAGAAGTTCCTCCGCGAGTAGAGTATTCGTTAACAGACAAGGGAAACAAATTACTACCGATCCTTGAAAAAATGGAGGACTTCGGTAAAGAATACGGTGAAAAACCTTAAGCTCGATAGAGTTCCAAACTAAGGCGTATACGCAAACTTATTTAGGCCATAAACGAATGGAATGCAGCGCCAAAAAAGTCATGAGCATATTCCGGCTCCATCACCATTTTTGTCGCCATCTGGACGATGCTTTCTTGGAGAGCAGGAATGCCTTAGGGGCGCATCTTTCCGTCCGACTTCAGTATTTCCTTTCTCCTTGCTGATAAGGAATGTTACTTCCCTACTTTCAGACTGTTTTGGACTTCGTTTACAAATCCTTCTTCCCCGTAGTCGTCTTTGACGATATAAGTGATGCTTATCCCATCCAAACCACCGCTCCGCCCCTTGCTTTCACTCGCCTACATGCTTGCCAGATGATATCGTCACGGTGCACTTTGTGACTTAGCTCCTACCTCGACCGAACTCTCACCGGCTAGTTGTGCCTAGCTTCGCTAGTCATACTATTTAGAAAAAGGCTGCCGAAAATTTCTCGACAGCCCGTATCCTCTCTAACCTTCGCGTGTTCCTGGTATGCTTGCTCAACTGGTAAGTCTTGCCATTAGTTCAATGGGGAACATCCTGTCGACAGGATGAGCAGATTCCCCCTTCGTTTCAATAGATTGAATTATTAGCTCAGAGGCATTCTTCGCCAGATCGTTAATCGGATGCCGGATCGTGGACAGACTGAGCAACTCGGATACAGTCGGCATATCATCCACACCCAATACCGCAAGCTTCTCCGGTATGGACAGATTCAGATCCTTACAAGCCTTCAACACCCCAATGGCAGTGATATCATTGAGGCAGAACAACGCCTGCGGTAGCTGGCCATTCTTGACCAACTGCATCACAGTTTCGTACCCGAAGCTTTCTGTCATATCTCCTGTAATGACCGTCGTCAGATTCCCTTTCTCCTGAAGAGAGCGGGAAGCACCATTCAACCTATCGTCGAAACCAGGAACCTCACCATGTGGATAGGTCAGAATGATAATTTTCTGATATCCCTGAGACATTAAATGGTCCACTCCCGTTTGGCCGCATTGATAGTCATTCACTCGGACAATATGGGCGCCGTAGGATAGATTATGCCTGCCAATGGTAATTACCGGAACGTTGAGTTCCATAAGTCTGGGCATGAATTTTTCTGTCTCCGAGGTGGCCTTTACGATAATTCCATCGACCATTTGGATATTCATAAATATCTCATCAAAGTCCAGGAGGATCAGCTTGTAGCCCATAGTCTTCAGTTGTTGCTTCAACACCTTGGCAAAATGCAAGAAATACAAATCTTCAAAATAACCATCGTATGTACTGTTTGACAGAACCAGTCCGATGGTATGCATTTTGCCGGTAATCAGGCTTTTGGCAACGGGATTTACCTGATATCCGAGCTTGGTGATCGAGTCGCTTATTTTATCTCGTGTCTCCTGACGCATCCGGTGAAAATTGCCGTTCATGAAATGAGAGACCGTTGCAGGCGATACGCCCGCGTCTTTGGCGACCTGAACTACCGTAACTCTTTTTTTTGCCATTTGATGCACCTCTGCGAATTTACTTGGACAACGCCTGCACCTCCGCAGTTATCGCGGACGCCTGTCCATTACTGCCGGAAATTCTGGAAACGACTGATGCGGTTCAGTCTGATACCAGTAGCTTACCGAACTAATATCGTCACTTCGTTCAAATAAAGCTTGGCCATCATGTCCAATTTGCTGTACGGTCACCCTCAGATCTTCTTCGAACAGTATTGGATCAAGGATATGCCAACGATAGAAGCCCCGCATCGGGCAAGCCGCCCCATCATAAATATGTGACCGTGTATTGTCTCTCGTCTCAAAATAAGGAAAACCCATAAAGGGAGTCGAATAGGTTTGCTCATGTACCGGGTTTCCGTTATCATACTTTACAAACCCCCATGCACCGCCGAAATAATCCTCGGCCCCGGTACCGCAAATCGTCGGCCAATCTTGGTCGCCGTCGATGTAGAATTTCACTTCTCCTTCACCATACCAGTAACGGGATAGAGAAGTCCAGGACATATAGGTACCGATAAATTTGCCTCTTCCTTTAATTCCATCAATAAGGGTGTAATCCTGCCTCAGCACAGTCGGATTTTCTCTGCGAAATTGGGCGTGAAAATACTCGATATCCTCATCCAATTCATCAACCAGCATATAGTCGAATTGATAGAAAAACGCCTCAATACTCTGCGGATGCTCATTCGTAATCGTTACTTTCGCAGCTTGGCGGAAGGGCATGGCAAAGTAGCTGTTCATACCGCCGACCGGATTAACGACAATCGGCAGTGAATTGACAACCGTACGTGCCCCAAAGCCATTGCAGAAGAAATCGCCCAGCGGTACTTCAACGGATGGATGTTCTTCATTGTCCCAGTACATGCGCAGCACAAGATCGCGCAGGACGAACCAGCCCGATTCGGTCTTATCTGTAACGGTCATCCAGATATGCTGAATGATTCCGGGTCCTTCAATATCAACAAGCGTTGCGGTTTCTCCCTGCGCGAGCGATATGAACGCTTTGCCTTTGCGGGCAACGCCAAGGGGGCCTTCCGCTTTACCGCCCTCCCCTTTGAGGCCCTGTGGATTCTCCGCCGTAATCGCTCTGCTCCTACCTTTCATTCTACCAAACAGCTGATTCATGGATTGCATGGTTAATCGTCTCCTTATCCTTTAACTGCGCCATCAGATACACCGGCCATCACATATTTATTCAAGAACAAGTACGTAACAATAATGGGAATAATGCTGATGCTGATTGCTGCAAAAGTCTGGCCCCAGTCTGTAGCCCCAAAGGCACCAATAAATTCCTGCAGCCCAACGGCAATCGTCTTGTATGCCTTATCATTCGTGAACGTATTAGAGAACACGAAATCATTCCAGATGAAAATAAAGTTAATAGATGCCACCGTAATGGTGGTATTAACCGTAAGCGGCGAAACAATTCGGAAAAACACCTGAAAAATGTTGCATCCGTCGATTACTGCAGCCTCTAGGAGTTCACCCGGCACATATCTGTAGAAGCTGGTGAAGATCAGAATAGACAATGGCAAGGCAAAACCAACCTGAGGCAGGATCAGCGCTGCATACGAATTGAGCAAACCATAATCTTTGTACATAATAAACAGAGGAATCAGCGTAACCTGAATCGGAATCATAATGCCTATCGTGAAGAACAACAGCAGCTTCGAATTCAGTCGGTTGATCATTTTGACAAGGGCAAAGCCTGCCGTCGCGCTCAGAAACACAATCAGTGCGAGACAGGCAAACGTCACAATAGCGGTGTTCTTGATATATAGCAGCAGACTGCTCTCCCGGAATACACTCGCATAGTTTTCGAACGACCAGGACGAAGGCATTGCAAACGGCTGTGTAGTCAACTCGATGCTCGACTTAAAGCTGGATAGCATCAGCCAGACTACCGGATAAATTTGAATCAGCAGAATCGCAATGACCAGAATATACAAAAGAGAATAGGAGAGCTTTTTCTTCTTGGACATGTCAGGCATCTCCTTTTCTTGAATTAAAAATAGCCCGTATGAGCAATACTGCAAGCAGACTTTCGATAACGATGAACACAGCAATCGAACTTCCGTATCCATACTGGATGGTGGAGAACGCTTGTTTATACATATAGGTGGTAACCAACTCTGTTGAAGACCCTGGCACACCGATAATGTAAGGAATATCGAAGCCCCTCAGAGCCCCTGTAGTACACATAATCAAAGATAGGCTTAGCACATGCATGATGCTCGGAAGCTTAATATAACGAATAAGTTGCCAGCCGTTTACACCGTCAATCTTAGCCGCTTCTTCAATTTCTTTGGGAATTGCAATTAGCGCCGCATAAAAGATAACCATATACATCCCGATAAATCGCCATCCCTCAGGGATGGATACAGCGATTAATGCAGTATCGGGATTGGAGAGCCAGGCGGACTGAAGATGGCTCAGGCCCACCCAATCTAGAAACATATTCAATAGACCAAGAGGCTGAAGGGAATAAAAATTTCGGAACATTTGCGCAATAGCTATGGTTACAACAACTGCTGGCAGGTAATACAGTGTTCTGAAGATTCCTGCACCTTTGTTAACATAGGAGAGCAACAGGGCAAAAAACAAGCCGATAAACACTTGCATAAATACCACTATTACCACATATACCAGATTGTTTTGCACAGCATTCCAGAAATACGAATCTTTGAACATTGCAATATAATTATCAAAGCCGATGTAACGTGGCTCCTGAATGCCGTTCCATTGTTGAAAGCTGTAATTCAGCGACTGGATAATAGGGACAAAAACCGTTCCCAGATAAAATATCAAAGCCGGCAAGATGAAGACTAGCCATGCTTTTTTGTCTTTAAGCACATTCATTTAGGGTCACCCCTCTTTTGTAATTACGCTATTATTAATATAGGGCTCCACCCGGACCTCAAGGCCCAGGCGGAGAAATATCATCGTATAAGAAGAACTACTTTATTTATTTGCTGGCTGTATTCTTGGCAATGGCATCATCAATCTGCTTGGCAAAATCCTCTGGAGTCATAAAGCCCATGGTCAGTTTGGTAATCAGGTCGCTCATCACCGAGTTGGTGTTCGGATCAAGCAGAGTATCCCAAGGCTTGGCAAACTCTGAGCCGTAGTTGTCCATATCCTTTTTAATCCGCAGGAACAGTTCGGAGAATTTGGACTCGTCATCAATGGTGAATTTTAGCGGTGACATTTGTTGTTTGGCCACATAGACATCACTGTAATTTTTCAGCACATAGCTCAGGAATTCCTTAGGCAGTCCATCGAATGTTTTCGCGGAAGCTCCAAGTCCGATGCCGCTGTTGCCGAAAAATTCATTGTTCGGTGTGACCGCATTGCTGGTGGTTGGCAGATAGAAATAATCCACATTGCCCTTGAGTCCTTCCGGCAGGCTGTCTTCCACAAAGGATGGTATTTCCCAAGTTCCCATGTTGTACATGGCAGCCTGGCCGTTCAGAAACAGATTTCTGGCTGTCGTATAATCGGTGGTAGCGAATCCATCCTGAAAGTATTTTCCGATTTGAGAAGCAAAGTTCGCCGCCTGCATGCCTGTCGCATCGGACATTTTGGCTTTGCCTTGACTCAAATCCCGGATGAACTGATTGCCTGTGGTCCGGAACGGGTACATAGCCGCATAACGCAATACTGGCCATACATCAACGCCGTCAACAGCGATAGGTGTAATTCCCTTGTCTTTAAGCGCATCGCTGACCGCAAGCAGATCGTCGAGGGTTTTGGGCACTTCAAGGTTGTTGTCAGCAAATATTTTTTTGTTATACCATGTCATTTCCATATGGTATTCCATCGGCAGAAGATACAGGCTTCCATCCGGCAACTCCTGATATTTCAGCGCAGGCTCATAGAACTGGTCGTACACTCCCTCCTCCTTCAGGAATTTCTCCATGTCCACCAGGTAGCCTGCGTTTACAAGTTCCTGAGCGAAAGGATCGGCATCACTATCAATGAAGTCCGGCATATTTCCTGAAGCAACCAGCGTTCTCAGTTTGGTCAGGTAAGAAGGCCTGTCCGCTGTTACCTGAATATCCAGCTTAAAGCCCGGATGATCGGCGGCGAATCGGTCAGCAAGCTCACGAACCGTCTGAACAATAGCCCCATTCTCCGGTCTGGCCGAGAGCCAGGTCAGCGTTTGCTCCTTAGGTGAATTCGAGGAACCAGCATTATCTGAGCTATTGTTGTCTGCGGAGCTACCGCAGCCTGCCAGAACAGTTGCTGCCAAGGAGAAAACTGCAAGACCAGTGATAACCTTTGACAATTTTTTTGTCATATTAAAACCCCTCCAATAAATTAATCCCTATAATTGCCGTGAAGCCTTTTTGCCAGTTAAAGCTCAACATTTGTCTTCATGGTGATGTCCTGAACCTTTACAGCTCCTTCATTTACGAAAAAACCAAAATGACCGTCCTTGAAGTTATAAATTCGCGTTGTCATGGCGACTTCATCATTTACATACAGGCATAGGATATCTTCTTCGAGAATCAACTGAAAATGAATCTGGCTGTGACTCGCAAAATCAAATGGACGCTCCAGCTCAATCATTTGCGGCTTGTCCCCGGCAATTTGCCATTGAAAGAATCCCGGTTCTGTTCTTGGCCACATATCAAAGGCAATCCGGTTATGAAAAGGATCAAATTTGATGAAGTAACCATTGTCCAGCGCCTTGTCCGTGCGAACTGCGATGCCAAAGTCCTTCACACGCTGCCAATCCGTAAAGGAAGCCTCAAGCATGACCTGAGAAGGCAAAGAGTTAAGCACGCTATAAGCTAGACCATCCGGAGAAGAAAGCTGCAGCCAGTTATCCTGCTGAATGCAATTTTTCTCCTCTTGCAGCAGAATTCGCTCTTCCTTGTTAAAATGTCCATAGATGGAAGACGGCATTCTCACAAGAAGTTCTCCGTGTTCGTTCTGGTGCAGCTCATGGGCAACCAGAGTGCCCGCCCACTCCCAATCCCCAAAATCATTCGAGCCCTTCTTCGATGGAACCCAGCCAAAGGCGTACCGCTTCAAGCCGTCGGAAGCTGTTTTGGCTGCATAAAATCCTCTGCCGTCAAAGGTGTCCAGCGTCGGTGATGTGTATAAGCCATCGATTGTTTTGCTCTTTTTATAATGGGTGACGAACTTCTCACTGAAGGTGGAGTAGATCAGGTAGTGCCATTCCCCCATCTTGAAATAATCGGGACATTCCATCGTAATGTATTTATCCGGGCTGTAGAAGGGTTCACCATATTTCCAGTTCACAAGGTCATCAGAAGTCAGAAGTGCGATGCACCCTCCTCTTTTCTCGGAAGAGTTCATTTCCCTAGTGGTGACCAGCATCCAATATTCCTGCTTCTCTTCGTTGAAGAATACAAAGGGATCACGCCAATCAAATTGCTCATAAATCACTTCATCCCCGTACAGTTTAAAACCGCTATCCTTCGTCCAATGAATGCCGTCGGTACCCGTAGCCCGCAGCACAACTTGTAAGGGCTTACCATCCTTGCAAAACGCAGGGTTGGGATTATGTCCCGTGTAGAAAAGATGGTACATACCTTCCTTGTCCTTGATCACAGAGCCGGTATACGCATTCCGGTCTAGAGCAGTTTCATCTCCGTTCGGCAGAACCTCTCCATAATCCTTAAAGTCAAGTCCATTTCTGGTGGCGAGCAAATTCCATGAGGTATGGTTGCCATAGTCTCCTCTCTCTCTCTCGTCGTGAAGATAGTAGAGCTTGTACTCCCCATTGTCATAAAACGGAATCACATCACCAACCCAGCCATTCGCAGGCCTGTAGAACACTTTCCTCATTCTCATCATCTCCATTAGTAAAACGTTTTACAAACATATAGTAACACAATTTTTAGTCTTGTCAACGGTTTCATTTGTTTGTATATTAGTATTAATGATGCGGAAAACATTTTTGTAATTATATTATAGTAAAACGTTTACCAAAAATAAAAATTGGAAAGTCCATCCTTTCCTAGACAAAGGAGACGTAACATGATTATTGGGGCAATTGAAGCAGGCGGAACAAAATTCATCTGCGGAGTAGGCAATGAGGAAGGTGAAATTCTGGACCGGATCAGCTTTAAGACGGAGACTCCGGATAAGACATTGCAACAGGCGGTTGATTATTTTAAAGATAGAGGGGTTCAGGCTATTGGTATCGGGTCATTCGGGCCGATTAATATGGATCTATCCAGCCCCTTGTACGGGCATGTGACCACTACACCCAAGCCGGGCTGGGGAGGTTTTGACTTCGTGGGGGTTATGAAACAGCATTTTCCAGTGCCGATTGGGTTCGATACGGATGTGAATGCTGCCGCCCTTGGTGAAGACCAATGGGGCGCGGCCCAGGGGTTGGACAACTGCGTCTACTATACAATCGGGACAGGTGTTGGAGTGGGCGTATATGCAGAAGGCAGGCTGATCCACGGACTTGTTCATCCCGAAGGCGGTCATGTCCTGACTCGGCGGCATCCAGAGGATCGCTTCGAAGGCCTATGTCCATATCATGGCGACTGCCTGGAAGGATTGGCCTCTGGATCGGCAATCGAGAAGCGTTGGGGCGTCAAAGGTACTATGTTGCCAGCGGAGCATCAGGCATGGAAAATGGAAGCTTATTATTTGGGCCAAGCCATCGCAGGCGTGATTCTTCTGATGTCTCCGAAGCGTGTGATCCTGGGCGGAGGCGTCATGCACCAGAAACAATTGTTTCCACTGATCCGAAGCGAAGTCCGTCAGGCGCTGAACGGCTATGTTGCTGCGCCTGAAATCCTGGAGCCAATGGATACTTATATAGTACCTCCTGGTCTAGGTGACAATGCTGGCTTAAGCGGCGCTCTGGCGCTAGGGATCAAGGCTATAAAGGGATGGGCTTAAGAGGTAAATTATATGAGTGCAGGTGTACAAAACCGGAGGCTGCCCGTTATTAGATACGGACAGCCTCTCGCTTGAATCAGAAAGCCTATTCGAATCAGCTTTCCTCCTTGGCGTGTATTTTATCATTCTGGGGAGTTTCAATCTTAACCCGGTTAAATTCCGCTGTGCCCTGGCTGACGAACATGGCCAGCTTTCCATGTTGAATGTCGTACATTCTGGCACTCATTGCTACTTCTCCGCCAACATAAATTTCGCAAATCGTGCCATCAATAAATACCTTTAGCTCATATTCATGTTCCGGCAGCAGCTTGAACGGACGTTCCAGCTCAACCTCGTAGGGGAAGGTTTTGCCCCCTTCTTCAGATTGCATAATTGGCCCGCGGAAGGTAATTCGGCTACGTTGGGGCTCAAGCGTGATGTAATAGGCAAAATCCAGACTTTCGCCTGCCCGAACCATGAACCCGAGACCCTGGGTCGACTCCGAGAAACGAACTGCTGCAGAAATCTTGCACAAATCGGGGAGTTCCTCCTTTGTGATACAACCGGCAAAGTTATAAGGAGATACGCAGAGTAGTGCATCGTCCGTGATCGACCAATCTCCAGTGATTCCCTCAAAATTCACGGTTAACTGTTTGGTAAAGGCTGAGTCAATCGTTTCGGGTACGTTGACGCCAAGCGTTCCATCCGGACGCTGAATAATTTCGTGCACAATCATATTCCCCCCCCAATCCCAAGTGTCATAATCTTTGCCTGAAGCTTTTGGCGGGTTCCAGCCGAACAGATCGTCATTTTTTGTTGGATTCCAGCCGAACAAATAGCGTTTCTGACCATCGGACGCCGACTTGGCCGCATAATAAGCGCGTCCATCAAAAGCCTCTTCTTCTGGAGTTATCCAAGGGCCATTTAAAGATTGACTCATCCGATAAAAGGTCCCGAAACGCCCCGTATAAGAAGAATAGATCAAATACCACCAATCTCCGATACGGAACAAGTCCGGGCACTCATGCGCGCCTACATGCAGGTTCGGAGCATACAACGGCTCGCGGTACTCCCAATGCTTGAGATCTTTGGAAGAGAGTAGACCCGTACAGCCTTTTCGGTTTGTCGGTCCTTTGGCCAGAGCAGCAATTAACATCCAGTATTGACCTTCTTCTTCATTCCAGAAAACAAAGGGATCACGCCAGTCTGCCAGCTCATAAATCTCGCCATCCGGACCAAAAGTATCTTCAGGAATGGGCTCCCATGTTTTTAAATCCTTGCTGACGGCATGACAAGCAAACTGCTTTCCTTCAGGAAAAATACAGTAGAACATATGATAGACATCGTCAACTTTTAGAATATGGCCGGTCCCGCCTTCAATCTTGCAAGCACCATCTTCTCTGTAATGCACGAAATCTTTCGTTCCAAGCAAATGCCAGCCATGATCAAGGCCTTCCTTGTGGTTATCTCTCCACCCATGCAGATAGAATAGCTTAAACTCTCCATCTTCATAATAGGGAATAACGTCTCCTACCCAAGCATTATCTGGACGATAAAAAAATTCCTTCATATTATAACCCTCCTCTAAGTGGCTAAGCGTTCATTCAACGAAACCGGCATATAAGCATCTCTTGTATCCCGCTCCTGATACCAATATACGGTTGCGGCATATAAACACTGGTTATTAATGCCCCACTGATTTCCTTTAGCAGTTATTGATTGACTTTTTCAAGCAACAGTGATGTGACTTGTGCACTTTCTGCACGGCTTACTTTTTCATGCGGCATAAATAATTGGTTCCCGCGGCCGCTGATTAATCCAAGCTCCTGTAGGGCAGCAACAGAATTTGCAGCCCAATTGCTGATTGTACCGGCATCCTTAAAATTACTTAAGCGATTAACGGCGTTGCTCTGTTTTGTATGGAATAGATATGCTTTGTAAAGCATATCCGCCATTTCTTCACGGCTTATGCTTTGCTCCGGTGCAAAGGTGTTTATGCTTCTTCCGGTGACAATTCCCGCTTCATATGTTGCAGCTATTGAAGCAGCGTACCATTTCGTTGGTTCCACATCCTTGAATATCACTGAGTGAGCCGGTGTTATTCCGAGTGCACGAGCGATCAAGGAAGCAAACTCAGCCCGTGTCACGTTTTGTTTTGGTGCAAATGCCGTATCGCTTACACCAAAGACAAATTGTTTGGCAGCCATCTTTTGAATCACCTCATGGGCCCAATACGATGCATCAACATCTTCAAATGACTTGTCATAGATAAGGACGCCAAATTTACTGAAATGATTCACTTTTGAAGTCCATTTATCCCTTGAATAGCTTCCGCCCCTATACTCCAGGTTCCCTTCATCGGCGATGGAATAAATGCCTGTCAGGTGCTGGAGCGAATTCGCCTTCGCACTCATCCTGATTGTGACGAATGTAGAGAATTTATTAAGCGTAAGCGCGGTACCGTCGGCCTTCACGATAGATAATTTAAATTCATAAATCTCCCCGGTTGCAGAGATGTCTGCGTGGTTTTTCTGTCCTGCCCGAGCAAGTAGTTCCTTGCTCTGCTCGGAAGACAAAGGTTCCATTTCAAAAGAGATTTTTGCATGTGCAAGCTCGCTGTCCGTGACCAACGCCTGTAATTCCTTTAATACGGCTGCGGGGATTTCGATTTCCACATTTGTGTTTGTAACCTTTAAAGCATTTTTCCCGTCATTTGCCGGTATGGTGGTTGGAAACAGCACCTGCCGCTCCCCCTTTGCTATCTCAAATGACAAGTTGCTCTGATTCTCCGGTTTGTTTACCGAAATTACAGGCTGACTTGGAGGAGGGGTTGGATTAACCGGATTCTCCACCTTAACCGGTACATTGAAATCATCGACATTAATATGTCCGAAACCGCCTGTGGATTGGTCAACTACCTTGATGTAAAGCTCCTGGCCGATATATTGCGACGCATCCCAAGTCTTACGTTGGTACTCCTCATAATTTGTAGCAGTCTCTTTAAACAGTTCTTTGCCGTCCGAGACTCGAACCAACGCAACATACAGCTTATCAATATCATTCCCGCCGCTGACCAGGAAGTTGATCTTGCCGTTCCCGCCAAGGAAGAAATTCTGCGATTTCAGCGTTCCCGTTAAGCTGTCACCCCCAGCTTCCTCGTTGAAGCCCCACAAATGATAGCCGCCCGGAATTTTATGCGACGGATTGAAGTAGATCGTGTCCCAGAAAAACTGAGCATCGGTCACATGGACATCCTGGAAAGCGTCTCCTTCTGAAATCCAGCCTGTTAAGTCCCCTGTAGCAAAATCATGGTTAGGTAGCTCCGTAGTATCGGTGTACACGGAATTGTCCCAGTTATCAGGTACATCGACCGGAACTGCTTGTTCACCCGTCAAAGCATTCATATTCCATACTTCCATCGACTTGACCGTAATATCTTTGTCGGCCCATACCTGTAAGCCCAAGGAATCGTATCTTCCTACATAGACGCGTGTGGTCAATTTTTTCTTGTAATTGGCAAAAGCTTCGATAACGGAGCGATCCAAGAAGATATGCAACTTCAGGTTCTCTCCGTTCAGATCCACATATCCGCCTTGGATGCCATCCACACGAACATCTGGATCAATGCTGCTCTTGGTCCGGTCTACATTGAAGGTCCCGTTCATCTTGTCATAGTAAATCATTGTTTCTTCTTGGCCATTATCGGATCGCCGTACCTTAAGACCGAATTTTTGAGCTTCGCCCGGATCAATTTCCATCACGATCTCCAGCATGTCCCCTTTGACATTTTGGATCAATTGATTGGCAGCCTGCAAATTTTTATCTGCAAAATCAACCAATTTAGCATCTCGTAGCCCCTGTAATTCTTGAATCGGCTCTATTCGCAATTTATCTTGCTCATCCAAGCTTAGTGAAACCGGCAGTGCCAAATTATGGGCCCATCCAGCTTGATATTCAGCCTGCGGTGTTCTTACATTCTGCACCATGGAATAAATAACCGTTCTTCCGTCTGGGGTAACCATACCGCTCTCTGCGGTTAAATAACCGTCACCCACATCCATTTTGGAAGGCGCCTCCTGATCGGGTATAAATTTAAAGTTATCCCGGTCCCAGGTGCCAATCCAGTAAAACACTTCAACATCTCTTTGCACATCGTTTGCCGGAGGAACATGCTCCGGCTTTTCATGAGGATTGACTATGAAGATATGCTTTTGCTTGCCCGTGCTATCCTTTCCTAACGGTAGTAGTACCGGCAGTTCCCACACCGTCCCAAGCTCCGGATATAGGCTTCTGTCACTGACGTATAAAGGCCCCTTATACTCCCAGTTGTACATATCGTCGGATACATACACCAAAGCTGTGCCGCTGCTGAAGTCTTGAAGACCGGATGTTACTAACTGATACCACTTATCCGTCTCTTGGTCATACCATACAAACGGGTCCCTGAATTCATTGTGAATACCGTTTCCATTTTGTTCTGTAACCGGTTCAGGATATTTATCCCATTTTTCTAAATTAGTGTCCGATAAATCAGCCGGAGTTGCTATCCCTGTTCTTTGGTTCGGAGACAGCGAGTCATTACCAGCGGTGTAAAACAGAACAGGATTGCCGTCGCGGTCATATGCTGCACTGCCTGACCATGCACCATCCGGGTCAAGGGTACCCGCTTCAGGCGCAAGAGCAGGTCTCACATTTTCCCAATGCACCATATCGTCGCTCACCCAATGTCCCCAGTGGATTTGATGCCAGTATGGACCTTGCGGGTTATGCTGATAAAACAAATGATATTTGCCGTTATAATAAATCGGTGCATGCGCTTCATTCATCCAGTTTTGTGGAGGCATCGCATGGTACTGCGGACGGTGCTGATCACCGTCGAACACACTGGGGTCCTCATCAATATCCCCATTGGGAATTTCCGGAACCGTGCCGCCGTGAAGCGTCTTTACACTCTCATATTCAGCAAGGATCTCTTGATCTGTGAGTGCTTTATTCTGCAGTTTCACTTCATCGATGAGTCCACTGAACATATTGTACGAGAACAGGCCTGCCAGCTCTACGGGTTTATTATTTTTCCCGATAATCAGGCTTTCCGCAGAAGGTGTTATCGGAACGTTGACAGGAGTTGCTTGGGATGCTACTTCCTGACCGTTTAAATATAATTTAATGACTCCCTCCCTTTTATCGAACGTAGCCGCCACGTAATTCCACATGTATTTCTCAAGTGGATGATCATTAACCCATACCTGAATCCACTGTCCACCAATACCGACCTGCATCGACCAACTGCCGTGCCGGTACATCCCAAGGGCAAAACCTTCAACCTTATCTTGATCGGACTGATTTACAATTGCAGACAGCTTGTTGCCGTCTCCCCATTCATAGCTGCGTGGAGCAACCCAGGCTTCAATCGTTAACGCATCGCCTACTGGAATGGTATCCTTAGCATTGACCTCAATATCATTCGAGTAGCCGTCAAACAGCAATGCGCCGCCTTTTACTCCGCGCGGAGTCCATCTTGGATCTTTGGAGTCCATATATCTGGCGTTGTTAAATACATAGTTCACATCATGCTCTAGACCGCTTACTTCCTCAAGCGCCTTTTTCCCTGCGCCTTCATCAAGATTCATGTAAAAAATAGTGCCCGTATTATTGGCTTGAAAAGCATCCACGGAAATACGGGCTTGACTGGATTGATCGACAACCTTGATATAAAACTTCTTATTGTAGTGTTTCTGCATTTTCCAGGAAATCTTCTCATTCGCACTGACATCCCCGGTCTTCTCAAGTAGCGCATTAGTGCTGGCATCATATAGCGCGACGTAAGCATCTTCTGGATTGTCGATGCCTAAAACGGTGAAGGTAATCGTTCCGGTTCCCTGAAGCATGAAGGTACTGGAGATTATAGAGCCGACTTCTTCCAAGATGGACTTGGCAAAAAAGCTGCCTTCTTTGCCAGCCCCGGCTTCATCAGTCACTTGAAAAGCATCACCATCAATCGTCCAGCCCTCGAAGTTTCCGTTTTCAAAACTGCGGTTTGCGATTTCGGTCGGGATAATGTTATCCACCATGATTCCATCTTCTGGTACGAGTTCATTGAAGGTGTTGAAGGCATCCGCAAAGATCACTCCCCAATCCGAAGCTGCATGATCAACGACTTCAAGATACAGTTTTTTTCCGATATGCTTGGAGAGATCGGCTTTATATTGCTCCATATTCGCAAGTCTCAAGCCCTGTGCCGGTTCTGGGAAACCCGACTCGTTAAACTCTGTATTTCCGTACCTGGCAATCAATTCGCCAGTGTCCGCTTCGATGACGCTCACATATACTTGATCCATATGCTTGCCGCCGCCTAGTCTGAAAGTAATCCATCCAGTTCCCCCCAATTCAAAGGTACTGGAACGAAGCACGCCAGTTGCAGCTTCGGGATACTTCCAGCCATTTAAATGATAAGCGCCTTCCTGGTTGTACGGGATTTGTTCATCCCACCAGGTAGTTTCATCGGAAACGCTGTTTGGCCCGAATGCTTCGCCTTCTACAACGGTCCATCCGGTCAAATCCCCAGTTTCAAAGCTTGGATTGTCTATCCGGTAGCGCGTGAAATCTGGCTTGATATCCTTGGCAATGATGCCCTCGGCAGGCTCGGATTCATGATACATAAAGAATGCATCTGCAAAAATCAATCCCCAGTCTGAGGTTGCATTATCTACAATCTCTACGTACAGCTTCTTGCCTAAATAATCGGATAGATTTGCCTTATACTGCTCCATATTGGCAAGCCGCATACCCTGAGCGGGATTCGGAAAGCCTACGTCAGCGAATACGCTATTGCCATACCTGGCAATCACTTGGCCCGTATCTGCTTCCACGATATTTACATATGCCTTGTCAGGATTTTTTGCACCGCCAAGCTTAAAGCTGATCCAACCGCTGCCTCCCAGCTCGAAAGTGCTAGAACGGAGCACACCTGTCTCAGCCTCATTATATTTCCAGCCGTTTAAATGATAATTCCCCTCTTGGTTATAAGGAATTTGTTCCGACCACCAAGTACCCTCTTCCGATACGCTGTTCTGACCGAAGGCTTGACCTCTAATAACTGTCCAGCCTGACATGTCCCCAGTTTCAAACCCTGGGTTCTGAATTTGATAGACCGTATCCGTGACAGATGTTCTCAAACTACTACTTGGACTCTGATTGACCGCATCTGTAACAGACGATCCCATATCCACCATTGGAGCAGAAGTATCTGTTTCTGCTGCGGCTGAGGCCGTAATCCCCGGAGTCACTAGCTGAAGAAACAAAACCCCTATAATCAAATTGGAGATCCATGATTTGCTTCTTTGTTTGTCTATCACGAATAAGCCTCCTATGTTATTAATTTGTAAAATAAAACGCTTCCAACAAGGTTTTTTTGCTTGAGTATTGCCCGCATTTATAGGGTAAGGAGCGCCAAGGCGCTCACATTACCATATAGAATGCATATTCCATATTTCCATCGATTTTACCAGCGGTTCGCCATCTCCCCAGAGTTCAAGACCCAAGGCATCCTTACGGCTCGGATATACCCGGGTCGTCAGACTTTTCAAGCCGTTGGCGTAAGTTTCAACCATAGAGCGGTCCAGATAAATATGCAGCTTAAGATTCTCCCCTGACAGCTCCAGCTTACCTCCTTGTACTCCTTTACAGTTCTCACCGGAATGCAGTGTCGTTTTGGTCCGGTCAGCGAAGAGCATGGATTCATTTATGTCATAATACAGCAGCGTTTCTTCCTCTCCATCCGGCGATCGCCGGATTTTGATTCCAAGTTGTTTGGCACTACCAGGCTCCAGCTCTAGTTGAATCTCAAGCATGTCTCCTTGAACATCCTTGAGAAGGCTATTTGCTTCACTTAATGACTTGTCCCTGAGCGATAGCCTCTTCTTGTCGCGCAGCGATTGAAGCTCCTCAATCGGCTCGATACCCAAGCGCCCATCCTCTCTCAAATACACACTTATCGGCAGGCCGCCGTTATGGGCCCAGCCCGATTGATACTCCAATTCAGATGTACGGTCACCTTGAGCAATAGTAAAAATAATTTTTCTGCCCGTCACAGGATCAACCATTCCACTTGGACCTGTAAAATGGAAATCGCCGACATCAATTAATTGAGGTTCCTCTTGATCGGGTTTGAACGATAGATTGTCTTTGTCCAGCTGTCCGATCCAGTAGAAGACCTCTACATCTGCCCCTGCTCCAACAGGGCTGACCAGCAGAAGATGCTTGTAATCTCCCTGCTTGTCAGTTCCAAGAGGGAGAAGGACAGGCAATTCCCATATAGGACCAAGATAAGGGAATTTACGAATATCTGCTTGATAGAAAGATCCTTTGTATGTCCAATTCAACATATCTTCTGATACAAATGCCAGCGCTGCTCCGCCCTCCCCTTCAATTCCGGAACCCGAACCAACCAGGGCATACCAGCCGTCCTCATCCTTCCATACAAACGGGTCACGGAAATCTCCGAATACCCCCATTCCATTTTTTTGTACAATAAGCGGCTCGGGATGTTTGACCCATCGGACCAAATCAATATCTTTGTCTTCGGAGTAGGTGCTTCTAGCAAGCGCGACGCTTTGATTTGGTGAGGCACTATCATTACCTGCTGTAAAAAACAAGACAGGAAGGCTATCAGCATCATAAGTCGCGCTCCCAGACCATATTCCATCCGGTGCAAGCTGATCCTTCTCAGGCGCTAGAGCAATAGGTAGATCACGCCAATGCACCATATCCTCACTCACCCAATGTCCCCAATGAATATGATGAAAGTAGGGCCCTTGAGGATTATGTTGATAGAACAAGTGGTATTGCCCCTCAAAGTAGATCGGTGCGTGAGGTTCGTTCATCCAATGAGCCGGCGGGCTAACATGATACTGTGGTCTGTGCCGATCTGTTAGCAAAAGGGTACGATCCAGCTTGATATCATCATATTGTAATTGTGGATGGACGCCTCCATGTTCTAAATCCAGCACTTCTTGATAAGAAGTGGCCACCTCTTCCGCACTCAGTACCCGGCTGTAGATTTTAAGTTCATCAATGATGCCGCTAAACATATGAAGGCTGAATACTTTTGCCAGCTTGCTACTATGATTATTTTTAGCGATGAATAAATCTGTGCCTACTGCCTCAGTTATACGCGAATCGCGAGGTAAAGCTTCCGAAGCGATTTCTCTGCCATTCAAATACAGCTTGATTTCACCCTCGTGCCCATTGAACACAGCGCTCACGTAGGACCAATCATTCTTTGGCAATTCGTAGCCATCCGGCGACCAGATTTCCTTCCACTCTCCTCCTTCCAGCCCTACTTGAAAGGACCATGACCCGTGGCGGAACATGCCAAGTAGATACCCCTGTTTGTTATCCCTATTGTGGCGGTTCACGATGGCAGCCAGCTTGCCTTCATGACCCCATTCATGGGTTCGCGGGGCAACCCATACTCCGATACTGAGAGCCGAGAGGTATTCCGGTTCGCCATTACGCTCTTCCCTATGAACGCAATGGGCAATGTATGATGAGTAGCCATCGAACAGGAGCCCGCTTCCTTTAACCCCGTGTCTCCACGGCGGAGTAGATGGTTCGGTAAACTCCGCTTGGTTAAATACGTACTGGATATTATTTATGGATTTCGATACGCTCTCCAAAGTGCTTGCCCCGGTTCCTTCATCAAACGCCCAATGCATAATTAATCCCCGGTTATCCGTTGTATTGCTCATACATCATTCCTCCCTAATATCACCTCTGTGCTTTCATCTGAAGCATGAATAGATTTAAGCGAATGGATTTGAAGCGATTTGAGGACAACCTGTCCTGATTTTGCGCTTACCTCAATATTCTCTATCGGTGCATCAGGGAAAATCTGATCGGTCAGCACAACCAAACCATTATCCGCGTACACTTCTACCGCATTGCGGTCCAACCAGATATGCAACTTCAGCTGTCCATTTACCGCAGCCAGGCTGGCTCCGTGCTGGCATGCAAACGCCGGGTGGAAATTGGTCTCACCTGATTTCGAGCGGTCGGTGAACAGCCACTCCATAGCAGAGTCGTACCCGATAACAATCTCGCTCTGTCCAGAGGATTTCAGATGGAAACGCACTTCGTCCCCTAACCGGAAATCCATCTCCGCTTCAATCTCTAGCAGATCATTATTCGACTTCTGCATAAAAGAGGTCACTGGCGTAACTGTGATATCATTCCAGCTCATGGATTCTTTGCGTAGCTGCCCGATTTCCCTGACAGGCATTTGGGTCAGCACTATACTGCCATCCTTGCTGGTGAGTGACAAGGTGCGCGGCAGGGTCATTGCTCCTCTCCAGGAACCGGTAGGCGTCTCATTGGCATACTTCCAGTTGCTCATCCAACCAATGATCACACGGCGTCCGTCCTGCTCAGGGATATCTGACCAGGTAACTCCTGCATAGTTGTCTCTGCCATAATCCAGCCACATGATATGATCAGCCGGATTATCATTAATGAAGGTATTTCCGTCGAACTCTCCAACAAAATATTGTGTACGCGAACCTTCCGGACAATTGGGATTGTCTCCGATGCTTATGATCAGTACCCATTTGGAATGTCCGGTGTCATCCACCGGCAACTCAAACAGATCCGGGCATTCCCAAACACCATCATGTGAGCCTTCTTCTCTGCCGAATTCACCCGTCAGTGACCATTCACGCAAATTATCGGATGCATAGAACCGGGCGTGGTCTCCCGCAACAATAGTCATAATCCACCGCTCACTTTGCGCATGCCAGAACACCTTCGGGTCACGGAAGTCTATCAAATTATCCTCGACAAGCACTGGATTCCCGTCATACTTGTGCCAGGTTTGGCCTTTATCACTGCTGTAAGCCAGGCTCTGACGCTGGCGTGGCTGTCTCGTCTCCGGATGGATATCCGCATGCGTAAAGATTGCAACGAGTCCATGGGAATCTTTAAATAAGCCGCTGCTATTATTCCAATCCACTACACAGCAGCCAGAAAATATCGCTCCATGCTCATCCGGGAATAGAGCAACAGGTGCGTGCTCCCAGTGAACCAGGTCTTCACTTATAGCATGGCCCCAATGCATCGGCCCCCATTTATTACTGTAAGGATGATATTGATAGAATAAATGATAGCTTCCCTCATAATAGACTAATCCGTTTGGATCATTCGCCCAATTGGAGGGTGGTGAAAAATGATACCCCGGTCTGAAACGCTCTTCATTGTACGGTTTGCTGGACTCTATCATCTGATTAATCTCATCTGTCGTCGGCATGGACCCAAGAGCCCCCTTTCGTGTTGTTACTAACGCGCCGCCGGCATTAGCAAAAGTCAGCATGCTAATAATTTGCTGTTTGGTTAGATCTTCCAATGAACTTCCGCCTTCCAGGATCTTATATAACAAGCAGCCCAGAAAAGCATCGCCAGCTCCTGTTGTGTCGATGGCATTCACCTGAAATCCAGACACATATCCATCCTGACCAGCCAACCGGTAATAACAGCCTTGTTCCGCTAAAGTGACGACGACCAACACGATACCGAATTGTTGTTGCAACTCTAGCGAGCCCTGTTCCATATCGCTAGTCCCAGTTATAAAAAAGAGCTCTTCTTCCGATATTTTCAAGATATCGGCGTACTTCATACCCCAAAGGATATTATGTTTTGCTTCCTCCTTGCTCTCCCATAAAGCAAACCGGATATTCGGATCGAACGAGAGCAACACTCCTGCTTCCTTGGCTCTGAGAACTGCCGTCCTGGTTGCGGTACGGGCCGGTTCATGGGTCATGGACAATGAGCCAAAATGCAGGGCTTGGCAGGTTTCAATCCGATCGAGCGGGACATCCTTCGAGTGTAAGAAGGTATCTGCTCCCGGCTTTCGGAAGAAGCTGAACGATCTGTCTCCCTTATCATCCAGATGGACAAAGGCAAGCGTTGTACTCGCTTCATTTGTGAATGAAACTTCAGACACATCAACACCACTACTTAGCAGTGTGTTGTGCAGCAGGGAACCGAATTGGTCCTCCCCAACCTTGCTAATCAATGCAGTTCTGGCTCCTAATCGGGATAGCACAACGGCTACGTTAGCCGGAGCACCTCCTGGATTGCATTCAAACTGCTCGTTCCCCCCAGTTGTATGGCCTGCTGGAGTAAAGTCAATCAATGCTTCTCCAATAGTAATAACATCAAGCACAGTTTCTCCCCACCTGTCATCTATTTATTTATTTTTAGATTTGCGTTATAGCGATCCAGTCCGTTTTGATAAATCTCCATTAATTCGTTTAGGCCCATCTTTTCCAGTGTTTTCACATAGCTTTCCCACTCCTCATCCGCGCCGCCATTAACAATGAATTTTCCCCTTTGGGTATTTACATACTTAATCAATTCAGGCTCGATCTTGTTGATTTTGTCCAGTTCGTCTGGTTCAAAGAAAATACTCGGATAGTTTTCCTTTTCCATGTATGGATCGTAATATTGCTTTAAATCTTCAACACGCTGTTGAGCTCGTGGTTCCAGATCAACAACTTTCCCCAAGTCCTGTATGGTAATGACGCCAGGTCCGCCTGCGCCTGGAGCAACTTTTTGACGGAATTCACCTGCAGAAGCTCCCTCAGGAAGCGGCAGGTTCACCAATTTACCATTTTCGTCTTTCTTGTATACAATATCTAGTGGACCCCAATGAATCTGAGCAGCCATGTACGGTTCATACTGTTCATCGATCCAACGCATCGTGATTTCCGGATTACTGTTCTCTTTTGTAATCACAAAGGCCCCACGCCCTGGACCACCGCCATTGCCGCGTCCGATTGTTTGATCCCCATTTGGTCCTTTAAGTGGAGATAGTAGAACATAATCCTTACCACGTTCAGTTCCTACAACCTCTTCAATTTCCCACCAGATATAAGATCCAAGTGTCTCATCTGTCGTTTTTCCTTTTGCCAGATACTGTGCCGCATCTTGCGTGAAAGATTCGGGGTCAATCAGACCCTGCTTATACCATTTTTCATGGAAGTAATTCAGGGCTTCCTTATATTCAGGCTGAGTAGCAGTAAAAATAACTTTTCCATCTCTGACTACTCGATGCTCCATATTATCAGGAAGACCAAATGCTCCAAAAATTCCGGCAATATCCATGCACCACTGCATATGCATGAAACTCAACGGGATTTCATCTTGCTTACCATTACCATTTGGATCCTTTGTTTTAAAGGCAAGCAGAGCTTCCGTATATTCATCCAGTGTTTGTGGCACTTCTAGACCCAGCTTATCTAGCCATTTTTTATTGATGACATGGAAAAAGGGGTTGGTTCCGAGATTATTCTCTTCGAATGATGGCAGCCCATAAATATGTCCATCCGGTGCTGTAATCGATGATTTGATGTCGGGTCGGCCATCAAGAAGCGCTTTCAAATTTGGCGCATATTGATCAATCAAATCCTCCAGTGGAATAATGGTTCCGTCTTTACCGTAATTGATCAGCTCGTAATCGGTGAATCCAGCTCCGTAAAATGCATCCGGCAGATCTCCGCTTGCCAATAACAAATTTTTCTTTTCAGCAAAATCAGTATCAGGGATGTTTTCCCATTCTATCTTTACGTTTGTTTGCTCTTCCAGCCTCTTGAAAATTTCCATCTCCGAGTATTTCGGAGCCAAGGCAGCTTTCGGGGACACCATTCTCAACGATACTGCTTCTTGAACAATCGGAAGACCGGTTTTATTGAAATTGGCTTCTAGATTTGTATTTTCTGCCTGATTCTTTGATCCGTTACTGTTTCCCGAACATCCACTAACCACAAACGCTCCGGCCAACACAAGAATCCCCACATTTTTAAATAAAGATTTCATTGTACATAACCTCCCTTAGTTGTCATCCAACATGCTGAAAATCACTTTCTTACATGCTTCATCTGAATACTGCTTGTACATCCCCCCTTTCAAGCATTACGTCCACATCACCCCTTGATTGATCCGATCATCACGCCTTTAACAAAGTACTTTTGCAGGAATGGATACAAAATCAACAGTGGCAGACTGGATACAATAATAACACCGTATTTGATTAGTTCTGTGACGCGCATCTTCGCCGCGTAAGATTCAACATCTATCATCATGCCGGAGTTAACCTGATTCTGAACAAGAATGTTGCGAAGCACCAATTGCAGCGGGTATTTGCTTTCATCGCTAAGGTAGATCAAGGAGTCAAAAAAACCATTCCAGAAACCAACGACATGATACAGCACCATTACGGCTAGGATCGATTTGGACAAAGGCAGAACGATGCTCCAAAAAAATCTGGTGTTGGAACATCCGTCAATAGATGCGGCTTCCCACATTTCATCCGGTATGGACGACTGAAAAAAAGTTCTCACGATAATAACATTGAATACACCGCCCGCTCCGGGAATCACGAGTGCCCATATTGTATTTAGCATGTGAAGATCCTTAATCAGCAAATAGGTTGGAATCAGTCCTCCGCTAAAAAACATGGTAACCAACAAAAACCACATAATCACAGACTTACCTGCCAGATTTTTGCGTGCTAAAGGGTAGGCTGCACAAACAGTCACGGCGACTCCAATAAATGTTCCAAGTGTCGCGTATAAAATTGAGTTGGCATACCCAATCCATATAGATGAATCATTGAAAATTCGTTCGTATCCATCTAACGTAAAGCCTTTCGGAAACAACCAAACTTCACCTGAGTATATATAATTGGGGTCACTGAATGATGCTATCAGCACAAAGTACAACGGAAATAATACGAGCAGCATGATGATGGTTAACAAGAAGTAGTTGACTAAGTCAAACCATGCATCCCCTGTGCTCTTTCTCTTCAATAATTGATTCAAAATGAACTCCTCCTTACCACAGGCTAGTTTCAGTTACTTTTTTGGCGATCCGGTTAACGGTGAAAATTAGGATGATATTGATTAGAGAGTTGAACAGGCCAATCGCCGTGGAAAAGCTGTATTGCGCCTTCTGAATCCCCATTTCATACACGTAGGTGGGAATAATATTGGAGGTGGCGTAGTTCAGATCGCTCTGCATTAGAAACGCTTTTTCAAAACCAATGCTCATTATGTTGCCGAGTGCGAGAATCAGCAGAATGACGATCGTCGGCAGAATGCTCGGAATGTCCACGTGCCATACACGCTTCCTTTTGCTCGCTCCATCCATAGTTGCAGCTTCATGCAGTTCGGGATTGACTCCCGCAAGGGCAGCAAGATAAATAATCGTGGCAAATCCGGTCTCCTGCCATATCCCTGATAAGATATACAAGGGACGGAACCAGCCCTCATCGGCCATAAAGAGCACGGGGTCCCCTCCAAACCAGGTGATGATGTGATTCACGATCCCGCTGTTCGGAGATAAAAAAACATTAAGCATACCGACAAGTACAACGGTAGAGATAAAGTGCGGCGCGTAAATTACGGTCTGAACAAATTTCTTATAGGTCTTCCCAAGCATCTGATTCAGCATGATTGCGATAATGATGGGAGCCGGGAAGCCAAACAGCAGGGATAGAAAACTGAGTGTAAGCGTATTCGTAATGATAGTCCAGAAGTTATAGGAATTGAAAAAATCTATAAAGTGCTGAAATCCCACCCATTCACTACCCCATATCCCCTGACTTGGTGAAAAGTCCTTAAAAGCAATTTGCACCCCGTACATCGGATAATACTTGAATACGAGATAAAGAATAATGATCGGCAGTAAGAACAGATACAGTTCATAGTCGCGTTTGACTCGGCTCCATCTCTTTCGTTTTGGTTTGATCATGGAATGATCCAGGCTACTAATTTTTGAATTCACTCTTGTACACCCTTTCCAGTAAAGTATTCTCCGTTTTGAAACGTTTCCAATTCAGTGTGTGCGAAGGGATTTATAGATAAATCGACATCATAAACCGACCGAATAAACGAATACTTTCCAACCTGATCATAATTTGAAACGTTTCCAATTATGGGTAAGAAAAACGCCAGAGGGTCAATTCACACTGTTAAATCGACCATGAGCTGATGCTTTTCCTACCAATCATAATCACGTAGTTTCGCCTTGCCTAAAAGTAACCGGGAGTCGATACACTTGCTGTTCTAAATCCTTGCCTTCAATCTTCTCATAAAGCAGTCTGATGGTCATGCGTGCCATTTCCTCCACCGGTTGTCTGATTGTTGACAACAAAGGATGGAAATAGGGATGATCCTGGATGCCATCGTATCCAATGACCTTTACATCTTCTGGGACCCGAATACCCTGCCTGCCTGCTCTTTCAATATATTTGGCGGCAAATATATCGGTAATGGCAAAAACGCCGTCCACATCGTGATGCTCTTTTAGTAACTCATCAAAATAAGCGTCGTCATCCTCAACGGGGTCTGGCTTCTCGTATACAACGTACTCAACACCCATTGTTTTCGCCTCTTGAATGAAGCCTTCTCTACGATTCATGGTTTCACTGTAAACTGAAGTGACGCTTCCTATAAATGCCGGTTTTCTAGCACCCGCTTTTACTAGCTCCCTTAAGGCCAAACGCCCGCCTTCGTAATTATCCGAAGTTACGCAGGTAATTTTCTTGTTAAAATGCCTGTCGATACTTACAATCGGAATGTCGTTTCTCACGTTGTTCTCTATATCGTTGTAAGTAATGCCGACGATACCAGCCACTTTGTTTTGCTGAAGCATTTCCAAATAATAAAGTTCTTTTTCAGGCTTGCCTCCGCTATTACAGAGCATGAGCTTATAACCCTCAAGGTCCAACTCATCCTCAATGTAATACGCCAGTTCAGAAAAAAATGGGTGCCAGATGCTTGGTAACATCAGTGCTACCATCTTGGATTTACGCATTTTGAAATTTCGGGCAATTTCATTAGGGACATAATTCAGCTCTTGTATGGCTTCTTCAACTTTTCTGCGTGTAGCGGGTTTTACAGCACCTGATTTATTAATGACACGGGACACGGTTCCTACTGCTACGCCAGCTAAGATGGCTACATCTTTAATACTCGACATCTAACCCCCCACTTAAACCCTCGATAAAAATTATAATATCACCAAATTGGAAACGTTTCAATATTTTTTTGAACGTTTCCATCAGAGTTCACTTCCTGCGGAATGTAGTTGTCCTTGAAGAATTGTCTGACCGCTAAGCCTCTAAGTGAAGAGCGCTTCTGGCGGCATGAAATTTTCATGCGGTATGTTTACCATAGTTCTCCCTAACTCTCTTATCATGCAGACAGGAGTCCTTCTGATACCTAAATCAATACGGTTTGGTGCTACTTATGTAGCTTTGGAATAAAGTTTGATCATTTTCTGGCTATGATCTTCAACAATCGCGCCCGATTGCGGAGGATTAAAGAGAATACAGTTCTATTACTTTTTCTAAGGAAAATTGATTCGGAATACACATATCAACAAAATAGGGTAACTGCCATTTTTGAGTTTTCATCGCTTGTTTACTACTCGGACTATCCCAGCTAGGATAAACTCTTATTGCCATTTTGCCCTTTGTTGAAGTAGACCTAAGAATGTTCTGTTTTAAAAGTATTTCTTTTGGAAAAATAAATTGCCCAAACTCATTTTCATTTTTAAAGGTAGTTATAACTAATAAATCAGGGGCTTCCTCATATAAGTAAGGTTGATTTTGATTATTTTCGTCCTTTTCCCAAAATGCAACAAACTGCCCTACTTTGGTAGGGGTTATATTCGAAACTCTGAATCGCACTGTTTTAGAAGATAATTGAAATGTACCAGCACCATACTTAGAATTTTGCTTTTCTTCTTGAACTGACTTTACAGTTAAGTGATTCGACTCATAAATCTTTTTATTTACATAAGTTAATGCTGTAAAAAAATTATTCATTTCTTCACTCCTAAAATTCACACAAAATGGCCCGATTGCTGAATTGTCATAATCCATCCTGTCGACGTAATTGTATCAAACTTTATTATAAATTATCGAACTTTATTCCAAAGCCACAACTTAACCCAGTCGATTCGGAGTATTGTCACTAAATAATGTATCAGGAAAAAAGTTCAATTATAATCGCTTTTTTAGACGCATAATTTTATCTCATTCATATAATTTCACTACCTTTTAAATTATTTGAATTTCATAAAGCCAATTTAACGGTGACACTAGCAAAACAATGTCACTTTAACAATCACGTAATGATAAAAATAAGGGTAGCCCTATAAATGACTTAGGGCTACCCTTGATGAATTATTAAGTTTTAAATTCCCGTTTCGTCACTTCCTATTTGGAAGAGAACAACACTTTATTGTAATGAATCAGATTGCATTAAATAAAAGGGCATAGACCCGTCGAGAAATGTGAGTGAAAGCCTCCAGAGGTGTGTGGAGCAGCGTGCAGCAGATCAACAAAAAAGGAGCAAAACTCGCCCCTTCTGTTCCCGCATGCTTGCCGGTTGCCCATTTTGACGGCTCTCGTCCCATTCAATCCGGGTTACGATTTATCTTCTGGTGAAATCCTGCGAATAATCGAGCATTAGTGAGAAAACTGCATCGTACCAAGGGAGCTTAATGAAGCATAGTCAGTCTAATACTTTATTTGCCGAGTCTAACATTTTATTTTCTTCTGACAGTAATGAATCAGTTACCACACTCCTCCGGACATGAGAATCCGTCATGAGCTACATCCGCCCAAGTTCTTGCCAGTAGATTGATCAGAGGTAGCCCTTTGCCATGTAAAGCTGAACACCACTATGTTGGAGCTGAACGTGTAAAAATAACTTCATAACAGCAACAAAAAAATAAACAGCCTCAGTCCTATGGAATACAGGAAAAAGACCGTCTATTTTTCTAATTGTACTACCTACTTGACGTGGTGCAGTTCAGTCCTAGATTGCCGTTGTTAGTCTGAAGTATTAATGCTCCTGCAATACAATAAGGACTTTGTATTGTTCATTCTTTTATTTACTTGCAAGTAAAATAGAATGTTCACCTTGCTCTTGGCGAGTCGTTACTCTCTTGTGAAATTCTCTAACATCCCCGCAGGATATCGACTACCTGCCGATCCATTAGGAATGATTTCTGCAATACGCGCAAGGTCATTATCAGTTAGTTCAATATCCGCAGCCCCAACGTTCTCTTTAAGGCGACCAACACTTCGCGTTCCAGGAATCGGAACAATACTCTCATCCTGTGCTAGTAACCAAGAGAGCGCCAATTGTGCAACTGTGATCCCTTTGTTTGATGCCAATTCTTTAAGTTGTTGAACGGCCTTCAAATTATAGGTAAAATTCTCTCCCTTCCAGCGCTCATCTATACGACGAAAATCATCTTCAGGATACTCCTCAGCTGGTTTAACATCATTAGTTAGAAATCCTCTGCCTAACGGTGCATAAGGGACTAAACCAATGCCTAATTCCCTTAACACTGTAATTATGTTTCTATCTTCAAGCTCCCTCTCAAAAATAGAATACTCACTCTGCAATACCGATACTGGTGTCACAGCATGTGCACGGCGAATGGTATCTGTGCCAGCATTACTTAACCCAAAATATTTCACTTTTCCTTGTTGAATGAGGTCACCTACTGCACCAGCAACTTCCTCAATTGGGACATTTGGATCTGGAATGTGTTGATAAAAGACATCAATATAATCTGTTTGTAAGTAGCGCAAGCTATTCTCAGCCACTTTACGAATATTGTCTGGATGGCTGTTGAAACCTGCACCAACCTGCTCTGCTTTCATATCAAAACCAAATTTTGTTGCGAGCACAACTTTATCACGAAAATCTTTAACGGCTCTGCCAAGCACTTGCTCATTATGACCATTACCGTATAACTCTGCTGTATCAAAGAAATTGATACCGAGGTCATAAGCTTGTCGTATCGTCTCAATGCCCTCATTCTCATTAGAAGGACCATACGCTACTGAAATGCCCATGCAACCAAAACCAAGTGAAGAAACACGCAACCCCTGTTGTCCTAAAGAACGATACTGCATATTTTATTCTCCCTTCGTTTAAGGCTAATGAAAGCCTTGTAAATAATTATCTTTACTCCCTAGCGATCATCAACCTAATTGAAGTGGTCTACACTTCAGAGTTAGTATCATATCGTCGAAGTAATCATACCAAATTAAAATTACAAAGTAAACAAAAAGAATAAAGTTTGTATATTCCGTTTATAAAATGTATTATGTATTTCATGTAGAGGAGCGGTTATAATATTGAAAGGAGGGAATGAAATGAATAACAAGATTGTCACCGATAAGCACAATGAAACAAGAAGCAAACTCATGGCGAAATTACTTCCTTACGTGAGGAAAAATGGGTTTCAGTTGCTTACAATGGACGAAATATCTAGAATAATGGGCATTAGTCGAGCCACATTATATAAGTACTACTCTACAAAAGAAGATATTGTGGAATTTATAGTAGATAGTTTTGTTCAATATATTCATGAAATCGTTGATGAAACAAGTGGGGAGAAAATGGGGGATCGTTTTCAACAAATTTTCGAGCAAACCGTTTTATTAATGCAATACATTACAGATGTATTCTTGAAGGATCTTGAGGTCCATTACCCAGAGAAATTTGATCAACTCGGCGAGGCGCTAAAAACACGCGAGCAACAAATATTAGATTTTTATAATGCGGGAATAAAACAGGGGATTTTCAACAAAATTAACGTGAAGATTACCATTAAGCAGGATGAGATTTTAAGAGATATCTTGGATGCAAAGTATCTAATGGAAAATAATCTTACAGTATATAATGCGATTTCCGACTATTATACGATAAAAAAAATATTACTATTTATACCCGATAAACTGCATACCGTCGATGACAAGGCAATGACTCCGAAAATCGAATATATGGCTGCTAAAATAACCAAAAATCTTTTTTAATAATATCCACACTTAGGACTATACCAACTATAAGTATTCCCCTCTCCCTATTGATCAAAGAAGCCCTGCTAAGGGCTCTTTTGATTACACCTTTGATCAAAACAAAACCCTTGTTTTCATTACCCAAAACAAGCGCTCCCCAAGCATAGTATTTGCGCTGCCGCTTTAAAGGAACGGGGGTAGTGAAGAGGAACAAACAAAAGTTTTAAATAAGTGTCCCCATCTATTCAATCCTGCCCCTCCTCCCCACAAGGCTTCCCAGCCCTTTCTCCTCCCTTCTCCCTAACCCCTAAAGCATAATAAGTTTGAGCTGAGCTTAGGAAGTGATCAATCAGGTAAAGCAGTCGAGGAAACACCTGAGAAAATAGCTTGAGAACGCAGGCGTGATACGGAATTCCAAGGCTGTGGATGCTGGGAAAAGCCTGCTTCCTGGGGAAAAGAGTGAGAAAAATGCCGAGCGAAAATCAGGGGTGGATACCTGAAGTTCGTCGGTGACGAAAGAAAACAAAGTTGTGGACTAAGAGGACGGCGAAGCTGTAGCCGTGCGCCTGCTTGTTCTTCCTGGATCGGTATGCTGGTGCCGGCAGCGGCGAGCTGCGGATCATGCTTCCAGTTTGTTCTTTCAGAAGTTCCTGTTCGGCACGATCTTTCACCGCCGATCGCTCCAGTCTTCCAGCGTGATACAGTTGGTTTTTCAGTCTAATACCTATTTCGCTGGGCTGACAATTCTAACAGCTGTAAAGCGCGTAACATCAACCATGCTAGTCTACAACTTAATTTTCTTTCGACAGTCGACTCGTGAGCAAACTTTAAGTGGAGAGCGGCAAACATAGTGTGGAGAGTTGCAGACTTCAATGGAAGTCTACACCTATCTCATTCATTTGGTTTCACCGCTCATTCATTTATTTGAGCTACTAATAGCTAGTCTAAAAAATTCATTATTAAAAGTCATTTAAAAATCTCACGACGAAAAAACAAGGGCAGTCCTATAAAATAACTTAGGACTACCCTTAATGATTAAAAAAGTTTTAAACTTTCGTTTCGTCTTTCGTTTCGTCACTTCCTATTTAGAAAGAGAAAAAAGACTTTATTGTAATGAATCATGGACATAAACTATTTTGAAAAATCACACACTATATTGTTAAAGAAACGACTATATTGTCTAGACAACAACTTTAATGTCACTAGACACAGGGGGGAATTTATTACTCTCCCCTACTCCACCGTAACACTCTTCGCCAAATTTCTCGGTTTATCAACATCATGCCCGAGCGCAAGCGAAGCATAGTAGGAGATCAATTGCAGTGGTACAACGGACAGTGCTGGCGTCAGGATCGGCAGTGTGCGAGGGATCGAGAACAGTGTATCAACCGACTTGTTCGCTTCCTCTTCATAGCCAACATTACCAATACCGAGCACATTCGCGCCGCGCGCTTTTACTTCTTTAATATTGCTCAATGTTTTCTCATACAACTCTTCCTGCGTGACCAAAGCGATAACCGGAACGCCTTCTTCGATCAGCGCCAGCGTGCCATGCTTCAGCTCGCCAGCTGGGTAAGCTTCCGAGTGAATATACGAAATTTCTTTCAGCTTCAGCGAGCCTTCCAGCGCTACTGGATAGTCAATGCCGCGGCCAATAAAGAATAGGCTCGGATGCGAGGAGATCGATTCAGCAATATCGCGCAATACCGGCGCTTGCTCCAAAATGCTTTCCACTTGCTCAGGAAGCTCTTGCATCGCAGCAAGAATTTCGCTTACCTCCGCTGTATTTTTCGTTCCCAGCGTATCCGCGAAATACAAGCTGAGCAGGTAGAATACTACGAGCTGCGACGTGTAAGCTTTCGTCGAAGCAACCGCAATTTCCGGTCCTGCCAACGTTACCAGCACATCATCCGCTTCGCGGGCAATCGAGCTGCCCACTACGTTCGTAATCGCCAATACGCGAGCGCCATTGCGCTTCGCTTCACGAAGTGCAGCAAGCGTATCCGCTGTTTCACCGGATTGGCTGACTACAATTACGAGCGTGTCTGGCGTAATGATCGGCGAGCGGTAACGATATTCCGAAGCGACATCCGTTTCAACCGGAATGCGGGCAATGGACTCAATAACCGTTTTACCAACAAGGCCAGCATGATATGCTGTTCCGCAAGCTACGATATGCACTTTACGAATCGATTTAATATAATCCTTCGTCATCGCCAGTTCAGACAGCTGTACCGATTTGCCGTCGTCAGCAACGCGGCCCAGCATCGTGTCGCGGTATGCTTTCGGCTGCTCATAAATTTCTTTCAGCATAAAATGATCAAATCCGGCTTTTTCTGCGGTTACCAGATCCCAATCGACATGGAATATTTCCTTGGAAATAGCTGCGCCTTCTGTCGTCATCAATTCGACACTATCACGTGTCAAAATAGCCATTTCGCCGTCGTCCAAAATATAAACGTCACGCGTATGCTCCAAAATCGCCGGAATATCCGATCCGATGAAGTTTTCGCCTTTGCCTACGCCGATGACGAGCGGGCTTGCAAAACGAACCGCTACGAGCTTCTCCGGTTCAAACTCTGTCAAAACGCCCAGAGCGAATGCTCCGCGCATACGTTTAACGGCACGCTGCACCGCTTCAATGATGTTGCCGTCATACTCATCAGCTACGAGATGCGAGATCACTTCTGTATCCGTCTCCGATACGAATACATGGCCTTTCGCAGTCAATTCATCTTTCAGATCCAGATAGTTCTCAATGATACCATTGTGAACGACCGAAAATTTAGCGGAATTGTCCGTATGCGGATGAGAGTTCACATCGGATGGCTTGCCGTGTGTTGCCCAGCGCGTATGCCCAATGCCGACGGAACCATGCAATGGCTCACCTTGCAGCTTGCCTTCAAGATTAGCAAGGCGTCCTTTAGCTTTCGAAACTTCAAGACCGTTGTCTGTGAATACAGCAATACCTGCCGAGTCATAGCCGCGGTATTCCAGCTTTTTCAGCCCTTCGATCAAAATCGCCTGCGAGTCACGTTTACCAATATATCCTACAATTCCACACATAATTTAATAGACCTCCGTTTTAGGTATAATGCCCTTATGACGGATGCCTGCCTATATGCGGCACAGGCGCTATTCGGTTGTCACAAATTCAGTTCTGCTTTTGTCCAAAGAAGTTGTGTAACCCTCTGCCCATACCAGCCCCACAGGCGGCACCATAGACATACGGGAATAAAAGTTCAATTATTTCGTCTGTTGATGCCTGCTGAACGTTTGTATGAATGGTCGCCCAATCATTTTGCGTCTCAGCTTTCGGTTGGCATGCTATAACCGGGAGGCCCCCGCCGAACATTTCGAACACCTCCACCTCGTCAGCTTCCCGTATGATCGCCCCGAGTGCTTCTCCATAACCACTGTATCCGCACATCCAACATGCAGCCCATTCATCGGTTACGTAGAGCATCAAAACGAATCATCACGCAAGCTCTGGCGCTTATATTGCAGTGTAACCTCGATCCTCGCTTTCCTTCTGGAATGAAATCATTACTCTCTATTGTATTCATTATCAGGCAAATATGCAACAGCATCGGGCTCGTGCCCATTCATAAGCAGCTATACCCACCGATTGTCTCCATTGCCTCATTCATTCTATGTCTCAACAAATTATCGGTGCCTAGCCGCCTGCCTCCCGCAAATCACCTTAGCATGCGCTCAAGCTTCAACGCATATGCTTCGGTTCAATCACCGGAGGCAAGCGGCCTTAATCATTAAAGGCACTGATTATTGTCATTTATGCCGCTTAACATTACTATCGTTTACTATTGCTCACATAAAAAATAAGTCACGTATAATATGACTGCCATTAAAGTATATAGGCGCCAACCCTTACGGACATTGAAGATTATGGTTGAAGTTTCCTATCGTTAACGATTATCGCCGCTGAAAACTCAGCCCATTAATCTTTAACCGAGTTCTTTTTTCACCACATCAACGATTTTTGCCACGTATGCTTCAACCTGAGCCTTGTCTGGCCCTTCTGCCATGACGCGAATGAGCGATTCCGTACCGGAAGGACGAACGAGCACACGGCCGTTGTCGCCAAGCTCACGAGACACTTCTTCCGCTACTGCTTCAATCGCCTGGTTGCCCAGGTATTTGCTCTTGTCTTCTACGCGCACGTTAACGAGCACTTGCGGGAACTTGCGCATAATGGTTTTCAGCTCGCTGAGCTTGCGGCCGGAAGCTTTAATCGTATCGACCAGCTGCAAAGCGGTCAGAATGCCGTCACCCGTTGTAATATAATCCAGAAAAATAACATGGCCGGACTGCTCGCCGCCCAAGTTGAAGCCGCCGCGACGCATTTCTTCCATCACGTAGCGGTCGCCAACAGCCGTTTGCGCGGTTTGCAGGCCAAGCTGCCCCGCCGCTTTGAAGAAACCAATGTTCGCCATAACTGTCGTAACGACGGTGTCATGCTTCAGCTTTCCAGCCTGTTTCATAGCGTCGCCAATGATGCACAAAATATAATCGCCATCGACCTCTTCGCCCTGGTCATCAATCGCAATCAGACGATCGGCGTCGCCGTCAAAGGATAGTCCCAAATCCGCTTTATGCGCCAGCACCTGCTCACGCAAATATTCCGGATGCGTCGATCCGACGCCCGCATTGATGTTGCGGCCATCCGGCTCCGCTCCTACCGTAATAATTTCCGCGCCAAGCTCGCGGAATACAGCTGGCGCCAGCTCATAAGCAGAGCCGTTCGCGCAGTCGAGCACGATTTTAAGGCCGCTGAACCCGCCTCTAATCGTCGTTTTCAAAAAGTCCAGATAACGCTTCTTCGCGGAATCGTCATCGGTTACAGTGCCAATATCGCCGCCTACAGGGCGCGGCAATTCATCCTGCTCCGCATCAATCAGCTGCTCAATGCGAATTTCCGTCTCATCCGACAGCTTGAAGCCGTCGCCAGCGAAAAACTTAATGCCATTATCCTCAACCGGATTATGCGAAGCGGAAATCATAACGCCCGCATCCGCCTTCAGCTCGCGTGTAATATAAGCGACTGCCGGCGTCGACACGACACCTAGGCGCACAACGCTTGCGCCGATAGACAGCAAGCCTGCGATAAGCGCCGATTCCAGCATTGGACCGGAGATACGCGTATCCCGTCCGATGACGACTACCGGCTTATCTGCCTCTCCCGTTAATACGAATCCGCCGCAGCGGCCAATTTTATAAGCAAGCTCTGGTGTCAATTCCTGATTCGCGACACCGCGCACGCCATCTGTACCAAAATATTTCCCCATTGTCGTTCTAGCCCCTTTTATTATATCGATATTGACTGAAAAACCAGCCAATCCTATGCTGCTGCTCATTAATCAACTAACCATTTGCGTTTGCGGAGCTGCCATTGCTAGGCTCGCCGCCCGCATTCGTAGCTCCATTGCCATCATTGCCGCCATCGTTTCCCGAGCCAGGACTAGGCGTACTTTCTTCCTCATCCGGCGTTGCCGATGGCTCAGGCGTTGGAGTCGGCTCCGGCTTGGTCGTACCGCCGCTTTCTTCCGGATCTGCCGTCACCGGATCAGACTTCTCGCCAATAACTACCGTAGCGGTTAATGCCGCTTCTTCGTTCGTCAAGGTCACGAAACGCGGCACCGTTGTCGACAGCTTAATCGTATGCGTTCCAGCCTTCAGTCCCTGCAAATCAGCTGTCAGCTGCAAATCCTTGTCGCTAATTGCCGATAGCACATCTGGTGCGCCGTGAATGGTGAGGCTCGCCTCGCCGCTCTGCGGCTTGCTGATTTCAGCAAAAAGCCCTTCGCCAACATTTGTTAATTGAATCGCTCTCGTCAAGGTCAGCGCTTCCCATGAAACGACATTCACCTCAACATTAATTTCAGCAGGCTCAACCATCACTATGCCATCCAGCTTCGTGACCTTCGCCTTCACCGTGCCCGACTGCTCGACAGCTCCGAGATCAATCGTCACCCCATTATATACTTCGAGAGCATCAAGCGTTTTTTGATCCGCATAAACGGCAACTTTGTCGATTTCCGGTTTAATCGAAGCGATGCTTAAACCTTCCGGCAAGCTGCCCGTATAGCTGATCTGGAGCGGTACCATCTTGATTGGCGGAGTGACGGGAACCTCCACATCGACGATCTTCGGATCGGTAATGGCATGCTCCATCACTTTGCCTTCCGTATCATAAACGACAACACCCGCTTTTTTATCCTCAACTGTCGATTTCGCGCCTTCCACACTAACGGTCGCGCTTACCGAACCGACATATTCCATTTCATCCTTCGGGAGCGTCACTTTAACGGACGGAACTGTCTCCTTGCCGACCAGTGATGGCGTTCCAACAATATAGCCGCTTGAAGGCGTACCAGACGTCTTCAGCCCCAAATCAAAGGACTTCGTCTGAATTTCTTCGATATCTACCTTTATCGTACGCTGTGAAATTTCCAGCAGGTTGACGCCGCTCGGCATCGTATACGTTAACGGCACAACATGCTCGCCTTCCCCAAGTCCGGTTAAATCAGCTGTAATAATATAATCCTCGTCTTTGGCAGTGAGCAGCTTGGAGCGGCGGCCTTCTACCATAATCCTGACAACGGTCGGCTCCATCTGCACGAGCGAATATTTAGCTTCATCCAGCCCGGTTGGAATAATTTGCGCGGCCTCGATAATTTTTTTATCTGTATTGGAGGTCACCGCAGCAGGAGTCGATTCCGGATCGAAATGCACGACTGCCCACAGCAGCAGCGCAATGACGATAGAAATAATTTTGATCGCTGTCGGATGACTAAGCCATTTATCCATCCTGGCCTCCTTTCCGCTTCCAGAACGCGAACGACTGACGTTCCTTCGTGCGTCCATTCGTCTTCGGAGTCAGCTCCTCGAACAGCTTCGAGATTAGCGATTCTTCTTTAATATCACGAACGATCATGCCGTTGAGCGCCAAGGAAACTTGTCCCGTTTCTTCCGATACGACGACCGACACCGCGTCACTAACCTCGCTGACGCCGATGGCCGCACGATGGCGCGTCCCAAGCTCCTTGCTTATAAAAGGATTTTCAGACAGCGGCAAATAACAGCCCGCCGCCATAATTTGATTACCCCGAATAATGACCGCTCCATCATGCAGCGGCGTATTTGGCGTGAAAATATTGTTCAGCAGCTCGGAGGTAATCCGCGACTCCATCTGTACACCTGATTCAATCAGTTCATTGACGCCGGTTGTCCGTTCAAATACAATTAGCGCGCCAATTTTTCTTTTCGCCATAAACTGAACAGCCTTCATCACTTCATCAATCTGCTCATTGACGACATCCTTATCCATGAAGGAGGAGCTGACGAACAGCTTTCCTCGTCCCACCTGCTCCAGCACCCGCCTCAGCTCCGGCTGAAAAATGATGAGGACAGACACGACGCCAAAGGTGAACATTTGGTTCATTACCCATTTGAGCGTATATAAATTAAACCATGTGCTAATCGCCCATACAGCAATAAGCACAAGGATTCCCTTCAAGAGCTGAACCGCTCTGGTTCCTTGTACAAGCAAAATGATTTTGTAAATAATATAGCTGACGATCCCGATATCAATGACGTCCTTGATGCCGTTCTGCCAAGTCAAATCTGCAAAGTAACTCATGTATGAACCCCCAAACAACCGAGCACGTATCGCATGTATTTTGAATTTCAACTTATTATTTTCTATATTCGGTGCGGAAACTCCTTTATTCAAGGTGAAACAGCTGTCGCCATCCTTTGGCGGTGCAGCACGTTTCATTCCGAGAAATATAGAGAAAGGATGGACACATCATATCCTTTCCTATATTTCAAGGTGAAACGGCTGTCGCCATCCTTTGGCGGTGCAGCGCGTTTCATTCCGAGAAATATAGAGAAAGGATGGAACAATCATATCCTTCCCTATATTTTCGAAAAAAAAGCTGCCTTCCCGTCAGGAAGGCAGCTCACCTAAGAAGCCAATCCGCTGAAAGTTGTCGTTACCTTATACCAGAACCAATCCAGTGCCTGATCAATGGTCCGGCTTTGCCCGGCAATAAAACCGGTCGAGGCCAAATTGAGGGAACCGTCAATGACCGTTACATTGCCATCGATTTCGCCTCTAACGTCGGCCATGCCATTTTCAACGATCAAATTTCCTTTAATATGCACACCTTCTGGAATTGTAACCGTGTTGCCGTCAATAACGACCTGATGCAGATCCTCGCCCGACACCACCAGCTTCGTATCGTGTCCCCACATGGAGACAAAGCTGCCCAGCATAACGAGTACAAAAATCGCTGCGACCGTTACGCCTGGGTACTTGTAGAGCAAACGCAAATACTGCGGACGAGTCTTCGCCTGCGGTTTCGGTATTTGGTCCAAAATAAGCTGCGTCAGCTTCTCGGAAGCCTGTATATCGTAATGCGGGACCACTGCGGCATGCTCTAAGGCGGAAAAAGTCATCGCTTCCGTCTTCTCCAGCTGTTCGAACCGAGCGAGGCAAGCGGGACAAGTACTCATATGCCCCTTCAAATCCATCGTACCTTGTCTGGTCAGATCACCGTCAAAATAGTCGTGCATCATTCCGATGGCGACTTTGCATTCCATAGCAGCCAGTCCTTTCTTTCTTTTGCTTACGTTAACGCCCTACTACAACTATAGGATACGTATCAAATCCGAAAGTGTTTCAAAATTTCGCGACAAGCTTTCGGCCAATTTTACAGCTTGTATTCCAGCTTCTTGCGCAGAAACTCCCGTCCCCGGTGTACCCTCGTCTTAATCGTCGTGACAGGGATATCCATGACCTCGCTAATTTCTTGAAGAGACAAATCCTCAATATAGCGCAGCATCATTACCGTCTTGTATTTCGGCGGAAGCGAGGCAATCGCCTGATGAATAATCCGCTGTGTCTCAGACAGCAGCGTCTCCGACTCGGGCGTTCGATTGTCGCTTGGAATCATCGAATAACCATCCAAACCTTCATGATCCGTCGATTCCGCATCTAGCGAATATACAGGCTTGCGCTTGCGCAGCTTGTCGATGCAAAGATTCGTCGCGATCCGATAAATCCAGGTGGAAAATTTCAAGGTTTCATCATAACGCTCTAAATTTCTATACACTCGCATGAACGCTTCCTGCACGACATCTTCCGCCTCTTGACGGTTGCTCAGCATGCGGTACGCCATGTGAAAAAGCTTGTCCTGATAGAGCCCTACGAGCTCAGCAAATGCCCGCTGGTCGCCTTTTAACGATAATTTTGCAAGGCGGGCTTCCAATACATTCACTTCTACTCCTCCAAACTTTCCGTTTGAACGGATTGTTGCCGCGAGTGCTATTATGAATCAGCAATGCCTACTAAAACAAATATAACTCCTGCCGCGTCCTCTGCCCTTAAACTCTATAGAAAATCGTAATCCACATGGACTTAAAAAGCAAGATAAATGCGCAAGTTGAAACGGCTATTGCCGCCTTATTTGAACTATTATATACGTTTTCCACTCTTTATGGCAAAAAAGCAGCTCTCAAGCTTATCGCTTGATGCTGCTCTTGCCGGGCCTTTTACGGATGCGCTGCGTACCGCACTTCGTCCCAGCCTTCTTTTATAAAAGAGATTATAAGGAATTGGTCATCAGTTTTTGAAGCACGCTTTGAATTTCGCTCGATGGAATGGCAAAACCAATGCCCTGCGCCTCGGTGCTTACCGCCGTATTAATGCCAATGACCTGACCGCTCGTATTGAGCAGCGGACCGCCCGAGTTGCCCGGGTTAATGGAGGCATCGGTTTGCAGCAAATGCTTGTAATCCTTCGTGCCGCCATCTTCGTCTTGGACGGAAATCGGACGTTCTTTCGCGCTTAGCACACCCACTGTCATCGTGTGGTCAAAGCCATACGGATTGCCAATTGCAATAACCCAGTCGCCGATTGCTGTGCTGTCAGAGTCGCCAAGCGACAGCGTCGGGAACGCCGTCGTTCCGGTAATTTTCAGAACCGCCAAATCCAGATCGGCGCTGGAGCCTACCACCTTAGCCACAAACGGCTCATCATAACCTTCTACGGTTACCTTCACTTGGGAAGCTCCGCTAATGACATGCTCATTCGTTAAAATGTAGCCATCGGACTGGAATATGAATCCCGTTCCCGAACCTGTAAGCTGCAAATTGGAATCGTCTGTTCCGCTCTGGTCATTAGAGCCTGCACTCGGCTGCTGCTGGCCGCTCTGCGGTGCCAGCTGCCCGAAAAACTGCCAGTAGTCTGAACCGCGTCCGCTTGCGCGTGTCGCTTGGCCGTAATTTTCAATTTTGACAACCGCCGGGGACGCTGCCGCATAAATGTTGGAAATTTGGCTGTCCACCGAATTCGCTGCTGTTGTCACGCCCGCGCTGTTCTCGCTGCCATTGCTAACTACACTGCCGTTAGTCGTATTTACCGTAGCCACGCCGCCTGTGAACAAATTGCTGCGATCCGCTGTATACATAAAGCCGCCAATGACGACAGCCCCTGCTAAAAATGCTGCAAAAATGGACTTCAACGGCGTACGCTTCGCTGGCTTCTGTGAACCCTCATCGCCGCCTCTGCCTGCGTCGCTTTGTCCTCTGTCCGTCATCGTCCGCAGCTCACTGAGCTGCTTCTCATACGAATGGCGCAAGTTAGAGGGAGAACGCTCCGACTCGTAGATGTAGGAAGCAACAAGCGGCGCCGTCTGTTTTCCAGCTTCTTGCCCTGCAGCTGTTTCCTGCTGCGCCGCGGATGAATCTGCTTGCTGCGGCTTTGCCTGGCTGCTATCCGCATCCGCTGACGCCGAAGCCTCACGCCCCGGTTCAGCCGCATCTTCATAACCATAAACGGTTTTGAAAACTTGCTCACCCTCCGGCTTGCCCTCTTGCTTGCCAACTGCACTCGATTGCTCGATTTTGCTATCGCTTGCCCCCGCTGCGTTCATCTTCGCCTGTTGTTTCCCTTGTTCGCCGCCATTTACTTGATCCGCCATACGTTCATCTCCCTGTCCATTCATGCTGTTATTTGTTCCTCTATATTGGTTGTCCTCGCTCATCTTGATTGCCTCCTTCAAGTTTTACCGAGTAAATTTCTTCACGTAAGCTAAGTATTGAGATAATAAGGATTAGTCAGTGTGTATTCGGTCATTTTGTTTGCCTTCTATGTATACATCATGCAGGATGCACCTTAAACCAAACTTAAGCGATATTTAAAGCAACATAAAACCTTTCGGGGCAGCCCTATTTGCGTACTAAAAAGCTGTACAAGCGCATAACAAGTCCCCTTGCTGCCGCTCAACCCACCTTTTCAACGCAAAAAAAAGCCAAGCTGGGCAATGGCTGCCCTGCTTGGCTTTCCTGTTCACGCCAGCGTTTTCTGGCGTTTATTTATTTGTTCAAGCGCCTTATTAGCCCGTGTTTCTCAGGCCGGCGGCAATTCCGTTAATCGTGAGCAATACTTCACGAAGCAGCTCTGGATCATCCTCGTCCTTCGCCCGCAGTCCGCGGAGCTCAGTCAGAAGCTGTACTTGCATGTAGCTGAGCGGATCGACGTACGGATTACGGAGGCGAATCGATTCTTGAATAACGGGTACGTTATCCAAAATTTCCGTTTGGCCCGTAATGCTTAAAATCATTTGCGACGTCAGCGCGTATTCCGACTCGATTTGCTGGAAAATACGGTTGCGGATCGCCTCGTCGGAAATCATGCCCGCGTATTCCTTCGCAATAATAAGATCGGCTTTCGCCAGTGCCATCTGCAAATTGTCGATCAAAGAGCGGAAGAATGGGAACTGCTCATACATCGTTTTTAGCGTCTGCAGACGCTCTTCGCTTCCATCCACATATTGCTGGAGCGCTGTGCCGGCTGCATACCAGGCTGGCAGCAAATAACGGCTTTGCGTCCAAGCGAATACCCATGGAATGGCACGCAAATCTTCAAAGCGGTCACTGTTTTTCCGTTTGGACGGACGGGAGCCAATGTTCAGCTCGCCAACCTCAGGCAGCGGTGTCGACTCCTTGAAGTATGTGAGGAAATCCGGATCACGGAAAATCAAATCCTGATATTTCTCCAGCGCCGTCTCGGAAATCGAACGGGCAATCTCTTCCCACTCCGGCTCGGCTGTCTGGCCTTGCTCCGGATATTTGGCCAAGCGCGCAGCTGTAATCAGCGCCCAAGTGGCCTGCTCCAAGCTGCGGTATGCGATACCCTGCATCGAATAACGCGAGGAAAGCACTTCGCCTTGCTCGGTAATTTTGATGCCGCCGCCTACTGTATGCGGAGGCTGTGCCAAAATGCTGCGGTTCAGCGGCATGCCGCCGCGACCGAGCGCGCCGCCGCGTCCGTGGAAAAACTTCAGCTTAACGTCGTATTCGTTCGCCGCTGCTGTAATTTCCTTAAGCGCTACACGCAGCTCCCAGTTAGCTGTAACCGCTCCGCCATCTTTATTGCTGTCGGAGTAGCCCAGCATAATTTCATGCAGATCGCCGCGAGCCGCAATGGCTTGACGGTAAATCGGCAGCTCGAACAGCTGCTTCATAATAGCTGGAGCCGCATGAAGGTCGTCAATCGTCTCGAACAGCGGCACCGATTGAACGGAGCAGTGAACGGTACCGTCGCGATCTTGGCGGAACAAGCCGACTTCCTTCGAGAAGACCATGACTTCCAGCATGTCGCTGGCGCCCTGCGTCATACTGATCAGGTAGCTCGAAATGCAGTTCGGGCCAAATTCTTGCTTCGCACGGTAAGCCGTATGGTAGACATCGAGGCATTCACGCGTTGCATCTGTATAGTCCAAATGGCTCGACGTCAACGGACGCGGATCATTCAGCAGGCGATGCAGCAGCTCAACCTTTTCATCCTCATTCAAAGCCGCATAATTCGGCGTAATGTTCATTTTCGCCAAAATTTCAGTCATCGCATTTTCATGCTCTTTGCTGTGCTGGCGAATATCGAGCGTCATCAGGTGGAAGCCGAACAGCTCAACCTGGCGTACCAGCTTGCCGATATGCGTATCTGCGACATAATCCGCGAAGTGATTGCGCAGGCTGCGGTCAATAATTTTCAAATCCTCCAGCAGCTCTTCCGGGTTGTTATAGCGCATAGCGGAGCCTTTAAGCGCCTCATTGCGCGTATTTGCGAGCTTCTCCAGCATAAAGCCAAGCTTGATGCGGTAAGGCTCCTTCGTATTGCGCCACAGCTCTACGCATTTCAGCTCAACCTGCTCGCGGTCGCGGCGAATCGATTCGATCAATTCATCCGACACTTCCACAATGTTCGTGCTGAAGCTCAGTTGGCCCATCAGCTCATTCAGCGTTTCTTCATACTTGCGAATCGCCAGCAGGCGGTGCATCGTCAGCGCTTCCCACGTCACCTTCGCGGTTACGGAAGGGTTGCCGTCACGGTCGCCGCCGATCCACGAGCCAAAACGGAGAAAGTCTGGCGCATGCCATTTTTCACCTGGATAATATTTTTCAAGGCAGCGCTCTAGCTCCTCGTAAACAGCAGGCAGCACCTCGAATAACGTTTCATCAAAATAATACAAGCCGTTGCGAACTTCGTCGATAACCGTAGGCTTACGGTCGCGAAGCTCATCGCTTTGCCACAAAATAAGCACTTCATTCAATAGCTTCTCGCGAAGCTTCTCGCGCTCACGGTAAGTCAGCGTCGGATTATCAAGCTCCATCACATCTTCAGCAATCCGCTTGTGGATGTCCAGCACCGCTCTGCGTGTAGCTTCCGTAGGATGTGCGGTCATGACAAGCTCCAGCGAAATGCCGCTCAGCATTTGCTGTACATCTTCCACTGCGATTTGACGTTCCTTCAGATCCGCTACAGCGCTCTCAATGGAGCCGCGTTGAACGCCTTCCCCAGTAGAACGCTCATAATCGCGCTTGCGGCGAATACGGTGATTTTGTTCAGCAATGTTAACCAGTTGAAAATAAATCGCGAAGGCACGAATGACCTGGTGCCTAATTTCCGGGCTCAATGACGACACGGTCGTCTTGAATTGCGCGAATAGCTCCGGAATATATTCCGCTCGCAACGATTTGCTTGTTTCGCGGATTTGCTCCACAATTTCAAGCAATTCCTTGCCGCCCTGGTGGACGAGCACTTCGCCGAGTATGTTGCCTAGAAACCGAACATCCCTACGCAGCAAATTGTTCGCTTGCTGGCGGCTTGCCGATAAATTCGTTGCAGCTTGTTCCGACATACTGAAATCCTCCTGTAGCGTGCCCTATAACGGACTCATTTTAACTATCATACATCATACTACAAAATCCTTCATGGTTGAAGCCCCGCCATTTACCAAGATGTATGGGAGGATGTCTATCATGCTCGCAACTAAAAAGGGGGTATTTCTCATAAAATAAGGCGATGATCTTCTGCATTTCCGCCAACTCCCTACATTACCCCTATCTGCTTCATTTCTATCTAAATCACTATTTTTGAATAAATGTAATCGTTTTCTTATCCAGAAAAAAGAGTAGTTGCGATTTTCGTAAACCATCAGGTATGGTATAAAAAGGAATTTAAGGTGAAAAGGTGGGAACTTCTATGCTCCAGCTATACTTGCCATTGCTTTTGTTTATCGCAGCTATTGTTTATGTGACAGTTAAACTTACAGACAAAAAGGGCAGCTACCAGATGCTTGCCCCTTATCAAATCGCCGTTATCGCCTTCAGCTTGCTGCTTATGCTCGTGCAGTCATTTATCCCTTACCAGAATGTTACGTTTAGGGGCGGCGCATTGGCATCCTCGCTGCTGTCCACCGCCTTGTCCCTGCTCGCAATTTTCCTCACCTATTTCAGAAAAAATAGTTGGGCCTACCTCTCTCTTGCTGCTGCTTGCGCTTCGGGAATCGTGTCCGTCCTTCTGAAAATATATTAATGGAAAATTTTCCGAAAACCGAAATTTATAGAAAATAACAAAAGCCAACCAAACAGCGCTGGCTAGTTGGTTGGCTTTTATTTGGCTAAAGAATTACTAAATCTGCTTGCTACTTTTCAAGCCGCTTATTTCGACTCCACATCCCACTCATACACATTGATGAACGCGCCCAAATCCTTCGGCCCACCGACCAGCACGCGTTTGTTCGTTGCCAGCAGGCGGTAATCGGCGAACAAAGCAATTTGCGGCAGATCCTCCATGATTAGCTCCTGCACCTTGTCATAGATGACGCGGCGTTTGTCCGAATCCGTCTCCTTCGTGCCTTCCAGCAGCAGCTTGTCCATTTCTATACTGGAATAGCGGGCATAGTTTGTTTTGCTTCCCGTACCAAATACGGTCGTCAAATCGGGATCAAGAATAAAGATGAGGCCCAAAATATCCAAATCGTATTCGCCTTTGATCAGCTTCTGCACCGACGTGGCAAGATCAAACTTTTGCACTTGGGCGTTGATGCCTACCGCCTTCAAATTTTCGACAATAATGTCGGCAGCCTGCTCCCTCGTCTTATTGCCCGAAGGCACGACCAGCCTCAGCGTCTTGCTCGAATCCCAGCCTGCTTCCTTGAGCAGCTCCTTCGCTTTTTCCGGATTATACGTAATAGGCGTCAGGTTTTTGTTATAGTACGGGTGAATCGGCGTATATTGCACATCCATGCTCTCGCCTTCGCCTTTAAGCAGATTGTCGATCATCATCTCGCGATTAATCGCATAAGCGATGGCGTGGCGCACGCGAGCGTCGGTTATCGTCTCATTATTGAAATAAAGATTTTGGTAGTTGAACGGCTTGCCGGACACCGCATTAACGTTGGACATGTTTTTCACTTTCTCAAAATCCTGTACCGAAATCGTGCCGATACCCGGGAAGTTCATATCAATCTCGCCGCTTTGCAGCTGGGCAACCAAATTGCTCGAAGGCATAATTTTAAAATTCAGCTTGTCCAGCTTGGGCGCGCCTTTGAAAAAATCCTTGTTGGCTTGCAGCTCAATATATTGATCCTTGGCGTAAGTAACGAAGGTGAATGGTCCATTGACGACGGTCGGCTTTTGGAAAAATGGATTTTGCGCCAGCGTCTCCGGACTCGCGTCTTTCAATACATGCTCCGGCAGCGGCTTAAGGTTTTTGCCGAAGCTTTCCATGAACAGGTTAGGGTCCACTGGCTGCTTCGTGCGGAATTCGACGGTGTGGTCGTCGATTTTTTTCACGCCCGCTACATCGCTTGCCCCTTCCGGCAGCTTGCCTAGCTCATCGAAGCCTTCCAGCAGCGCATAACGAGTGGACAGCGATACAATCGACTTCGGATTGCCAATCAGCTTCACCGTAAATACGACATCATCCGCTGTGACGGACTCACCGTCGCTCCATTTGGCCTTTTCATTCAGCTTTACGGTGTAAACCTGATTATCTTCGGTTTCAATGCTGTCGGCCAGCATCGGAACGAACTTCAAGTTTTCATCCAGCTCCATGAGCGGCTGGAACAAAATCGACGTCACAATAATCGACGTATTGTCCGTCTGGTCAATGGGATTAAACATAAGCGGCGCATTCGTAATCCCGATGTTTACGACCTTACTTTCCCCCGCTGGCTTCGCTTCGCTGCCGCCGCTTTCTCCGGCTGTAGCTGGACCGCTGCTTGAGCATGCGCTTAGTGTCAGCATAGATATAATTCCAACAAGCGCACAAACCATTTTCCAACTGTTTTTTGTCTTCATCGATGATTGTCCCCCTTAAAATGGTCGTTATTTCAAGCTTTTTGGATCCATTGCATCGCGCAGCCCGTCGCCGATAAAATTTACCGACAATACGCTAACGACGATCATGATGCCCGGCGGCAGCCACAGCCATGGCTGCGAGGTCAGCACCGTAAGCGATTGGGCATCGGTAAGCATATTGCCCCAGCTTGCTGTTGGCGGCTGAACGCCAAGCCCCAGGAAGCTAAGCGAAGCCTCGGATACGATAGCACCTGCAATACCGAAGGTTGCATTCACGAGAATCGGAGCCAGAGCATTTGGCAAAATGTGCTTGAACAAAATACTCTGCGTACCTAGTCCCAAAGCGACTCCCGCTTTGACATAATCCATCTGCTTAATCGACAGCACGCTTCCCCTTACAAGCCGCGCTACGCCCGTCCAGCCAAGGAAGCCAAGAATCAAAATGACATTCGTCAAGCTGGGACCGACTACGCTGACCACAACGAGAATAAGCATCAGCTGGGGAAAGGACATAAAAATATCCGTCACCCGCATGACCGCCATATCCACAATGCCGCCAAAATACCCCGAAACGAGGCCCAGCACCGTCCCTATCGTGACGCTGATTAAGACGGAGCCCAAGCCGACCATAAGCGACACTCTCGCCGCGTATATTAACCGGCTCAACACATCGCGCCCTACCTGGTCGGTGCCAAGCAAATGCTCGGCGGAAGGCTCGGCTTCGAAAGCCTCCGTCACCTGATAAGGATCATGCGGAACGATCCAAGGAGCCATAATTGCTCCCAGCGAAAGCAGCGTCATGAGGACAAGCCCCGCTACCGCAAGCTTGTGCTTCTTAAATCTGCGAACGACCATCCCTGCATAGCTCTCTTCTTTATGGCTGCTTTTCACAGCCGTCTCTGCGAGCTGGCCGCCTCCACCTCCAGAGCCCGCTGCCTTGTTCGTGCTCATCTGCAGCATAGCCATGGCGCTTCCCCCTCTCCTTGTTGCGAGACTATCGTTTTCGTTACGTTCTTACTTATATTTAATACGCGGATCTGCAACGGAATAAATAATATCTGTCAGCAGGTTTGCCGCAAGCACCATGAAAGCCGCCAATAAGTTTAATGCCATTAAGGTTGGATAATCCCTGTTCATAATGGAGCCCATCGTCAGCTGGCCGATCCCCGGCCAAGAGAATATTTGCTCGGTTACAACAGCACCGCCCAGCAGAATCGGCACTTCAAGCCCGATGACCGTGACAATGGGAATCAGCGCATTGCGCAAGGCATGCTTATTCACGACCATAAACTCGCGTACGCCCTTGGCGCGTGCGGTCCGCAAATAATCCTGGCCTAAAATATCGATGACGCTCGACCGCACATAACGAATCTTTTTCCCCGCAATGCCTGTCCCCAGTACGAGTACGGGAAGGATGAGATGCTTCAGCCGGTCGACGAACCCGCCATCCCCGCCAAGCGTAATCATGCCACCTGAGGGCAGCAGCTTTAATTCCAGTGAAAATACGTAGATTAAGCCCAGCGCGAGGAAAAAGTTCGGAATGGATATGCCGAGAAAGGAACCGCCAGTCGCCAAATAATCCAGCTTGGAATTTTGCCGGGTTGCGCTAATGATGCCGAGGGGAACCGCAATCGCCAAGCCGACGATGAGCGACAGCCCCATAAGGGTGACGGTCGGCCCAATGCGCTCGCCGATCATTTGCGCCACAGGCTGATAGGTCGTCAGCGAGAAGCCGAAGTTTCCTTTGAACACATCAACCAACCAGTGGATGTATTGCAAATACAGAGGGTCATTCAGCCCCAGCGCGTCCTTCTTCGCTTCAATGTCGGCTGGCGGCGTATTGGGGTCGATCATCATTTCGACCGGACTTCCGGGCGCCAGATTGATGACAATGAAATTAATGATGGTCACGCCCAGCAGCACCGGCACAGCAATTAACAGACGCCTAATGATATAGGCCAGCATGCGGCTCTCCCCCTCTTCTCATAAACGATAGACTCTAGTGAAAAATGTTCCCTGCGGGCATTCCCGCAATCTTGCAATCTTGCCTTCCAGCGTTCTTGCCTTCCAGCGTTCTCGCATTCTTGCATTCCAGCGTTCTTGCAATCCCGCCACAACGTTAGGCTTCGCTCGCAAAGCACGCGACACTGTGCTGGGCGCCCTTCAGCTCCGGCTCCTGCTCGCGGCAGATTGCCATCGCCAGCGGGCAGCGTGTATGAAACCGGCAGCCGCTTGGCGGATTCGCCGGACTTGGCACATCGCCTTGAATAACGATGCGCTCCTTCGTCCGCAAATGCGGGTTAGGGACCGGGTAGGCGCTGAGCAGCGCCCGCGTGTATGGATGCTTCGGCTGGCGAAAAATGCTCTCCGTCGTCGCAATTTCAACGATCTTGCCCAAATACATGACCGCAATGCGGTCGCTAATATACCGAACAGCCCCGAGGCCGTGACCGATAAACAAATAAGTGAGCTGGAACTCCTTCTGCAAGTCCTTTAGCAGATTTAGCACCTGCGCTTGAATCGATACGTCGAGGGCTGATACCGGCTCATCGCAGACGATCAGCTTCGGCTTAAGCGAGAGCGCCCGTGCAATGCCGATCCGCTGGCGCTGTCCTCCCGAAAACTCGTGAGGATAGCGGTTTTTGTAGCTTTTTGGCAAGCCTACAATTTCAAGCAGCATCTCCACCTCGCCCGCCACCTGCTCCTTCGGCAAAATGCCATGCACCAGCATCGGCTCCGCCAATATATCGCTAATGCGCTTGCGCGGATTGAGCGAGGAGTACGGATCTTGAAAAATCATCTGCATGTCCGAGCGGACCTGTTTCATCGCCTTGCTGCCATAATGGGCAATATCGTCGCCCCGGAACAAAATCCGCCCCTCCGTCGGCTCCTCCAGCCTGACAATCGTGCGGCCAATCGTGGATTTGCCGCAGCCGGACTCCCCGACCAGCCCCACCGTCTCGCCCGGATAGATTGCCAAATTGACGCCATCGACCGCTTTGACATGCCCGACCGTACGGGAGATGACCCCTTTACGAATCGGATAATAGGTTTTCAACTGCTCGATTTGCAGCAGCGGCTGTCTGCCTGCCAGCTCCGGATTAACCATACGCAGCCTCCTTCGCCATGCTTGCCGGCTGCTCAGCGAGCCAACAGCGTGTTAAGTGATTTTTGCCGGAGGGAATTAATGGTGGAAGCTCCGCTTCGCATTTTTCCATCGCATGGGGACATCTGGCACGGAAGCGGCAGCCTGCCGGCATATTTTGCAAGGACGGGACGGAGCCCGGTATGGATGCAAGCCGTTCGCCAAGCTCCGCATCAATATGCGGAATGGACTGCATAAGCCCCTGTGTATAGGGATGCCTAGGCTCATCGAACAATGTATACACATCCGTCTCCTCTACAACTTGGCCTGCATACATCACGATGACTTTATCCGCCATTTCCGCAATGACGCCAAGATCATGGGTAATGAGCATAATCGCGGTGCCCGACTCCTGCTTCAGCTTCTTCATCAGCTCCAAAATTTGCGCCTGTATCGTCACGTCCAGCGCCGTCGTCGGCTCATCCGCAATGAGCAGGCGCGGCTCGCAGGACAGCGCCATCGCAATCATGACCCGCTGTCTCATGCCCCCGGAGAGCGCATGCGGATATTCATCCACCATAACCTCGGGGCGGGGAATGCCTACCCTTTTCAACATTTCTATCGCATAGGCTCTAGCCGCCTTTTTATCCAAGCTCATATGCAGCCGAATCGCTTCAATCATTTGATGCCCGATCGTAAATACCGGATTAAGCGACGTCATCGGCTCCTGAAAAATCATTGAAATATCATTGCCGCGAATATCGCGCATCTGAGCTTCGGTCAGTTCCCCAAGGCTTTTATCCTCAAAAATAATTTCCCCGCGTCTGATGCGCCCCTTCGCCCCGAGCAATCGCATAATCGACAAGGAGGTGACGCTTTTGCCGCAGCCAGACTCGCCAACGATGCCCAGCGTCTCTCCCGGTTTAAGCCGAAAGCTGACATCATCAATTGAAATCACTTCCCCCTGATCGGTACGAAAGGCCGTCTGCAGCCGATTGACGGTTAGCAAATGCTCCATGCGCTTCTCACGCTCCCTCTGCAAATGTGTGTAAGCTGAACCTGATTCTTACCTTGCAACAACGGGCAGCGGCTTCGCTTCAGGCGGTATTAAGCTTTGGTAGGGCTTGCCCTCGCGCTCTGCCTCATGCTCCTGCTTCGCCAACGCAAGCAGCTCGGGATTTAGCAGAAGCTCCGCTGCCGTCGCCGCCATAACTTTGCCGGCATGCAGCATGCCTTTGTGTCCTATCGACGTGGCGCCTTGGGAGACGACCTGCCATGTATGAAGCGGCGTGCCAAGCGCAAGACATGCGGTTCCGCACTGCGCTGTCGGCACAAGCCAGCTTACATCGCCTACATCCGTCGAGCCGGGCACGATGCCGGCTTTGGGCTTGTACGCCTCCAGCTTATCGGCCAGCGGCTGCTCCGTATCCTCGCCCTGCTGCCTATCGCTTTGCAGCTCCTGCGGGGACAGCGTCTGGCGAATGTGGCTGGCGAACGCCTTTTCCTCCGCATCAAACTGCGGAATGCCAAGCCGTTCGAAATTTTGCTGCATCACCTTTTCAAGCGCCGTGTTCAAAATCATATTCGAGGAAGCCGCGTCAAAGCGGATTTCCAGCTCTGTTTCGGTCATCAGTGCTGCGCCGCGGGCAATGTTCGTTACACGCTCATACATTTGCGCCACCTGCTCATTCAGCGGAGCTCTCAGCTTATACAGCACCTCGGCCTCCGCCTGTACAACGTTTGGCGAAATGCCGCCGGCATTCGTAACCGCATAATGCAGGCGCGTTTCCTGCTCCAGATGCTCACGCAAGTAGTTGGCGCCCACGTTCATCAGCTCCACGGCATCTAGCGCGCTGCGTCCCAGATGCGGGCTGGCAGCGGCATGGGAGCTGCGTCCCTTGAACTTGTAATACACTTGGCACGTAGCGAGGAAGCCATAGGACATCACGCCATTGCGCGTGGAAGGATGCCAAGTCAATGCCGCATCTACACCGTCGAAAAGCCCGGCCCTCGCCATAAAGGCTTTGCCGCCTCCGCCTTCCTCTGCTGGACAGCCATAATATTTCACCGTGCCGGCCAAGCCATTTTCCAGCATGTAAATCCGAAGTGCTGCTGCCGCCGCTAGCGCCCCGGCACCTAGCAAATTATGTCCGCACCCATGTCCATTGCCGCCTGCCTCAATCGGCTGCTTCTCCGTCAAGCCTGGGCGCTGACTCAAATTAAATAAGGCATCATATTCGCCCAAGATGGCGATGACCGGCGCACCCGAGCCAAAGCTGCCAACGATGGCATGAGGCACATCGCCCGCTTCCCTCACAACGTCGAAGCCTGCCTGCTCAAGGGTGGCAGCGACAAGCTCCGCCGACTTCTGCTCCGTATAACGCGTTTCTGCATATGCCCAAATTTCATCGCTCAGGCGAATGAATGCCTCTCGTTTCTGGTCAATAATTGCGGATAAACGTTCTGCATGATGCGTCTTATTCGTTGGGCTCAAAGCAGTCAGCTCCTTTTCCTGTCTCTGTTATTCACTAGCGCGAATTGCGTGTGAACTTTCCTTACGTCAATTAAACAGGATTTTGAGCCGTTTTAGTAGGCATTGGATTTATGATTTGGATTCATATCTTGGCATAAAGCTGGAGGCTTGACGGCAATAGGTATCTTTATTTCATTTTTCCAGCTAAAATAGATACTTTTTCACCCAAGACAGCTAATGAAGATCCCTTTACAGCCTTTTCCATGAGACCAATGCTATTTAAAAAAGCTCCCACGACTAAAACTAGTCATGGAAGCTTTTTGTTCGGATGTTCATATGAGAGCCTATTCGCCTAAGAGTGTGTTATTTAGAAACGAAGGCTTGATCTGGAGGCAAAATAACGGGTTCCTTCCGCTGCCGCAGCACCCATAAAAACGGCAAAACCGCAAATACAATAAGAGCAGCCAGAAGCGTGACGTCATTAATCGCCATCGTATAGGCCTGCAGTTCTGTACCCGTATCTGGTGTTTGCGGACCCTTTTCCGCCACATGCACCATGAGCCGCGTCGACAGCAGCGACGTAAACAAGCCTATTGCAAGCGATGCACTCGCCTGACGCACCCAATTGCTAGCCGATGAAGCATGAGCCGTCATCTGGCGGGCAATTTGCTCCATCCCCGCATTAGACACAGGCACAATGCCAAGCGCCACGCCAATGTTGCGAACAATCATCCAGCCTATTACGTAACCATGCGGCGTATCCACCGTTAACCGCGACATCGCAAGCGTTCCAATCCCCATTAGCAAAAGGCCTGTCAGAACTAGCCTCGCTGGGCCAACACGCCCATACAGCTTTCCAGCTATCGGAATAAAAACCGCCATGGCAATGGAAGCTGGCAGCATCACCAGTCCCGCCTCCATCGCAGAAGCCGATTGAATCGTTTGGAGGAAGACAGGGGTCAAATATGATCCACTGTATAGGGACATGCCAAGCACGCTGCTGACGACGAGACACATCGCAAACCGCCTGTTGCTGAATACGGACAAATCAAGCAGCGGCTCCGCAGCATTTCTCTCCCGCCATATGAAGGCAAGCAGCAGCAGCATTCCGGCAACCAGCAGCCCGACTGTTTTCCAAGAGCCCCAGCCCCATTGATCGATTTCACTGAACGCAATGAGCAGGAAGGAGCTGCATGTAATGACCAGCGCAAAGCCCGAGCTGTCGAACCGCTTCGGCTCGCTTAAGCGATAATGCGGAAGCAGCTTCCAAGCCGCAACCACCGCAGCAATGCCGAAGGGCAGATTCATCCAAAACACCCACTGCCAGGACAGCGACTGAATGAGCCACCCTGACAACGTCGGCCCAAGCGCAGGCGCAAGTACGGTGGAAAGGCTCCACATGCTGCTGGCGAAGGCTTGGCGCTCCCGCGGTATAACCTGATAAATAATCGTCATCGTCACAGGCAAAATCAAACCGCTGAACAGCCCTTGCAGCAGCCGGAAGACGATCAGCGCCTCCATGCTCCACGCCACTGCGCACAGTGCGCACGATACCGTGAAGCCGACAAGCGCCAAAATGTATAAATATTTCGCACTTAGCTTATCGACTAAATAGCCCGTCACCGGAGCAATAATGCCATTAGCCAGCATAAATCCCGTCAATGTCCATTTCACGGTGCTTAGCTCCGCCTGAAAATGGTTCATAAGCACAGGGATCGCCACATTAATCGAGGATATAGCCAATACGGATAAAAACGCTCCGAAAAATATCGCTGTCATAATCGGCCAAAACGAGCCTTCCGAAAATTCTCCTGTTGCTTCCTTGCGCGAAGCGGACATATCCCTCTCTCCTTTGGCGGCAGCCTATGCCGTGAGCGCACGGGGGCAGCAAGGCAAGCGCCGCATCAAATGCGGCTTTGCCCGCAGCGCCTCATGCTCCTGATGATAAAAGCTTAATTGCAAAAAGGCTGCATGCGCCATATCCTCACGAGCTTCGCAGCCTTTTTGATTGCCCTTTGCTTTGCTTTTCGCTGCCATTGCTTTATTACTCCTGTTACGTTGTCACGCGCCCCTATCGTTGTTACTTTTTCGCCGATGGTTTTACATATGCAGGTATTGGGCATTCATAAGCTCCACCCTGCAGCCGCTCCTTCAGCTCCGCCTTCGCCTCCGCAATAAGCCCAGGCGATTGCAGCGCTTCGAGTCCGGTCATCGCCATCACCTTGGCGGCGTGCAGCATGCCTTTATGACCGATGGACGAGGCGCCCTGTGCGACGACCTGCCACGTATGGAAGGGCGTGCCAATGGCGACGCAGGAGGTGAAGCATTGCACCGTTGGCACAATCCAGCTGACATCGCCTACATCCGTCGAGCCCGACATTCGGCTCCCGCCCTCCCGCTCATCAAAGGGCAGCAAAATGTCGCATAAATCCTTTCCTGCAACCTCCTTAATAGAAACGCTCGCTTTGTCCGCCTCCGACAGCGTAGCGCGAATCGCACGGGCGTAGCGCTGCTCCTCTTCGGAAAATACAGGCATCCCCAGTTGTTCGAACTGCTTATGCATAGCACGGCCAAGCGTATAGTTCGGCACCAAATTAGAGCAGGCCTTGTCGAACACGATTTCGACCTCGGTGCCTGTCATCAGCGCGGCCCCTCTTGCAATATTGCATACACGCTGATAGATTTCCTCTACCTGCGGCGTTTCCGGCGCCCGGATGAGGTACAGCACCTCTGCCGCCCCTTGCACAACATTCGGCGAAATGCCGCCCGCGTTCGTCACCGCATAATGCACTCTGGCTTCCGGGATGATATGCTCGCGCAAATAGTTCACGCCCACATTCATCAGCTCGACCGCATCGAGCGCGCTTCTGCCTAAATGCGGACTGCCTGCTGCATGGGAGGAGCGGCCCTTAAATTTATAATAAATTTGGTAGTTGGCGAGGGAGTTCCCCGGCATAATGCCGTTCAAGCCGCTCGGATGCCAGCAAATCGCCATATCCGCATCATCGAATAAGCCCTCTCGCGCCATAAACGCTTTGCCCGAGCCGCCCTCCTCGCCTGGACAGCCATAATAGCGTACCGTTCCGGCAATCCCGTTCTGCTCCATATAATGGCGCAGCGCAACAGCCGCAGCCAGCGAGCCCGTGCCGAGCAGATTATGGCCGCATCCATGCCCATTGCCCCCCGGCTCAACCGGCTGCTCTTCCGACAGCCCCTTGTGCTGGCTCAGCCCTGCGAGTGCGTCAAACTCGCCCAATATCGCAAGTACAGGCGCTCCTTCGCCATAGCTGTAACTGCCAATGAAGGCCGTTTCTATGCCGCCGACGCCCCGTTCGACTCGAAAGCCTTCCTCCTCAAGCGCCTTGCACAGCAGCTCAGCCGATTGGTGCTCTTCAAAACGTGTTTCGGCAAGTGCCCAAATTTGATCGCTTAACGCCGTGAACAATGGCTTCTTAAGCTCAATCATGTCGCTTATATCCAAACCCTGCTTCAGCATGCCCCAGCACCTCCAGATTCAACGTTAAATTACATAACATAATTGTAACAATAGAACCTAAAGCATAAACAGGGACTGCATTTGTGAATTACTCTCCTTTTTTAACGTATTTCTAGCTCTGGCAAGGCTGAAAGGTATCATTTTTCAATATTCTGCCTCCATTTTTGACACTAACCTTCCTTCTCCTATTGTCCAAAACGAATAAAATCGCTCATTACCCAGTCATTTTTCATAGAATATCTGTTTACGCAATGCTATAATGTCACTTAACATAACATAATATCTTACTTTGGAAAAGGGGGCTGCCCTTTGTATAAGCTGTTGATCGCTGATGATGAGATTGAAATTCGCAATGGATTAAGCCAGTACATTCCTTGGGATCATATTGGCTTCGAGGTAGTGGGACAAGCAGCAAATGGCTTGCATGCGCTCGAATATATGGCGGAGAAGCCCGTGGACGTGCTTCTGTGCGACATTAAAATGCCGCAGATGGGAGGAATTGAAGTTGCCCGCAAGCTGTTTGAGCAGCGTTCAAGCGTAAGCGTTGTGCTGCTAAGCGGCCACCGGGAATTTGAGCTGGCCCAGCAGGCGTTAAACTATGGCGTGAAGCAATACTTATTAAAGCCGACGAAATACAGCGAAATCAATAAAGTTTTCGAGCGCCTGAAAGAGGATCTAGATCTCAAGGCTTTGCTTGAGCAGCAATCGGAGCCGTCAGATGATGCTCAAACCGAAGAACAGCCGGCACCCGAAACAGCGATTGATAAAATTAAGCATTATATTTCATGCCATTACAAGGAAGCCTCCTTGGAAAATGCCTCTAATGTCGTATATATGAACCCCTACTATTTAAGCAAATATTTTAAGCAGAAGACGGGTGAAAACTTCTCCGATTATTTAACGGCGGTCCGTATGAACAAAGCGGCCGAGCTGCTTAAGGACCCTTCCTATAAAACGTATGAAATTAGCGAGCTGGTTGGCTATAGCAATGCCAAAAACTTCACACGCACGTTCCGCCGCTATTTTGGAGAAACGCCTAGAGAATACCGCAATATGGATGGCAGGCGATTGGAATGACCAAGGTGTATTTTAAATTTTTCGCCCGCAATCTGCTTACTTTTCTTATCCCAATGCTTGTACCGTTGCTGGTGCTTGGCACATTGTCCACGTTCCTCATTTCGCAATATATAACGAAGGAAATCAACAATAACAATATGAATCTGCTGAAGCAGACGAAAGGCAATATCGAGCTGATCTTTAACGAGCTAGATACGCTGAATCTGCATATTGTCGCCAGCGCGCTTCAGTTTACGAATTTGAAAAATATGATGACCAAAGAATTTCCCGAGCCCGTCGATTACGATCAGCTTGCCTCGCTCAAAAACTTTATCGATTCGCCCTCCATCGGCAAGCCTTATATTGATTCGATTTATATTTATTTAAATAATGACCGCAAGCGGTTTATTTCCTCAACGACTGGCGGCCTGGTCGAGCTGAATGACTTTTACGATTCGGACTGGTACAGCAGCTATCAAAGCCACCCTTTAGATGAGCTGATGTGGGCGGAAAGCCGGCCCGTCATCCGTCCAACAACTGGCCAGTCCACCGTGCAGACGAATGTCATTACAATGTTCCGCCGCATTTCCGTAGCCGCCGACAACGATGGCATCATTGTCCTCAATGTTAAGCCTGATTACATTACACAAAGCTTAAACGAGCTGGATACGCTGCAAGGGCAAAGCATCTTTATTTTGGACCGTGACAATAACGTTATTTTTCGCAATCATCCAGACTATAAGCTGACCGCCGAAGATGCCGAGACGATTTATCGGACAGACAGCTCCTTCTTCTCTATGAAGGTCAATGGCGAAACGCAGGTGCTGAACAAGCTGGCCTCCGAAAAATATCAATGGACCTTTCTCTCTAGCGTGCCTAGCGACTCCTTATATGTCATTCCGAATGGGCTCAAGCTGACTACATTGGTGCTGCTGATCATTTCGTTCGCAATCGGCACGATGCTGGCCTACTGGCTGACTCGCAAAAACTACAGCAATCTGAAGGCGATTGTCACGATTTTGGATTTCGCCAAGAGCGGCCGCCCGCTTCCGCCTCTGCCTCGTTACTCTAAGGATGTTTTTGGCTACATTTTGCAAAATACGCTTAATCATTTCATCGAGCATAATTTCTTAAAGGTTCAGCTGTCCGAGCGAAAATATTTGCTGCAAACGCTGGAATTCGAAGCGCTGCATGCGCAAATCAATCCCCATTTTCTCTTTAATACACTAGAAACGCTCAATTGGAAGGCGAGCAAGCTGACCGGTGGCCCTAATGATATGACCGATATTATCGAGAACTTATCCGATATTTTGCGCTATTCGCTCGAAGGCGGCTCGGGCATGGTATCGCTGCAAACAGAAATCAATCAAACGCTGCCCTATATCGCCATTCTCCGCACACGCTACAAGGACAAATTTGATGTCAGCTGGGACGTAGATGACAAAGCGCTCAAATATCATGTGCTCAAGCTGACCTTCCAGCCGCTCATTGAAAACAGCCTTTATCATGGCATAAAAGAAAAGGACGGCTTTGGCCTAATCCGGGTAAAAGCACGGGTGTCTGGCGCGCGGCTGCTGCTCTCCGTCGTCGACAACGGCATAGGCGTAACGGCTGAAAAGCTCGCTTATTTGCGAACCCAGCTGGAAAGCAGCCTGGATCAATCCCAGCATATCGGCATGTTTAACACGCAAAAAAGATTGAAGCTTACCTATGGCAAAACCTTCGGTTTAACTATCCGCAGCAAGCTGGGCTGGGGAACTGGCATATACATCGCGATCCCGATTGATTGAGCGCGTGCAGGAGCGCTTATAGCCTTGATACATGTCCTGGGATGAACTATCCATCGCCATATCGCTTATCCCATACCTCCTCCCCTCCGTTCACTCCCCTCCTCTGAGTCTCCTTCGCCTCCCTCAAATCAAAAAAAGACGCCTGCTCTGTTCTACACAGAGCAAACGTCTCTCTTGATTGGATAGCTGCTTGCACTTGCAGCAAATGTCTCCAGTATTACGCCTCTAATAGGCCGGACAGACGCTCCTGCGATACATCGGCCCGCAGCCTTTTACTTTTTTATGAAGAGCTATTTATCAAATGTATTCTCAACTCTTTCAGATACAGTAAAGTAAACAATCCAAATTAGATTTTTAATAACTGAAATTATTGTCATTATTATTAAATATTCACCTATCCGAGATTCAACTATATAATAATTGTCCGAATAATAACTCAGCCAACAATTTGCAATTGAAATCAGTGATATGACAATAAGGTAACCTCTAATCCAATGAACCGTCTGTCTCTTCTCAAAATAGAACATAAGCATAATGGGAATCAGTATTATAATGATAAAAGGATTTTGCAAATAGCCAAGCCATTGGGATAAAACATATTCTGGCGCCGTCTCCCAACTCTTCTCTGTTACTCTCATTATGGATGACAATTCTTTTAATTCTAAGCCTTTTATTATTTGATACGCCGCCATCATTATTCCGAGCCAAATGCTAATTTGAAATAAAAAGAGCCAGCCCCCAAAGCCTTGAAGCCCATATGCTTCATGTACCTCTACATCATCTGAGCTTGAGCTGCGCGATAATGCATCTAAATTAAATTTCGACTCCACCATTCCTTCGTCCCTTCAAATTCATAACTACCACATAAAAACTGGGTATTTGTCATTTATTATCGGTACAAAGGAACTAAATGTGTATAGTATGAAGCCGAAATCTGCTTTATTATTCAATTAGCATCTTTATTTTGTTATTTTTTAACTGCCGAAACTAAAAGAAACATCGGACGGCGCATTTCCTCCTGCCAAGCTGGATGGCTATCCAGCAACTCCTTCGTTGGCGCAAGCTCCGAAAGCTGTTTAAGCTCAAACCCGGATTCAAGCAAAAGGTTCATATAAGTTGAAACCGTACGATGGTATTTAACGACATCATGCTCCAAAAATCTGGAATGGCGCAGGCCCTCCCGATGATAATCATCAAGCGGCCAATGCAGCTTTTCCCCTTCTACCCCATAATGCCAGTCCTGCCCCGCAAGCGCAGTGAACACCGGGTGCTCGACTGAAAATACAAAAGCTCCGCCTGGCGCCAAGCAATGATGGATTTTCTTGAAAAGGTCACCCAATTGCTCCACATAGTGCAGCGCAAGCGAGCTAATAACGATATCGAACTCCTCTGCTGGAAAATCGATGTCCTCAATCGCAAGCTGGCGATATTCAATCTGCTCATCGTCCGTCATTTCTTTTGCCCGTTCCAGCATGTTGCCCGAAAGGTCAATCCCAACAACCGAGCGGGCCAGCTGCTCCCGCGCATAGCGGCAATGCCAGCCAAACCCGCAGCCTAGATCGAGTACTTTTGTACCAGCCAGCTCCGGAAGCATTTGCCGAAAGAACGACCATTCTCCAGCGGCGTCCAGTCCCCCAATCGAACGAGCCATCTGGCTATAATTTGTGAAAAAAGAGGACTCATCATATTTGTTCTGCTTCAATATTTATCAGACCTCCATTACTTTAGGCGGAATGAGGGTAGAAATTATAAGATCGTTTCTGATGGACCTGATTTTTGATCTTCCATATCACCTAATATTTTTAAAGCAGCCTCGCTTCTTAGAACCAATTGCATGTTCTTTTTTAATATCTGGTCAAATTTCCGGGTAACACTAACCATTGGAAGCGGCATTTTGAAGGTAATGTTATTAATGTCTCCCGAAGAGGACACGTAAGATACGATATATACTTGCAACGTTTTCCCTTTTTTTGTACCGATGCCCGACATGCCACCTAATACCAGCCCTGCTGGACCAAAAATAAGTCCACCGACAATTCCACGGCCGATTACACTTTTTTGAACCTCTTCCATGTCCTTGTCTGTTGTCAGCGTTGATTCAAGAAAGTTAGCCAATGGAATTTTGAATGTGTTTTCCACATTTCTTTTAAAGCCTTTATAAGCATGCTCTACGATAATCAAAAATTCGTTATCAAATGTAATCTCCAGTTGCGCCTCTGGGTCCTTCAAATTCAATCCATCAACTAAACTTACAATCGCTTTTACCATTAACAATCATTCCCTTCGCTTCAAGTATGTAATTAACAAATTATACAACATTGCTCCGCTCTTTACCTCCACTTTTCTACAAATAATGACAATCCCACGCAGCGACCTAACAATGGATCAAAAATATCCCATAACAAAAAGCCTTGCATGCCGCAAGGCTTTCTTCGTAATTAGAGGCATTAAAACCAAAAAAGCTGAGATTTGCCCCACGATCTGCCCCATAGACCAAAAGTACTCGTCCGAATTTGAAAAAACAGCAAGCAAAAAACCCCTGCTGCACAAGGGTTTCAAGTCTTTCTCTTCGTTAAGCGGGTGATGGGAATCGAACCCACGCTATTAGCTTGGAAGGCTAAAGTTCTACCATTGAACTACACCCGCAAATAATGGTCGGGACGACACGATTTGAACATGCGACCCCCTGGTCCCAAACCAGGTGCTCTACCAAGCTGAGCTACGTCCCGACAGACGATTCTTTTGTAAAGAAATGGCGTGCCCTAAGAGATTCGAACTCCTGGCCTTTTGATTCGTAGTCAAACGCTCTATCCAGCTGAGCTAAGGGCACACAATATGGAGCGGACGACGAGATTCGAACTCGCGACCCTCGCCTTGGCAAGGCGATGCTCTACCACTGAGCCACGTCCGCATTATATTTCCGCCTGTATTTCTCAAGTATTTCATCGCGGCGACAAGTAATAATATATCATGTTGCGGAGGGAATTGCAACTGTTATTTGCTCTTTTTCAAAAAAAACTTTTTTCCTCGTGCTGAGCTTTCCTTCGCTGCATGTCTCGCCATAAAAACATCAAACCGTGCTCCTTCCAGCACGGTTTGATGACCAACTATACGACTCCAGCTAATGCCGGTTTCTTATCAAGAATGACTTTGGATGCAGCCGACTCGCCTGCGAGCGCATACGGCATGCACAGCGGAACACCGGTACGCGGATCAGGCATAATATCCGCTTCAATGTTAAACACCTCGCGCAAAATCTCCGGTGTCATAACCTGTTGCGGCGAGCCTTCGCCAACGACACTGCCTTTTTTAATCGCGATCATGTGATGCGCATAACGCGAAGCGTGGTTCAAGTCATGGACAACCATAACGACCGTCCGGTTATTAACCTCGTTAAGCTTCTCAAGCAAATGCAATACTTCGAGCTGATGCGCCATATCAAGGAACGTGGTTGGCTCATCCAAAAATAAAATATCCGTTTCTTGCGCCAAAGACATCGCGATCCAGGCACGCTGGCGTTGGCCGCCTGACAGCTGGTCAACCGGACGGTCTGCAAAATCAACCATTCCTGTCGCTTCAATCGCCCATTGAATAATTTTACGGTCATCCTTGCTCACAGAGCCGAAGCCCTTCTGATAAGGAAAACGTCCATACGATACAAGCTCAGATACAGTCAGACCATCTGGAGCAGTCGGATTTTGCGGCAAAATCGCCAGCTGCTTCGCCACTTCCTTCGTCGCTTGCTTATGAATCGACTTCCCATCCAGCAATACGCTGCCTGCAGATGGATTCATCAGACGAGCCATCGTTTTCAAAATCGTCGATTTACCCGAACCGTTAGACCCTACCAACGCAGTAATTTTTCCTTGTGGGATAGCAATATTCAGATCTTGAACGATTAACCGTTCATCATAAGCAATGTCGAGATTCGATGTTGTGAGGCGAATCATGTGACATGCACGCTCCTTCCGATGCCCGCTTATACGGGTTTTTTGCTGATTTTATTATATAAGGTGAAACGGTTGTCGCTATCCTCTGGCGGCGCGGCGCGTTTCATTCCGAAAAATATAGAGATAGGATAGCGTTAGGTTACCCTTTTCTATATTTCAAGGTGAAACGGCTGTCGCCGTCCTCTGGCGGCAAAGCTACCGTTTCGCGTTGAAAAATAAGCCCATTATAAGTGTGAAACTTATAAATGCTTATATTTTAAAAACACACGACTTATCATTCATTAAGCATGATAACTATTATCAGTATCATTCAATAATTAATGATAATCGTTCTCACGTATAAAGTCAATGAAAATAAAGCAATTGTTAAGGCTAAAATAAATTTGCACAGCCCAAACCCCGCCTAACGGCTTCTTATTGTTGCAAGAAGCCTTTGCTGCGGAGAAACTCGCCCATATGCAGACGCGGATGATTGATTTTGGCCGCCATTGATTCGGACCAGCTCGTATTCAGCTTTCCTTCTGACCGCTCCAGCATATACTGCCTAATCGTCTCGTCATACTCCCGAATGCCGCTTTCCACTGCTTTCTGATCATAGCTGTCTTCATGCAAAATCGCCTGCTGTGGCAATCTTGGACGCCTCAGCGGCGCTTGATCCGGCTCCCCCATGCACATTCCGAATACGGGGTACACATGCGATGGCAGCCCTAATAGCGCTGAAACCTCCTGCGGATTGTTGCGGATACCGCCAATATACACAATTCCGTAGCCAAGCGATTCTGCCGCGATTGCTGCATTTTGAGCTGCCAGCGCAGTATCGACTGTGGCAACGATAAAATTTTCAACCGTGCTCGTCATATCGCCCTCAAAATGAAGCTTGGCTGCCTGCTCATAACGGAACAGATCCGCGCACCAGACGAGAAAAACTGGGCATTCCTCAATATAAGCCTGGTTGCCGGAAAGCTCGGCCAGCTGTTTCCGCTTATCTCGGTCACTCACGTTGATTACCGTGAAGCACTGCATACTGCTTGAGGTAGAAGCCTGCTGCGCCGCCTCTATTATTTTTGCCAGTGTCGGCTGTGGAATGGGGTTCGATTTGAATTTCCGTATGGAGCGGTGATTAAGCAGCACGTCTATCGTTTCAGGCCACATCATGATCAACTCATTTCTATATATAGTTTTACTCATTAACCTACATCTTCGTTGTGCAAAAGGGCAACCGCCTCATCAAGCTGCCCATCAATGGCCAGCGGCGAGTACACCCACCATTTGTTAAAAGGAACTATGTGCATGCTGCCACTGCGGACTGCCGCGAGATTTTGCCATCGTTCGGACATTATCAACCGCTTAAAAGCTTCTGGAGCCCCTTTATCCTTCGGGTTGACCATAATAATGAGCCGATCGGCGTCGTATTTTGACAGCTCATGATACGGTTTAGGCTCGGAAAAAATAAACGGCGCTCCCGCCTCCATATGCTGCTTCACAAGCGGATGGGGATTGAGGCCAAGTGTCTGAAAAAAAACATGTCCCATATTTCGGCCCCCTACTACTCTGAATGTATCGCTTTCCATGACCAGCACGGCGCATGTCTCCTTGCCACCAATAAGACGCTGGACCCGTTCCCTCGCTTGATCCGCTTTAGCCAAATGCCGTTCCATCCATTCTCGTTCCTGTTTCCGCTTGCCAACAATGGCTGAAATTTGTCGCAGCTGCCCATAAACGTCCTGGGTATGCCAATCGATAGGAATAACCTCGGCTAGTTGGCTAAGCTGCTCCTGCTCCTCAGACAGCATATGCTCATAACCTAAAATCAAGTCAGGCTTCATAGCTCGAACAGCATCCATGTCACATGGTTCCCATTTGAACGGGGTCATTGCTCTTGCATGCTCACGCACATAATAATTTTCGAATAGATGGTAATCGGGGGCGCCTACAGGCACATGACCAAGGGCCAGCAAATGCGATGTATAGAGAAGGCCAATAACCCGGGGCTCTCTCGTCTGCATATATACCCGGGGTGATACGCCAACCTGCTGCTTAAACTTTCGGCTAAAATAAAATTCATCCTTAAAGCCAACATGGCTGGCTACTGTGACCATATCATTCGAAGCGACCAGCAGCAGCTTCTTAGCCCGGTCCATGCGCAGCTTGCCCAAATAATCCATCGGGCTTGCTCCCGTCACCTGCTTGAACAAATGAGTGTACTGTCGTATGCCCACACCCGCCAAATTCGCGAGCTCCGGCAGCGTTATTTTGCTTTTATAGTATTCCTTCATATATAAAATCGTTCGTTGTACGGCATGCTCCGCATCCCTGGAGTCGTTAGAAGCCGCAGCGGCGGCAGCAAATAAATAAATGGCCTCCTGCAGGTTAATATTGCGCTTAAATCGCTCCATTCCGCTCACAGCCGTTCGTAAATCAAACAATGAATCCATAACGTCCATGAATGGGGCAAACGGCTTTATGAAGAAGGGATAGCCCAAGGCAAAGGAAAGCAGCTCCTTGCCAGCCTCTTCAACACTAGTGGAAGCGGCTTCAAACTCAAGCGAATAATACTGAATCCGTCCATCCACCGTTCCACCGACCTCTATAGTTGACTTGGGCTCAAACAGAACACAGGTGCCTGGCTGAAGCAATATAGGATGTCCTTGGAACAACACAGCTGCCGTTCCTTGCGTTATGGCCAATAACGTATATGCCATAGCGTTTTGGGAAAGCGCTGGTATCCCTTCAGTACATGAGCCCTTAGTAATCTGAACCCAGCGGAGCTGCAAATCATCTAGGTGTTCATCCATATCCGCCATTTGACCTTGTTCCCCTCCCATTATGATAACCGTTCTCAAAAATGCTATCATTTTATTGTAGCGGAAAAATGCCCAAGCGTAAACGGCTGAAGCCATCCTTTGGCGGCAAAGCTTCCGTTTCGCGTAGAAACATAGAGAAAGGATGGAAAAACCATATCCTTTCCTATATTTATAAAAAAAAAGCTTTCCCATTGAATCAGGAAAGCTTCATTGCCAGCTGTTCGTTTATTTTTTGAATAACTGCATCGTTTCATCCAGCAAAGCGTCGGTCGAAAACAACGTATAGGACCACCATTTATCATGCGGTACGATATATACTTTGCCATTTTTCACTGCGGAAAGACTTTTCCAAATCGCCGATTGCTGCATTTCTTCAAAAAATTGCTCCGAACCCGGCTGTGTAATATCTACCTTTACGATCAACCGATCCGCATCATAATCCGGCAGTTTTTCAAGCGATAGTGAATCGGTATACACAAAATAATCTTCGCTATCATCAATTTGCTTCTGAATGGATGGCAGCGGTTTAAGCCCCAGCAAATCATAAAGCACATGTCCCATGTTGCGATTGCCGGCTACCTGGAACGAGTTTTTAAAAATTTGAATCGCAGCAACTGTCTCATCTGGCTCAACATACTGCTTAATCTCTTCCTTGTATTTCGCCGCTTTCTCCTCATGCTGCTTAATCCACTGCTCGGCCTCTGCTTCTTTCCCTACAATACCGGCTATGAACTTCAGCTGCTCATACAAATTTACTCCCCATGGATAAATAACCGTAGGTGCAATTTTGCTGAGCTGGTCAACGACATCGGCTTCAACAAAGGAAGAAGCAATAATAAGATCCGGCTTCAATTCCAAAACCGACTCATAATTAATCGGATAATCTCCAGCGATCGTAATTTGATCTTTATAACTATTTAAATAATAATCCGGTGTAATTTCATAATTCAAGCCGCCAATCGGCGTAATACCTAGTGCCAGCAATGGCGTAGTAGCGCTCACTGAAAAAATCCGCTGCGGATTAGCCGGAATTTCCTTCTCTCCGTATGAGTCAGTGACTATACGTGTATTAGAAGCGTCAGCTGGCTCCTGCCCCGTCGCTGCATTTGTCTGTTGTGCTGGAGACGCTGTTGATTCCGATCCCGAATTTGCCGCTGTACCACAGCCTGCGAGAACGATTAGACATCCTATAAGCAGCGTTGCTAACCTAATCGTGTATTTCCTTGTTCCATTTACCACCGAACTCACCCTTTTCTGTTTCTTCATTGATAGTAATTCTCACTGCTATGCCATTATACACAATCAAACCTACAAGCAACATGGAAAATCGGGCGTACTTTACTGGATAAATTGGAGGAAGGACCTTGATAAAAAACATCAAAAAACCCTTCTTATCTTTTTCAGATAAAAAGGGTTGAATTTAATTAAATGGCGCGCGTGGAGGGACTTGAACCCCCACGTTGTGAAACGCCAGATCCTAAGATTGGTGAGTACCTAGGCGGTGATTCATTCCGCTCGTTTTAGCGAAAATTGTTATAATATCAAGTTTTCTCGCCGATTGCAAACTTTTTTTCGAAATCCAAAACATCGATTTTTGCAGTCTCCTGAGCAATCCGTCGAGCCGCAAAACCAGCAAATTACGTTCGAACAGGCCGTCAGATCATTTATTTTGAACGGTGTGTTGTCCATAGGCGCAAAGAAAGACGCGTACACCTTCAGTAATTATACGTTTGGTTTGTTCCTCCTCCAAAGTCCCAGTTTTTCTAGGTTGATTGAATACCAACAAAAACGTTAATGCAGCGAAGTGCTTTGTAGCCATTTCAGGATCGGGCACATTGAGTAATCCGGTTTGTCCAAACTCTGTAAACCTCCTGATAATCCCCTCTTCCGTCGCGTTGTCCAGCCTTTCTAGGAATAAGGCTGGCAGATTCGCGGCTTCCGTCAGAACTAGACGGATCAAAGCGGTGTAATCGGACGAACCATTCGCAGAATCAACAATTTGTTCGCAAAATAAGATGAGCGCCTGATTCAAATCCTTGAATTCCCTGAGGTGGTCTGAAATTCCTTGCTCAATCATGTCCAGAACCGCCGAACTGGTTTCTTCGAGAACAGTGAGCAATAAGTTCTGTTTGTCCCCATAATAATCATAAACTGTCCGTTTGGAAACTCCCGCTTTAGCTGCGACCGTATCGACGCTGGTACGATCAAACCCCTCTGAAAGAAACAGGTCTCGTGCCGCCGCAATAATTTTAGCTCGTTTGTCTGAAGAGCCTTTGCGGATTTTCTTGTTTTCCGTATGATCCATTCTCAAGTTTCCCCCTAGTATGAGCAAATAATTCAAAACTCGTTGTTTCGCTTTACAAATTACACTATACGGTGTAGTATATCATTTGTGGCATAACAAAGCAATAATCAAGGAGGGTTTTATCCATGAAAACCATGCAATCTTTTGTTGATGTTCTCATTGTCGGAGCCGGACCAACCGGACTTACACTTGCGTGCGACCTTGGCCGTCGAAACGTAGACCATCGCATTATTGAACGAAGCACCTTGTATAACGTAGCATCTCGCGCCAAAGGAATCCAGCCCCGCTCGCTTGAAGTCATCGATGATTTGGGGGCCGTTCGCTACCTTGTTGACACAGGCGTCGTGGATTTGCCTGTCCGTTATTATACCCCAGATGGCAGAAGCGTGGACAAGCCGGCTATTACCGTGGCAGCCAGCGCCGAACTTGAGACACCTTATCGTGATCCGGTCTGGATTGCTCAGTTTGATGTGGAAAAAGCATTGCGCGACCGATATGCGTTGCTTGGCGGTCAAGTTGAGTTGGGCGTGGAAGCAGTTGGGCTTGTTCAGGATTCGGATGGCGTAACGGTAATCGTGAATACACCACAAGGAGAAGAGCAAATTCGCGCCCGATATGTAGTTGGCGCTGACGGGGGCAAAAGCAATATCCGCAAGTTTATTCATTTGCCGCTGATTGGGGAAACACACGATCATGAGCGGTGGTACCTTGGCGATGTACGTTTGGAGGGGCTGGATCGTGACCATATCCATATCTGGACATCTCCAGAGGGGATGGTCGGGGTGACACCATTGCCGAATTCGGACATTTGGCAACTTCAGGCTACAATTGCAGCAGAAATTGAAGAACCGGAGAAGCCGTCACTAGAAGAGTACCAAGCCATGATTGACCGGCGAGCAGGCGCCGGACGTGTCCGGCTCACGGATGCCTCATGGCTATCCATCTACCGGATCAACGTCCGCATGGTTGAATGTTACCACAACGGCAGAGTTTTCCTTGCTGGCGATGCCGCTCATGTTCATTCGCCGGCCGGCGGCCAAGGCATGAATACGGGGATACAAGATGCTTACAACCTCGGATGGAAGCTGACAGCCGTCATACGAGGAGCAGGCCCCGCCTTGCTCGACACGTATAATGAGGAGCGCCACCCCGTAGCTCGAGCCGTGCTTGAGGACAGCACAAAGAAGATGGAAAGGGTCGTAGGAACGGCGACTGAAAGCATAGCGTTGTCCCAATCCTTAAGCGCCATATCCGACGATCTGACGAGCGGACTTCTCATTTCTTACCGGTCAAGTTCTCTTACCCGTCCGTCTGCTCGAACGAATGTTACCCGTTCATTGCCCGGAGATCGTGCTCCTAATGCCGAGAGTCTTCAAGGCACAGGGCTCGCTGGAAGTGCTTTTGACCTGTTCCGCGGCCCACACTGGACGCTATTAGCTTTTGTAAATTGCTCAGATCATCCTTCTTTGGAGAACTTCACTTACGACGAACTCCACGTGCATTGCATTCTGCCCTCCCATGCGGGGGAAGCCAAAGGCATAATCGACACGGCAGGAAATGCCTATCGAGTATACGATGTAACAAACGAAGAACTCATATTGATTCGTCCCGATGGTTATATTGCGCTACGCACCCCTATTGAGGACACTTCATCGATTCCACAATACTTGAACTCTATTTATCGCGCTATTTGATTTGAGCCAGGCTGGCGGGCATTCTCAGATGCCGCCGGCTCTTTTATAGAATGCATTCAATCAAGGCTATGGAGGGACTGTTACTATGGAAGATATTATTCGAACCGTTAACCTGACAAAGCAATACGGAAATAAAGTCATAGTGGATGGGGTTTCGATTTCCGTTAAGAAGGGAGAAATCTATGGCTTCCTGGGGTTAAACGGCGCCGGGAAAACGACAACTATCCGTGCCCTTCTCGGCATGAGCAAGCCTTCTTCCGGAGAAGTATATCTATTCGGTCAGCGATGGACCAACCGGAATTTCGACTTGTCCAGACGGGTAGGTTATATGGTGGAAGTCCCTTATGCTTATCCCCAGTTTACAGTTAGGGAAAACTTGAACTTGATGGCCAGGTTGCGAGGATTAATGGTTCCAAGGACAGTTAACGATATGATGGAGCAATTAAAATTGGCTGAATACGCGAATACCAAGGCCAAAGATTTGTCACTGGGCAACGCGCAAAAGCTTGGATTGGCCAAAGCATTAATTCATAAACCGGACGTTCTGATTCTTGATGAACCAACCAATGCGCTTGACCCCGCGGGAATTGTAGAAATACGTGAAATGCTTAAAACTCTAGCAACTCAACATGGTGTTACCGTCTTTATATCGAGCCATATCCTTGAGGAAATCTCCAAATTGGCTTCTCGAATCGGTATTATTCACAAGGGTGTACTCCTGGAGGAACTTACAACAAAAGACTTTGAAGCAATTCGCCGAAAGCAGTTGATGATCGGAACGAAGGATGCTTGGAAGGCTCTATCTATTCTATCTGACTCTGGGTATACGGTACTTTCGACTTCGAATAACTGCCTAGCGCTAACGGATGATCATGCCGTTAATCATCCCGAACATATTGCGAAATTGCTTGTGCATCATGAAGTGCCGCTCGCCATGCTTAAAATTGAAGAAGAGAATCTGGAGCATTATTTTTTCAAAGTAATCAGAGCTCGAGGAGGGAACAACGAATGAGACAGTTGTTGACAGCCTGCAGCGTTGAGATTTATAAATTGCGTCGATCCTTTGTTTTATGGGGGACGCTTCTGTTCACCTTGTTCGTTATCACGTTGTTCCTGGGGCAGTCCGATTGGTCTTCCTTTTTTGAAAAGATTGCGTTTTTGTATGCATCCGTATTTGGGCTGCTGGGATTTGGATTGATAACAAGCTGGACATTTGGCCGTGAGTATTCCGATCGAACACTTAAGGATCTGCTAGTGCTGCCTATATCGCGCGGTAAAATAGCAATTGCCAAATATACCGCAATTGTATTCTGGTGTATTGTGATGATGCTGATCAGCTTAGCATACGCCGTAATAGTTGGTTTCGCATCTGGACTACCTGGATTCTCATCAGCAACTGTACAGCATTATTTTTTCCTGATACTTACAATTGGAATTCTTCACCTATCTATAAGTGCACCTCTTGCCCTATTGGCCTGCATTTCACGCGGTTATCTGGTACCGATCGGCTTTGCTTTTACAACTTTGATGCTGGCACTGGTAATCGGGCCAACCGCTATTGGTGCTTATCTACCTTGGTCTGTTCCTGCTTTGCATTTGAAGGAAAACGGAGTAGCTCTTTTCCCCTTGACGGGCATTAGTTATTTTCTGGTATTCATAACAGGACTAGCAGGCTTCATTGGGACGGTTAAATGGTTGCAAAACAGGGAGCAACGATGAGTGTCCCCATAACCTCAAACAAGTTATTCGGTAGATCCCGGACATATCTTTACAACCGTGATTCCCTTATCGTTTACTTCCGCCAAAAAAGCCTCACTCCAGGACATAACAAATGACATTGTTCCGCTTATATACGACCATAAACTGCATAGGTTGAAAAGCGACTGTGGCAGTCACATTAATAATGTCCCGGATTTACGCTAAAAGCATGACTTTGCAAGAAGAAATGCGTTGTCGCCGCTCACTTCCGCGGAAGTGAGCGGCGACACAAAGTGTTGAAAACAAAGGATTTCTATGTATCTATACGTTGTATTCCTATTACGCACTCCAAATGTGTCGTATACGGTAATGCGCATTTTGGACAATTATAAAAGCCATCAGATTCTTTGATCTAATGGCTCAATTTGTGTTTATGGTGCGCGTGGAGGGACTTGAACCCCCACGTCGTGAAACGCCAGATCCTAAGTCTGGTGCGTCTGCCAATTCCGCCACACGCGCATGGGTAAAGCTATAAGGAAAAATGGTGAGTCATGTAGGATTCGAACCTACGACACCCTGATTAAAAGTCAGGTGCTCTACCAGCTGAGCTAATGACTCATGAAATGGCTGGGGATTCAGGGATCGAACCTGAGAATGACGGAGTCAAAGTCCGTTGCCTTACCGCTTGGCTAATCCCCAATAAATGGTGACCCGTAGGGGATTCGAACCCCTGTTACCTCCGTGAAAGGGAGGTGTCTTAACCCCTTGACCAACGGGCCTTACGAATAAAGCTGGAGCTCTCAACCGGGATCGAACCGGTGACCTCATCCTTACCATGGATGCACTCTACCTACTGAGCTATGAGAGCATATGGCTCCCCGAACAGGACTCGAACCTGTGACAACTCGATTAACAGTCGAGTGCTCTACCAACTGAGCTATCAGGGAATATTTCAGCTGTTCGTTGAATGACCTGGTAAAAAAGGTTCAACGGTAAAGACGCTACGATTGAGTTGCGCCTTGAAAACTGGATGCGAAAGACAAGTCATGAAACTTTAGCGTGTTTGTTAGGATAAGCCCTCGACCGATTAGTATTCGTCAGCTGCACGCATTGCTGCGCTTCCACCCCGAACCTATCAACCTCGTCGTCTTCAAGGGGTCTT